>NZ_JBIEIS010000027.1:0-150596 GCF_043496855.1 Nonomuraea sp. JJY05
CCGCCGGGCCCGCCGGGGGCCCCGGCCAGCTGCGCCACCGAGGTGATCAGCGCCAGGAGCTTGCCCGGCGCCAGGCGGAACGGCTCGCCCGGCGCGTCGGCGCCCAACTGGTCGGCCAGCAGCCTGCCGGGGTTGGTGAGCAGCGCGGCCGGATTGCGTACCGAGGAGGGCAGGGCCCGGTTCGGCGACGACCGGGGATGGGCGAGCAGGCCGACCGCGTCGAGCAGCGGATCGACCGTGACGCCCTGATCGCGGAGATGCTGGAGCCCCCACCGGGCGACCTCGCCAGCGGTGACCAGCAAGATGAGGCGGGCGAGAGCGGGCGGGTCGGGTGTGGGCAGCAGCTCCGCCTCGACCCCGCCGCACCGCAGCAGCGCAGCCACCTCAGGCGGGCGCTCACCGGAGACGGTGAGCCGCGCGTGCAGCGTCGCCACATCAGCGATCGGCAACCCGGCCTCGCCGGTGGCCACGGTGAGAGCTGCCGGAGTGTCGGACCGGACCGTGACGCCCGCCGCCGCGAACGAGACCAGCGAGTCAGCCGTCCCCGACAGCCGGAGCAGCCGCCGCAGGGGCTCACGCCCGGCGTCGCCGGTGAGCAGGACGGCGTCCAGGGCGGGACCGGGATCGGTGAGCAGGCGTTCCAGCGGATCTGCGAGGAAGACGACTCCGCCGTCGGAGGCGACCTGGGCCACGCCGAGGGCGACCAGGAGATCGACCAGGTCGCGGGCAGGGCCACCCGGAGGTCGCGGCGAGAGCGCCGTGGCCAGCAGGCCGAGGAAGCTGCGCGAGGCCGCGTCGAGGGCTCCGCCGGAGATCCGCACGCGCCCGCGGGTCACCCCGTCCAACGCCGCGTCATGCAGGACAATCGACACCTCGGCGGCCTCGCCGCCGCTTCCGGCGGTAACGGCGAGGTCCACCCGGCGCAGCCTGGCCGTGCTAGGGGAGCCCGGACCGGGATCGGCCAGCCAGCCGTCCGGGCGCCCGATCGACAGGTGCGTCTGGACTCGGGGGAGGACCGGGCCGAGCGAGGCGGCCCCCGCCACCAGCTCGATCCGGATGAGGTCGAGGCGCGTGGTGCTCCGGCAGGAGATCGCCTCGCCTGCCGTACGGGCCAGGGAGAGCCCGAGGCCCAGGCTGCTGACCGGCTGGCGGGCGGGTGCCGCCGAGCCGCCAGGAAGCCGCCGGCGGATCTGCCCGCACACGGCCGCCACCAGACTTGCCAGTTCCAGGCGCAGCGCGTCAGCGGAGAGGGCGGAGATGACGGTCAGTGGCGGATTCGTCCCCTGGGCGGGCGAGACCGCCGGGGCCGGGGCGAACGCCGCGACGGGGAACGGCCTGGGCCTGCTCCCCGATGTCGCGTCGCCCAGCACGGTCGCCCAGACGGTGCAGAGCTCACGCAGGACCGTGGTCTCCGGCACCCGGGCCACCAGGGCCTGGAGCAGCCGGAAGGCGTCGCGGATCTCGCTTCGTCCCAGCGCCTCCAGCGGACCGGCGGCCGGGGCGGAGGACAGAGGGCCTGCCAGCGTCACGAGCTGGGCCGCGCCGCCCTCGGCCCAGATCCGGGCGGCGGGCCGGACCGCCAGCGAGTGCGCCACCAGGTGGACGGCGCGACCGGTCAGTTGCCGGAGCTCGGCGACGGTTCGCCTGAGCCGTGCCGTCGACTCCTCCGTGGCGGGGAGCAGCACGTACCAGGGCCCGCTGGCAGCCAGGCCGCCGAGATCGAAGGAATCGGCGGCCAGGCCCGGTGTGCGCAGGTCCAGGAGCCGGGCACCGGTCGCGGCGGGCTGCCCGGGCCACGGGCTCACGCCCGGCAGGTCCGCCAGCGCGTAGAGGGTGCGGGAGGGGTCGGCGGCGGGCAGGTGGTCGCTCAGGACGAAGCCGCCGGGGGCCGCCAGATGCGTGCCGGTCAGCTCCACCGGGGCGATCATGGAGCCGGGCATGACCTGCGCGGAGGCCGGGAGGATCCCGTCGCCCCCGCCCGCGCTGTCCAGCAGTTCGCCGAGCGCTGCGGCGAGGCCGTCGCGGCCGTCGAGCAGGTCGCGAAGCTCCACGTCGAAGCGGGCGACGTGGTGCAGGATCTCGATGAGGCGATCCGGGCCGGGCAGCGGAGCCGTACCGGCAACGGCCTCCGCCAGATCGGCCGGGAGGAGCCCGTCGAGCACGCCGGACAGCCCGGCCAGGCTGGGGCCGTCCGGATCCAGCCACAGCAGGGCCGCCGCGCCGGTGTCGCCGATCGGCAACGACCACGGATCGACGTACGTGCCCGCTCCCGCGACCTGGAGGTCCAAACCAGAGTCACCGGCGGTCACATGCCGGAGCAGGGCGATCGCGGCGAGACTGAGATCGTTCTCGCCGTCCAGCACGGCGGCGAGCCAGGACCGCAGGGCGCCGAGCGGGTCGTTTGCGAGCATGGGGAGAGACAGAGCGGGCCAGCCCGCGGCGAGATCCGACAGGTCGATGCCGGCGTCCGCCGAGTCCACACGCAGCCGTCCGTCGAAGGACAGCCAGCCCAGCAGGCCCGCCGCCAGCGCTCGCGAATCGAGGAAACCGGCCGGTCCTGCGCCGGTGACGGTCCGCAGGAGCGCGATCCCGGCCAGGCGGGTCAGAACCGTCCACATGGGTGAATCCGGGTCCGGCGGGAGCAGGGGTTGCCCGGTCCCGAACTCCCAGGGGTCGGGGAACGGGACCGCCGTCCCGTCGATCTCGGCGCTGCCCCTGGTGATCCTCGCGCGGGCCGACCATCCCTCCCCCTGCCGCCAGCCGGTGGAGATCCCGAGCTCGCCGACGGTGAGGCGCATGGGCCCAGCATCGAGGGAGAGGTCGTCGCCCAGCGAGAGGCCGAGGCTCGCCGCAGTCAAGATCCGCACGGACGGGATCGCCGACGGGGGCAGGGTAAGGCGGGCGAGCTCCAGCGTGCCGGCGAGCACGACGGTCCCGCCCACTATCGCCAGGGACGGCTGCGCGAGCCGTACTCCAAACTGGAGAGCGGGCAGGTCGTCGTCGCCGGACCGCCACACCAGCAGGGTGAGCGCGCCCGGGAGCTCCGCCGTGCCGAGGGGAACGAGCACCCAGGGGTCGGCGGCGGTTCCGGCCCCCGCCGGTGCGGGTGCGCCGATGAGCGTCGCCAGCTCGGCAGCGAGCAGGCCCCAGGTGCCGTCGAGGAGCGCTCCGGCGTGATAGCGCGACAGCGCGCCGACGGGATCGCTGACCACCTCGGTGATCGGGGGCAGCGGGATGGGCCAGCCGGCGTCGGGCGCCCGCAGCGCCAGCAGGGCCAGGAGCGCGGCAGCGCGGCGCTCGCCGTCCCCGCCTCCAGCGGCTGCGAAGAGCTCGGCCAGCACGTCGGCAAGCGCGTCAGTGCTGACCTTCGCCGCGGCGTCGGTCAGGGCCTCCACGCTGGACAGGTCGAGACGTGGATACGGGTTCCCGGCCAGGACGACGCCCTCGGCCTCCAGCACCAGCGCCACCCGGCGGTCGCCGTCCAGCCGGAAGCCGGCCGACAGGGCGTCCACTGCCAGGCTCGCCCGGGCGGGGGCGTCCGGCCGCCGCAGCAGTGGACCGTTCCCGCCGCTGAGCCGGGCGCTCACCTTGGCGCCAGGCAGCCAGTCGAGGCCGGGGTCACGGCCCAGGCGCAGGGACACGAGATCGGCGTCGGCGTGGACCGAGACGGCAGCCGAGATCTCCGCCCATACGCCGAGACCGAGCCGCAGGAGCAGCGCGTCGTCGGCAGCCTCGACGACCAGCCGGAGGTCGGCGGTCACCCCGGGCAGCGGGGAGAGGCGGAGCAGGTAGGGCGAACCGGGCGTGCCGTCGCCGGGCACCGGCGCCTGCGGAGGCAGATCCAGGAGCTCGGCCAGGGCCGCCAACCAGGCGCGGGCGGGAAGCGGTGGGACGGGGTCGCCGGGTTTGGGGACGAACACCGCCCTGACCCAGTCGGCCAGGACTACCGGCCCGGCCCTGGGGATCTCCGCCAGCGGCAGCGGCGGGATCATCGAGGTGTCGCCGAGGCCGAGCATCGTCAGCAGCGGCCGGAGCCGGCCTGCGGTCGCGGGATCGAGCCCGGCCCTGGTCTGCAGCAGCCCGAGCCCGAGGTCGGCGATCACCTTTATCAGCTCGCCGGCTTCGCCGGGCAGGTCGCCGTCCCCCAGGACGACATCCCGCGCCGGGCTGCCCGGCAGCCGCAGCTCGCGCAGCCTGACGAGCAGACGCGGCGGGGCGTCGCCGGAGGTGGGCAGGTGTACGGCAAGGCCCAGGCCGCCCAGCGCGGGTTCGGCCGACGTCTCGGGCAGGTCGACGGCCACGGTCAGCTCGATGCCCCCGGCGTCCGTCCCGAGCAGGAGCCGGCCGCCACCCTGACCGACCGCCAGCATCGGCACGGCGACCGTCGCCGAGCAGCGCGTCTCACCGGCGCGCAGCGTGGCCCGCCCGGCGATCGCCAGCGTCACCTCCTCGCCGGAGGCCTCGACGACGAGGAAGAGGGCGCCCGCGTCCCCGCCGACCCCCGTCAGCGGGATCCACGTCGCCGCCGATCCGGGGGGAGCCACCTCCCGTGCCGTCCCGAGCAGTGCCGCGGCGAGGTCCAAGGCCGCCTGGCGGCGTACCGGATCGGCCAGCAGCGCGCCGAGATGTCGGCCGGGGTCGGCGAAGAACGCCTGATCGACGACGGCTCGCGGGGCTGGCTCCGCCGGTTCGAGCCTGACGATGCCCAGGGCCAGCGCGAGCTGGAGTAACTGGGGTGGTGGCGAATCGGTCATGCGCCCACCTCACGGTCGATAGCGTGGATGGCCTGGGGCACCACTATGAGCATTCCGGGGCTGGCGTAGACCGCTCCCGGCAGCAGCGGGCGGCAGTTCTGGTCCTCGCCCGCCAGCGCCGCCACGTAACGCCACACCGCGACCAGCGCCTGCCACGAGGCGGCCACGGCGGTCTCGCCCCAGATCCCGACCAGCAGCGAGGGGCCTCGGGCGGCCGTCTCGGCGACGGCCACCAGACCGGCCGGTCGCTGAGGCGTGCCCACGGCGAACGGGACGACGAGTTCGACGTCGGCGCTACCGGTCCGGGGGATCTGGTCGCAGAACGTCCGCAGCCCGACCAGGATCAGCCCCTCCAGGACCGCGACCCTGCATTCCTCCGCGTGCACCGCCAACTCGTTGTCGAGGTCCTGCCAGACGAACCAGCCGTGCTCGTGCTCGCCCCGCGCCAAGGCGGCGCGGAACAGGCAGCCGAACAACTCCTCCGCCACCTTGAGCGGCGATCCCACCTGGCCCGGCGCGTACCCGCCGGGAGGCGGCGGATCCGCGGAGGCCCGGAGCTCCGCCAGCAGCCCGCGACACGACGACGGGAGCGGGGCGAACTCCAGGTCCCGATACGACCACGAGTCACCGACGGCTCCCGCAGGACCTGCGGCCGACCATGGCACCGTCATATCCCGCTCCTCAGGAGTGAGACCTGATTTTACCGTCGAACCCTAGGCGGGCGAAGACCTCGGGGCTGGCCGCATGCGGACTGACGCCGGGCGGTTGACCTTGGAAACGGGACGATCGCATCGGCGCGGTTGCCGGATGGTGCATAGCGCTTGCCGTACCGGCTGGCCTGGACTCGCAGTGGAGCCGTGGTGCGGACGGGAGCGGATGGTCGCGGGGCGGGTCGCTTCGGAGAGAGTTCCGAGGACGGCAGGCAGGTCGTCAGCGATCTGGTCTGGTCGACCGGGTAGCTCACCTGGCGCCGGGCAAGGCTGTGGGACGGCGGCCAGTCGGGGGCCTACCCGCGTGAGTGATTCGGGCAGGACACTGCCGCCCATCCCGATCTCCGGGTGTATTACACCGATAACGAAGCGAATAGCGGATTCCCGCTCCGGCCGGGACAGGTGCCGCACACACCCTGCGTGGCACCTCCTATCTGCTGCACCGGCTCGGCTGGAGCCCGCAGGCGCCCCAACGCCGGGCCGCCGAGCGGGACGAGGCAGCGGTGGCCACGTGGATCAAGGAGACGTGGCCGACCGTGGAACAACGGCGCGGGACCAGGACGCGTGGATCTGCTTCGAGGACGAAGCAGGCCAATCGCTGAGGCCGCCCAAGGCCCGTACCTGGTCCCGCCAGGGCCACACCCCGGTCGTCACCGTCTCCGGCAAGGGCTCCGGACGTGTCTCGCTGGCCGGGCTGATCTGTCTCAAGCCCGGCCAGCGCACTCGCCTGATCTACCGCATGCTGCTGTATCGCGGTCGCCGCGGCGAGCAGAAAGGCTTTCGCGAGGTCGACTAAGCGCGCCTGCTCGATGCCGCTCACCGGCAACTCGGCGGCCCGATCGTGCTGGTCTGGGACGACCTGACCGCTCATCGAGACGCGCTGATGCGCCGCCTGATCGAGGGCCGTCCGTGGCTGACGGTGTTCTATCTGCCCTCCTACGCGCCGGAACTCAACCCCACCGAGGGCGTCTGGTCCCATCTCAAACGCAGCCTGGGCAATCTCGCCCCCGCCACTCTCGATCAGCTCGCCGCGCTGATCCGCACCCGGCTCAAGCGGATGCAGTACCGGTCCAGCCTGCTCGGCGCTTTCGTCACGCACACCGGCCTGACCCTCACCAACGGCCCGCCATGAACCCTGACCTTTCAAACTCTTTATTTGTCGCGGTCGCGGGGAGAGGATGGGCTGGGAACGGTGGTTGCGTAAAGAGCCATTGCCCCCTGCCAGGCGAATGCCTGAAGTAGGAACAGCCCTTCAGGCTGGTGTTGCCTTGTGGGTTGACGGCTGGCACCAGCAACACCTGGAATCTCACTCATGGTCGCGCTGACCTGGTGATGGGTCTACGACCTGGACGGCGCCGAGGACGCCGCGTACGAGCGGATGAGTGTCGGCGGACATGGTTGTCCTGGTGAACCTCAGTGAGGGTATCGGGTGAGGCGTTTGGATCCGGACATTTCAATGAGTAGCCGAGGGTGTTGCCAAAGCCAGTTGCATTGATGGCCTCCACAATCACCTCACCAAGCGACCCAAGTTACAGCGATAGATAAGTACGGCGAGGCATAACAGCCATTCCGGGTGTGTGGCTTGCCGTGTTTCGTCATCATCTGGTGGGGTGGCACGACGTCTCCTTTCACGGCAGCAGATGACGAGGAGGTTCGGTGACAGGCATTCCGCAGGACAGCGCGGTCGACGAGTCAGGCGGGCAGCGAAAGGGACCGCTGGTGACGGCGAACACGCCAGCCGAGGTGCGGGACCTGCATGCCTGGATGCGCCAGGAGCCGGAACTGCGAGGCGGGGTCCGCCTGGTGGAGAGCCCGCCACCGACCGGGGCGCTGGGTCCGGTGGCCGAGGCTGTGCAGGTTCTCGCCGGTGCTCCGGTGGCGGTGGTGGCCGGGGTGGTGATCGCCTGGCTGCGGTACCGCACGAGCGATGTGAAGATCACGGTCAAGCGGCCGGATGGGACCGAAGTACAGGTGAGCGCTACCCGGATCAAGACGTTGAACGCCGAGCAGACCCGTGCGGTGACGGCGCAGATCGAAACGGCGCTGAACAACGAGCGGCCCTTGCCGGCGCCAGAGGAGACACCGGGTGGCTGAACCAGCGATTGGTCTGCCCGCGGGGTTGCTGTCCGGGCCGGGGGTGCGTGCCCTGCTGGTCGGATCGAGCCGCCACCCAGTTGCGGGGGCGGTGATCGGGGATGTGCCGGCCGCCGCCGCCAGCATGCGCGACCTGGCTGCCGCCGTGGTGCAGCACGCCGGACTGGATCGCCGGCATCTGACCTGCCTGCCGGACCCCCGCGACCCGGCCGAACTGGCCGACGCGCTCGCCAGCGTGGCCGAGCGGTCCGACGAAGTGGCGTTGTTCTACTACGCCGGTCATGGCCTGCTGGGCCCCGATGGCGGGCTGTATCTGGCCACCCAGGCGACCGTGGACTTGGGGCGGGGGTCGGCTGTCTATCAGGCGCTGCCGTTCGCCCAGGTGCGTGAGCTGCTGTCCCAGGCGCGGGCCCGCCTGAGCGTGGTGATCTTGGACTGCTGCTGGGCGGGACGGGCCACCGGCTGGCCCGACAGCTACCTGCTGACCGCCACCAGCAGGGACGAGAGGGCTTGGGCTGTTCCAGGCGACCTGCGCACCGCGTTCTCTGGCGCGCTGATCGACGTGCTCGCCCGAGGTGATCCCCTCGGGCCGTCACTGCTGTCGCTGGATGATGTGCACGCCAGCTTGACCCGTATCTTGTCCGAGCGTCGCCTGCCGGTGCCGCGACGTCAGGCCGCCGACGCTCACGGGCGCCGTCCGCTGGTGATCAACCACGCCTACCGGCCACCCACCGCACGCCCCTCGCCGGTGCCCGCAGCCGCCCCCGGCCAGCACAGCCCCTACCTGGGATTGCATTCCTACGGTGTGCAGGACGCGGCCTTCTTCTTCGGCCGCAAGGACCTTACCGACATCGTGAAGCAGCGGGTGAACGCTGCTGAGGGGATGCCGGTGCTGGTCACCGGCCCGTCCGGGTCCGGCAAGTCCTCGCTCCTGCAGGCGGGGCTGATCCCCGAACTGGGTTTGGCGCGCTGCCTGCTGCTCACCCCCGGCGACGCCCCCCTGGAACGCCTCCGCGACAACCTTTACGACCTCGTCGGCCCGCACGACCGCATTGACGAGGCCTCGAAAGATACGACACGGCCGTTCGAGGAGCTGGCGGCGAAGCTGCCGGCTCACACGGTCATCGTGGTGGACCAGTTCGAGGAGCTGTTCACTCAGTGCACCCAGCCCGCCCAGCGCGCGGCCTTCATCGCAGCCCTGGCCGTGGCCTGGCGGCGCATACGGGTGGTGCTGGGAGTGCGTGCGGACTTCTTCGGTCACTGCACTCCCTACCCTCAACTCACTGGCGCGCTGGAACATCCGATAGTGGTCAGTCCACTATCCGGCGACCAACTGCGAGAGGTGATCGAACAGCCCGCCCGGCTGACTGGCCTGATCTTGGAGGAAGGGCTGGTCGACACTCTGTTGCAGGATCTGGGCGCCGACGCTGTCAGCACGGGCGATACCGCCGGGACGTTCAGTGCGCCGTTGCCGTTGTTGTCTCACGCCCTGCTGGCCACGTGGCAGCGCCGCGACAACGGCCGACTCACTCTGGCTGGGTACCGCGCCACCGGCGGTATCACCAAGGCCCTGGCCAAGACCGCCGACGACACCCTCAATGACCTGACCGAGGATGACCAGCAGGTCGCCCGCCGCTTGCTCCTGCAGCTGGTGCATTTGGGCGAGGGCACCGAGGACACTCGTCGTACCGTCGCCTTGACCGAACTCCGCCCGACCACAGACACCGCCGAGGGCGATCTCGCCACCACGAGGGTGCTTGATGCGTTCGCCCGAGCCCGGCTGGTGACGGTCGATGAGGACACGATCCAACTCGTTCACGAAGCACTCATCCGCGCCTGGCCCCAGCTACGATCCTGGATCGATACCGGCCGCGCCGACCTGTTGGCGGCGCAGCAACTGTCCGATGACGCCGCCCGCTGGGAGCGCCACCATCACCAAACCGGCTACCTGTATGACCAGGCCCGCCTGCAAGCCATCAGCGCCGCACGCCGGCGCTGGCACGACAATCCCGCCCACCACCCCGCCCAGAGCCACAGCGTCAACGCCTTCTTGCGCGCGAGCGAGCATGCGACACAGCGCCTCACCCGGCGCCGCCGGATCACCATCATCGCCTTGGCCACTTTGATGATCGCGTCACTGGGGGGAGCGGCAGCGGCCGTTATCGCCGCCAAGAGCGCCAGCATCCAGCAGGCCCTGGCTGAATCCAACAGCCGGGAAGCCCTCTCCCGTCAGCTCGCGACACAAAGCGAGAGTGTTGCTGCCAGCAACTCCACTCTGGCGCAAGTGCTGGCCGCCACCAGCTGGCACTTCGCCCCCACTGATGACGCCCGCCATGCCCTGCTCACCGTACTGACCGTTTCCGGACGAGGCGTTCTCACCGGCCATGCCGGCGCCGTGTTCGGGGTGGCGTTCAGCCCGGACGGCCGCACTCTCGCCACCGCCGGCGACGATACCGTTCGCCTGTGGGACGTGAGCACCCACCGCCCACTCGGCCCCCCGCTGACCGGCCACACCGACACCGTGTTCGGAGTGGCGTTCAGCCCGGACGGTCGCACGCTCGCCACCGCTAGCCGGGACAAGACCGTTCGCCTGTGGGACGTGAGCACCCACCGCCAACTCGGCGCCCCTCTAACCGGCCACACCAGCTACGTCATCGAGGTGGCGTTCAGCCCAGACGGCCGCACCCTCGCCACCGCCGGCGACGATACCGTTCGCCTGTGGGACGTGAGCACCCACCGCCAACTCGGCGCCCCTCTAACCGGCGACACCAACGACCTGTACGGGGCTCTGACCGGCGACACCAACGACGTGTTCGGGGTGGCGTTCAGCCCGGACGGGCGCACCCTCGCCACCGCTAGCCGGGACAAGACCGTTCGCCTGTGGGACGTGGACACCCACCGCCAACTCGGCGCCCCCCTGACCGGCCACACTGGCTACGTGGAGGGAGTGGCGTTCAGCCCAGACGGCCGCACCCTCGCCTCCGTCGGCGACGACAAGACCGTTCGCCTGTGGGATGTAGGCACCCACCGCCCACTCGGCGCCCCGCTGACCGGCCACACCGACATCGTGGAGGGGGTGGCGTTCAGCCCAGACGGCCGCACCCTCGCCTCCGTCGGCGACGACAAGACCGTTCGCCTGTGGGACGTGGACACCCACCGCCCACTCGGCGCCCCCCTAACCGGCCACACCAGCCACGTGATCGGGGTGGCGTTCAGCCCGAACGGCCACACCCTCGCCACCACCAGTTGGGACAAGACCATTCGCCTGTGGGACGTGAGCACCCACCGCCAACTCGGCGCCCCCCTGACCGGCCACACCGACGACGTGATCGGGGTGGCGTTCAGCCCAGACGGCCGCACCCTCGCCGTCACCGGCGACGATACCGTTCGCCTGTGGGACGTGAGCACCCACCGCCAACTCGGCGCCCCCCTGACCGGCCACACCGACACCGTGAAGGGAGTGGCGTTCAGCCCCGACGGCCGCATCCTTGCCACCACCAGTTGGGACAAGACCGTTCGCCTGTGGGACGTGGGCACCCACCGCCAACTCGGCGCCCCCCTGACCGGCCACACCGACATCGTGGAGGGGGTGGCGTTCAGCCCCGACGGCCGCACCCTCGCCACCACCAGCCAGGACAAGACCATTCGCCTGTGGAATGTTGCGCTTCCTGCCGACCGCGATCTATTCGCCTCAGCCTGTAAGGCGGCGGCCCGATCCCTCACCGCGACAGAATGGCGGGACTACGACCTTCCGGAGCCGTACGAACCGGTGTGCGCGCCGGTGCTCGGGCGGTGAGCTGTTCCCGGGTCGCCGGCGGGATCGGCACAGCGTTGGGGCGGGATCATGGATCGGAGGGCCGGTCAGCGACGTCTCCCGTCACTCGCGAATGGCCGCTCCAGCACCTTGAAGAGGGAGAGCAAGGCGTCCGGGTCGAGTTCGTCGATGCCGCCGACCACTGCGCGGAGCGCTCTATCACCACAGGTCAAACCCTATGGAAGTCTCTGTGGCTCCCTGTCAATGTGTGGCTCCATCACGACAAATAGCGATCCAAGAATCACGTCGCCAAGTGATCCAAGTCACACCAACGCCTTGACCCGTCCGGCTTGGGCGGCGCCAACCACAGGTACGACTGCGTGAGCGCCCGCACGGCCAGGTGCCGGCGCATCGCCTCCCGCCGCGCCTTCCCCCTCAACCGACTCGAACACCCCCGGCTCGTCCAACTCCGCCGCAACGACCCACGGCGAGCCGCTGCCACTCAACCTCTGACTGCACCCCTTGTCGAAGCGGCACTCCTGCCAATCATTGACCAGCGAGAACAACCGAACCCTCAAGCGATCATGAGCCCCGAAATCCGCGGATCAGATGGGTGCCAGAGCGTCCTCAGGAACCTCCTCCGCCCGGACCCGCCACCGACCGTCTGGCAACCGCTCGGAGGCCCTGCGCATGCGTTCCGACCAGCCGCCTGTGGGCCACCGCGTCTCCTCAACCCACACCACACCACCCAGGAGCGCGCCGTCCAGGTCAGCGCCGTGCAGCACGGCGCCGGTCAGGTCCGCGTGCCTCAGGTTTGCACCGCGTAGGTTCACAACGGTCAGGTCCGCGCCGGTCAGGTCCGCGTGGCGCAGGTCCGCGCCGCTCAGGGTCGCGCCACTCAGATCCGCGCCGGACAGATCCGTGGCCTGCAGCACGGCGCTGAGCAGGTCCGCGCCGCTCAGATTTGCGCGGGTCAGGGTCGCACCGGGCAGGTCCGCGCCGGGCAGGCGCGCGCGGGTCAGGTTCGCATGATCCAGAACCGCACCGATCAGGGTCGCACGGCTCAGGTCCGCGCCGGGCAGGCGCGCGCGGGTCAGGTTCGCATGATCCAGAACCGCACCGATCAGGGTCGCGCCACTCAGATCCGCGCCGGACAGGCGCGCGCCGGGCAGGCGCGCGCGGGTCAGGTTCGCATCATTCAGAATCGCACCGATCAGGGTCGCAACGGTCAGGTCCGCGCCGCTCAGGTCCACGCGGGTCAGGTTCGCGCCGTTCAGGTTCGCGCCACGCAGGTTGGCATCGCGCAGGTTCTGGCCTGGGCTGATCAGGGGCGCGGAGTAGGCAACGGTCATAACGTCAGCGGACGCCGGGCGGGCACCAGCGGCGATGAGGACCCGCGCCCACCAGGGTGAGACGGTCACCCGCAGCCACGGGCGGCGCGGCCGGACCGCCTGGGCCAGCCTGGCTAGCGCGGTGTCAGGCCGGGTTCGCATGCTGCTCGCCTCCCTCCGCCTGCTCGGGCAGGCCGGGGGCCGCGTCCTCCACTTTGCGCACCGACACCTCGACCCCGGCCAGGATGCCGCGAACGCTAGCCTCGGCGCCCACGCCGAGCAGGAAGGCCGGCCAGGGGCCGCTCATCTGCCCATGGGCGGCGGCGGCGACGAGCACGCCGAGCAGCAGGCAGCCACCAAGCACCACCATGCGGGCCCAGAAGCGCTCGCGCGCTTCCCGGTCGGTGTCGTTCTTGCGCCGCCAGGGCCAGCGGTAGCCCGCAGCTTTGATGGCGGCGGTCAGCGAGACCAGCGCGGCGGCCATGCCGCCAGCCAGGCCCCAGAGTGTGGCCTCGAACACCCCGAGTGCTTCGGCCTGCATGAGTTGACCGTAGACCGGCCGTGCCAAGTTGCCCACCCTTCGGGGCAACTCGCGTTACTAGGCCGGTGGTCCCTTCCCGCAAGCCGCCGACTCCCAAAGTGGCTGCCCGAATCCCCCCGGCTCATGACTACCCACCGTGCTCCCCCGTCGTCTGCCGCTCCTGCTCGGCGCGGGCCGCCGCCTCGGCCGCCCGACGCTCCTTCGCCTTCCGCACCCGCTCCCGGATGCCCTCCACCACACCCTCCTGACCAGCCACCCGCACCGGGCCCCCGTTCGGCCCCGACACCTCCAGCTCGACCGCCTTCACCGGCCGCCACTCATCCGGATCCATCCGCGACATCAGCTCCAGCGCGATCTTCCCGTTCGGCGGCGTCGTCTGGACCTCCTCCGTCCCATCCGGCCGGACCGCCCGCTTGATCTCCACCCCGCCAATCGCGTCCTGGTACGCCGCGTTGAACAGGTCCCCCATCACCTTCGTGCGCGCGCGCGTGCATCTGTCCGCGAAGTCCGCGAACAGCTCGGGGGCGTTGTCCTGCTCTCCTTGGGCGAGCCAGTCGTAGAGGGCGCTGCGGCTGACGCCTACGAGGGCTGCGGTTCGGCGTACGGAGTTCCCTGCCTCGAACGCGGCGACGATTTGGTCTGCGAGTTCGGGGGTGAGCGTGTTGCGGCGCACCATGGTGTGCTTCCTCCTCTCGTGCGGGTCGGGGGGTGGGTGGGCTGTGGCGGGTTATGCGGCGGGCGGGGTGTTGGCCGGCTCGGTGGTGGGCGGGGCGCCGATGGTGTCGATGTAGGCGAGGGCGCCCTTGCGGTGGACCATGATGGCTTTGCCGACGCGGCGGCCGTCGAGCTGCCCGGTTTCGACCATCTCGCGGATGCGGGGGACGGGCAGGCCGAGGGCGTCCGCGGCTTCCTGTGCGGTGAGGTCGTGGTTGGGGATGCGGCGGCGCATGGCGTTGACGACGGTCGTGCGGTGTTCGGCGGCGTACCAGCGGATGATGCCGTGGCCGGTGCGGAAGACGCGGCCGTGGGCTTCGAGGGTGCGGATGGCTGAGTGGATCCGTGGGGCGGTCTGGCTGTTGGCGGTGGTGAGGTCGGCTGTGGTTGCGCCGTGCGTGCCGGTGGCGGCGATCTGCTGGCAGAGGTGCTCGCGATTGGCGGTGGCTTCGGCCTGCGTGGCGCGGCTGTTGGTTCGGCCGGCCTCGGGGATGCCGGGGATGGTGTTGGCGGTCGGCGCCGCGGCGGTGTCGGCGTGCTCGGCGAGGGCCTGGCGTTCGGGGGCGTCCGCGAGTGAGGCGGCCAGGTCCCGCGCGGCCTGGCCGAGCTCGTCGGCGAGGGTGGTGAAGCGGGCGAAGTCCTTGACGGGAACGGGAACGTAGCCGGTGGTGGGCGTGCTGGTCATGCGGGGTTTCTCCTTCGAGGGGGTTAGTTGCTGGCGGTGGCGAGGACGCCCGGCGCCGGTTGGGCCGCGAGGGCGGCGTTAGTGAGGATCAGGCGGGCGATGTCGCCGGCGACGCCACCCTGGCCGGCGATCGTGTGGAGGGCGATGGGTGGTTCGGGGTTGTGCCAGGCCGCCGAGTTGCGGTCGGTCTCGCGAACGGTGACCTGTGAGACGTACACGTCGCGGCGGGTGGTGGAGCGGGCCAGCCAGTCGTGCGCGTGGTGGGCAAGCAGCTGCGCGACGCCTTCGACGGAGGGCCATGCGACGTCGGTGAAGTCTCGGCCGAAGACGAACAGGCGTTGCCCACGCTTGAGGAACATGGTGGCGAGCGGGGTGGGGGTGCCGTCCGGGCCAGGTTCGAGGAGCGGCATGAGGGGGTCGTCGGCGCCAAGCATGAGCGCGTGGTCGAGGTGGGTGTCGATCCACGTTTTGGCGCGGGCCTTGAGGAGGCCGAAGTCGACGAGGATGCCGGACGTGTCGAGGTGGGCGGCGGCGATGGTGATGGAGGCTCGCCAGGTGTGGCCGTGGAGGCTGGCGCACTTGCCGGGCAGGTGCGGGAGGGAGTGGCCTGCTTCCCAGGTGTGTTCGATGGTCTCGGTGAACATGGGCGGGTCTCGAGGTCCTTTGCGTGTGGGGTGTCGTGGTGCGGCGGGAGTGTGGCAGGTTGCGTCGTTAGCGTCCTGTCGGCCCGTTAGTCGATGGCGGCGTCGACGATGAGGGCCAGGACGGAGCCGCCGGCGATGACCCAGCAGAGGATCGAGAGCGCGGTGATGTCGGTGGTGGCGGCGCTCCAGACGAGCGCGACCAGTATGAGGAAGTAGGCGAGGATGGGCGCGCAGCCTTCGTTGCGGCTCATGCGACGGTCCCGGTCATCACGACGACGGCTCTGGGGTCCTGGACGTCGAGGCCGACGCGCGCCATGGACAGGATGCGAGCGATGCCCTGGAGGCCGGGCGGCGGCGTCGGCTCGACGCGGGCCGGGGCGGGTTCGGCGGGGGCGAACCAGTCGCGCGCGGCCCCGGCCGGGCCAGCGGGCGCCGCGGCGGGGCGCCGGAACGGGACGGTGGTGGTGTGCTGTTCGCGCAGCTCGGCGACCAGGCGGTCATAGATCGGCGTGTTCACGCGCCGATGGGTAGCAGGTCTTTTCGTTAACGTCGCGCGGCCCAGGTGGGCGGGCCGGGGTGGCTGCTACGCGTCGGGGGTTTTGCGGGGGCGTCCGCGCTTCTTGGGGGCTTGGTCGTGCTGGCAGATGCCGCACGTGCACGGCAGTTCGATCTTCTCGGCCGGGCAGTCGGGGTCCGGGTTGATGTACCGGCCGGTGCAGTCCCCGTGCTGGTTGGTGGCGCAGACGTGCGACCAGGTGTCGAGGTCGGCGAGGGCGTAGCCCTGGGGGACGACGAGATCAATCGCTGCGGCCATGCCTCCAGGATCGCATGCCGTGATCGGTGCGTGGCAATGCGTACTCGTGTTCGAGTTGACTTGCCGTAATGGATCTAGTGGGGAAGTGTGACGCACCTTCCAGGGAGAGCCAGGAGGGCGTGGAACGCTCCAACCTGGGGAGACCCCACGAGAGAGACCTTCTCCGCTGGAGTTTAGGGCATATGCCTATGAGCGGCCAGGAAAGCCGCCTCAGTCCGAGGTGGGCCCACGGCGGGATGGGGCCCCCGCGAGTGGCCCTGAGATGGACGCTGCAGGTCTTCAGGCGCGACCGGGCCAGTCGTCCCACCGGGAACGCAAATAAGAGAGACGCCAAAAAAAATACGGTGGCCCGTTCTCCGATTAAGTTAAATCGGAGAACTCCGGATTAAGTTAAATGGCAGATCGTTAATCGTGGCCTGTTTAAACGCGGAAAGCGTACCGCGAGGATCAGAGGAAGGGTCAGAACTGATCAGACCGTCCACAGATTCCCCATTCCCTTTAGACCGTGTACACGGGCTAAGCCGCAGGTCGAGGAACCCCAGTCTCATGATCGAGATGTCCGAGTCTCACTTTGCCGATGTTTCCCTTAGCGTCGCGCCGAGGGCACCGCGAGGAGTAATATCGGAGCAACCGTAAAGGCCCGCATCTCCGTACCAGGGAGAGGCGGGCCTTGGGTTACCAGCCGGACCTGAGGGTCCTGGACGCTGGCTACCAGGTGTTTCGCAAGCTCCAGTGTAGCGCGTCCGGGGCAGATTGCCCCAGGTCCGGCACCGTATTGGTACCCGGACGCGGGCGCGTGTGCCCGCAGGAGGGAGCTCTCATTGGAGCTCATGAAGTTCACCGTCAACGTCTCCGTGCCGAAGCCGGTCGTCCGGCTCGTCTGGGGCGTCATCCTGGTCCTGGTCGTCGTGGTCGTGCTCGTGCAGTACGGCGCGGCGGTGAGCTTCTCGATCGGCTGATGCCGCATCGTGGCTTGTAGGCCGTGACGAAGGCGGCCGTCTCGGAGGTGTCCGGGGCGGCCGCCTTTACGTTGTAGATACGTTCCGTCCTGCCTGGTCAGTTGGTGTCCGGCTCGGCGGGGAGCTGGGTGAGGTGCAGCCGGAACGCCTTCCCGTCGAGGATGACCGTCACCTCGGGCCGGTCGTCCTGACGGTGGCGGATGGTGACGTCGATGCCGGATTCGTCCAGGGTGTCGGCGACGAACACCGCGGCGATGTCGGCGACGTCCACGACGGGGGCGATGGTGGCCATGTTGGTCTCCTTGCTGGTGAAGAGGTCGGTCTGTCCGGTCACGTGCCGCCACCCTCGGGTGCGGCCGTATCCTCGGCCGTGCCGGGGGAGGTGGAGGCCGCGGGCGCACTTGCTGCCCTTGCCGAGTCGTAGGGCCCGCTCGGACCAGATGCGGTGACCGCACGTGCACTTGGCCCAGGGGCGACCCTTGCTGGTCTGCTCGCCCTCGGCCGGGGCCTGGTCGAGGACCAGGAACTCCCCTGCGTCGTCCGGTTGGCCGCGCACCTGGTCAGAAGTCACCGGGCGCCACCTGGAAGACGGTCAGGCCCAGGTCCCGCCAGGCGTCCACGACTTGCCGCCGGTCGTCCAGGACCACGCGGACGTCGTACCGGCCACGTAGGCGCGTCTCGTACAGCTCCGTCTTGACCTCGGCGTCCTTCCGGTAGTCGCCAGCGGCCCGCATGAGCAGGTGGTCCCACGGGACGCCGAGGTGCGCGTTCAGCCATGCGGCGGTCGCGGCGCGGCATTCGTCGGACCGGCCGGACATGACCACGATCCGGTAGCCGCGGTGGTAGAGGGCGCGCACGGTCTCGATGACCGGCCGGTTCGGCGTGTCCTCTCCGACGCGCGCCCAGTCGTACGGGGAGCGGTCGCCGCGCTCGGCGAGGGTGCCGTCCACGTCCACCAGTGCGGCGACTGGCAGGCCGGCGTCCTCGTCGGCGGGCGGCTGCCCGGGGACGGCCGCCGCCTTCGGGGTGATGAGGGTGTGGCGGACGTGGGCCCACTTCGGGTGGTGCTCGAACGGAGCTTCGGGGCCGTCGTACTTGGCGATGAGGTCGATCGCCTCGGTGATGCGCGCCCGCAGGTCCAGGTGGGCGGCGTTGAGCAGGCCGTAGCTGGTGTGGACGACCTCGGCGAGCTGGTGGGCGCGGGCGGTCTCGCGTTCGGCGGCGTCGAGCTTGGCGCGCAGTTCGGCGGCCTCCTGCTCGGCCTCGGCGGTGCGCTGCCGTAGCTTGGACGCCTCGCGGGTCAGGCGGTGGCCGAGACGTTCGTCGGCGTACGTCACCTTCCCGACGAGCTGCCGTTCCAGGAGATCCCAGTCCGGGGTCTTGCCCCTCCGCATCATGGCGAGGGCGTTGCGGGCGGCGGCGATCCCGCCGAACAGCTCGTGCATCGCCATGCTGTACGCCTCGCGCTTGACGAGGGCGTCGTCCAGGCGCTCGCGGAGCTGATCGCGTTCGGCCTCGGCCTGCTCGCGCTGAGCGTGCGCGTCGTCTAGGCGGTCGCGGAGGTGTTCGCGGTCGGCCGTGGGCACCGCGCCGGCCTCCTGGGCGGCGTCGAGGGCGTCCACGGCGACGCGGTACTGGACGCCGTCGTTGAGCAGGTACGGCCAGTGCTCGTTGAGCTTGGCGCCCACGGCCTGGATCAGGGGGTCACGGTTCACGTGGTTCTCCTCGGGGAGGTGCCCGCCCGGCGCGCGGCAGGGCGGGAGGTACCGGGCAGGGTCAGGAGGCGGCGGGCGCGGCGTCGGCGTTCTCGGCGGGGGCGACCCAGTCGTGGACCTGGACGACGCGCGTCCTACGGGCCACCGGCTTGAAGAGGGCGACCTTCAGGCCCTCCCACGGCCGGGTCTCCTGCTGCTCGGTCAGACCCGTACGGAAGTGGCTCGCGAAGTGCTCACCAGCCTCGTTGCGAATGACGATCGAGTGGCTGGACGCCCACCGGGTGCTGCCCTGCTCCTTGATCAGCACGAGGGTCCAGCCCTCGTAGTCGTCACCGGGCTCCAGGTACGTCAGTTCGCGGGCGGTCTCCGCGTCGAGGCGGACGGGCTCGGCCGCGACCGGCGGCGCGGGCTCGACCGGGAAGACGCGCGCCGCGAAGCGGACGGCGTTCGAGCTCTGGCGAGGGGTGACCTCGATGTGGAGGGTGTGGCCGGTGGCGTACAGGCCGACCTTGGCGTCCAGCTCGTCGGCGAGGGTGTTGTCGGCGGCGGCGAGGAAGTCGGCGATGGCCTCGGCGGTCAGGTCGCTCATGGTGCTGTTTCTCCTTGAGGTGGGCCGCCCGGCGCGCGACCGGGCGGGCAGGCCGAGCGGGTCAGGCGTGCAGGGGGCAGTCGGGGTGTGCGTTGGCGATCCAGCCGGCGTACTCCAGCAGGCCGAGATCGGCGCCGGTGGTGCAGGCCCCGTTGCAGGTGGGCGGCTTGGTGGGCACGGTGGCGAGGCGGCGGGCCAACGCCAGGGCGCCGGTCCAGTCGAGGCGGACCTGACCGTGGCCGTCCACCACGACGCCAAGCTGCAGGGGTACGTCGGGGTCGGGGCCCACGTTCTGCTCGGTGGCGTTGTGGGCTTCCATGAGGTCGGCGATCGGGCCGAGTAGGGCGCCGATGGGGCCTGCCAGGTTGGGGCCGGTGGAGATGATCCAGGTGGCCAGGCGGGGATCGAGCGGGCCCGCGATGAACTCGGCTTCGTACCGTGCCTCTTCGCGGTCGTGGGTGTACCGGTGGTGCGCCACGAGGGCCTTGCCGGTGTCCTTGGCGTTGGGCACGTTGTGGGTGACGCCGTACCAGGGGAGCCATTCCCTGTTGTCGCGGCCGGTCATGGTGGCTTCGCGGGCGTCGGCGGCTCGCTGGTCGAAGGTGGCGATGTGGGCGCGGATCTCGGCGGCCGGTGAAGCGTGGTCGGTCACGGTGCTGTCTCCAGGGGGTTGGCCCGCCCGGCGCGCGGCCGGAACGGGCACAGGGCTGTCGGGGGTCAGGAGGCGTTGGGGAGCTGGACGCCGGAGGTGAGCAGGTGCCGGGCCAGGGCCACGAGGTTGGTGTCGCCGAAGTCGGAGATCAGGGTGACGAGCTTCTGCACCTTGTCCGGGTCGGGCTCGTCGCGGGCGGCGTGCGCGGCCATCACCAGGGCCTCACCCGTGGTGGCCGCGTCCTGCCACGGCCAACGGATGAAGCGCGTCAAGCCGTTGGTGTCCCTCGTTGAGAGGAAGACGTCGCGGGTGCGGGAGTCGATGGACACCTTGCCGTTCGGCACCACGACCGACGCCACGCCGGTCGTGGGGCCGGTCATGGGGCCGGCCACGTCGAGGATGACCGCGTGGGGGCGGTCGGCCACCTCGGCGTGGAGGCGGGTGACCTCCTCACGGTAGGGGCATGCGGTGCTGGCGTCCCACGGGTCTTCTTCACAGGGGCAGGCGCGTCCGCCGACGCCTTCTTTCTGGTGTTCGAGCAGGCGGCCCACGGCGGCGTGCATGTGCGCATACAGCTCGCTGTTCATGAGGGTCCGCACGTTGTCGGCGGGCTGGGTGTCGCTCACGGGTTAGTTCTCCTCGGGTGGGCCCGCCCGGCGCGCAGGCCGGGGCGGGCGTGGGGGTTAGGCGTTCGGAAGGGCCGGGAGGTTCTGCAGGCCCTTGGTGTGCTCCAGCCACCGCAGGGCGCTGTCCATCGCCTCCCGCCAGGACCGGAAGGGGTACCGGAAGGGGCGGTATGGCAGGTCGTTGAAGAGGGGGCACCACGTCCAGCGCGGCACGCCGTTCTCGCCGACGACGCGGTAGACGCGGACGCGTTTCGCTGGCCACGGCTTCACGGGGGCGTCGGCGGGGAGGGCGACGAAGCCGTGGCCGACATTCAGGAGCATGCCGCCGTTGGTGAGGGCCGCGATGGTGCCGTGCATGTAGTCGCTCGGGTTGCCGGGGTTGAAGACGCGGACGCGGGTGCGGGTGAGGATGAGGTCGGCCAGTTCGTCGGCCGTGCGGGTGCGCGGGGTGGTGGTCACCGGGGTTCTCCAGGGAGGGAGCGGCGCGGTGTGCGCCGCCCGGGGGTTGAGGGTCAGGAGCCGGACTCGGCGGCCTTGATGGCCTCGACGGCCTTCAACTGGGCGGTGAACTCCGCGTGCTGCTCGTCGGTGAGGTGCATGGCCATCAGGTTGGTGATCTCGGCGTGGGCCTTGATCTCGGCCTGAAGTCGCTGGATCTGGTCCTGGTTGAGCCCGTGCACGCCCTTCCAGGCGACGGCCCAGAATGCGAGGATCGCGGCGGTCAGGTTGTCGTCCATGAGTGCCTTGATCCCGGCAGCGGTGATGATGATGGCGGCGATGATCAGGAAGATCTGCGCGGCGCGGCGGTAAGTCATGGGAGCCCTTCGGGGTTGGCCCCGCCCGGGGGCGGGGCGGTGGGGTCAGACAGAGTGGAGGTAGCGCTCAGCCGAGAGCGGGACCGCGCGCAGGTGGCGCTTGGGCTGCCGGTGGCGGGCGATGTAGGGGGTGGCTGCCTCGGTGAGGGCCAGCACGAGCGGGGTTTCGGCGAGCCAGGCGCGCGGGTTGCTCATCATGGCGGCGGCCTCGTCGTCGCACGAGCGCACCACATCGTCGTAGGCGTGGGTGTCGAACGGCGGGAGCTTGACGTCGCGGAGGGCGTTGGCGGCGGCTTGGACGATGCCCTCGTGCTGCCGCTCAATCCATACGAGGATGTTGCGGGCGTAGCGGGGGCTCATCCGGGCGATGACATGCTCGATGCCCTGCTCGTCCATCCAGGTCTCTTCGTTGTCTAGGCGCGCGTACCAGTTCGCGTACATCGGGGGGTTCTCCAAGGTCAGTTGGCGTAGACGGCGGCGAGGGCTTGGGCGAGGGGGGTCTCGACGATCCAGCCGTGCGGGTCGGTCACGGCGATGTCGGCCTCCTGGAGCGGCGTGAGCCTGCCCGGGTCGGTGTCGAGGACGGCGTCGGGGTCGGGGTGGCCGAGGATGTGCCGGATGACGCCGTCCGTGATGGTGGCGGCGTTGGTCTCCAGCCAGGACCGCGCCATGCAGTTGTCGTAGACGTCCAGGTCGCGGATGCGGCGGGTGCGGCCGTGCCAGTCGGTCCACGTCTCGGTCTGGTGAAGGCGGGCGAACCAGTCCACGGGCCGGATGGGCGTGGGCGGGGTGGCGGCGCGTTCAGGCGAGATCGGCCACAGGACGTGGACCGTAGGGCCGTCCGTCATGTCATGGCCCCACACGCCGTAGTGGTGCTCTCCATCGGGGTCGTAGTAGCCGTGATCCATGGCGGGGCTGAGCGGCGAGTACAGCTCGTACTCGTTGCGGTCGGTCGGGATGACGACCGGCATGGCCGGGTTGAGCAGTTCGGCGCAGTACAGGTTGTTGGCGAGTTGGACATCCGTGGTGGCGTTGGCGATGTCCTTGCGGGTGGGGTCGCGGTCGAAATCCGCGACCGTGAGGGCGGCGACGAGCGGCCCGTCAATGGGGTTGCGGGTGAGGATGCCCACGGGGACGACGTGGTCGTCGGATTCGACGGTCTTGTAGTGGCCGAACCTGATGGCCGAGGTGAGCGGGCGGGCCCACAGGTCGCTGGGTGACGACACCATGACCGGTGCGGGGGCGTGCCAGGCGTAGGCGGCGAGGTTGACCAGGGCGGCGCGCAGCAGCGCGACGGTAACGATCACGGGAGTGTGCTCCAGGCGTGGGGAGGAGTGGCCCCCGCCCGGGAGTAGGCGGGCGGGGACCACAGGGTGGGGAGAGTTAGGCGACGGCGGGGGCCGCGTACAGGCGGTCGGTGTCCTTGCCGAGCGTCACGGCGGCCGTGATGGCTCCCATGACGATCGCGGTGGGCATCTCGACCGCGAACTTGGTCTCGGCGAGGTGGCCGTTGCGGTAGGTGCTGTCTCCCTCAGCGGCCTCACCCGGGCCGAACACGCGCAGGGTGACGTCCCCGTCCTGCTCGTGAACCTCCACCTGGTAGCCGAAGCCCTGGTAGACGCGGGTGAACAGGGCGTCGTAGCCGCCCAGCTCCTCCGGGTCGCGGCCGAGGTCGGCGAAGCCGAGGCCGGTCAGTTCGCCGTGGAGGTAACCGGCGTAGGGGCGCATCGAGTTCATGGGGTTATGCCCTTTCTTCCTGGGGTCTTGGCCGTTCGTCCGGGGGTCGCAGTCCCCGGATTCACATTGAAAAGTGTAGGGCATATTTATAACCATGTCTACTCGGACCGCTCATGGAACTTCTGCTCAAGCTCGGCGAGCCGGTCGCCGTCCTCCCCCGGCTCCGTGACCAGCAGCGCCAGGACTGCCCGGTCCTGCTCGCCCATCCGGAACGACGGCTTACCGTCCCTGATCGCCTGCGCGACCGGCCCCAGGATCGTCGTGAACGTCTCCAGTCGCTGCTCCAGGCGCTGCCGCTCCCGCTCCCCCGCCACCCGGCCCGCGCGGCGGCCCACCAGGAACGCCAGCGTCTCCAGCACGGCGAGCGGGATCACCCAATGCGCCCACGCCGCCACCTGCCACAGGAGATCTCTCACGGCCGCCCCCGGTGCATGAGCCGGTAGTGCCACCACAGCGACTCCTGCGCCGCCGCACTGTCAGCGGCCGGCTGCCAGCGGGCGCGCAGGTTACACGGCCGCACCAGGCACCGCCAGCGCGAGCCCGCCGGCGGCGCGGCCGCCGCGCTCCTGGCCTTCGTCGTCGTCATGGCCGGACGTGTAGCGCAAACGGTCGCTAACGTCCTGCCGCCCTGGTCAGCGCGACGTTAGCCCGGTTCGTCCCTACTCTGCGCCCGGGTCCCCAACCTGACACACCCTCGCCCAGCGGGCGGGGGTGCCGAGTGGCTGGGAGGCCCGCGTGGGCGCAGAGAACGTGTTCATCCCGCAGCAGGCGCGGCTGTGGCTGGCGCCGGTCGGCAGTCCCGCGCCGGAAGGCCCCACGGTGACCATGCCGTCCGCGTGGTACGACATCGGACTTTTTACGCCGGACTCGTTCAACTGGAGCACCGACCCGAGCTTTGAGGAGACGCGCGCCCACCAGTCGAACTACGCCGTCAGGCGCTGGCAGACCGAGGACGCCGCCACGATCGAGGTCGATCTTCTGGAGTGGTCGCTGGCCTCGTTTAAGGCCGTGTACGGCGGCGGCACGATTGAGGAGATCACCCCGCAGGGCGGCGGCGCGGCCTACTACCGGTTCACCCCGCCCGCGATCGGCTCCCGCGTCGAGACCGCGGCGTGCCTGGAGCTGATCGACGGCACCAAGCGGCTTCGCCGGATGGTGCCGAGGTGCGAGCAGTCCGAGGGTGTGGAGCAGTCTTTCCAGAAGACGGAGGCGTCCACGCTGCCGCTGCGGCTCAGCGTGCTGGGCGGCGACGTCGGAGCCCCGTACTACGACCTGCTGCCTGCGACTTGGACGGCGTTCGACCCGACCCCCACCCCCTGACCTTCGGAACTTCCCACGCGGGAAGTTCCTTCCGGCACGAAGTCTTCCGGTTCGTCCGCATCGGGACGGCACGTCGGCCGCAACGATCCGAGCTGGCCCTTCAGCAGCGCCAGCTCCTCGGCGGCGGGCCTTGGGGATCAACATGCGGGGGGCGTCGGCCGAGTCTGGCCGGCGCCCCTTCCGCTTCCCCGCCGTCGTCTGGCTGGTGGCCTACATTGGGCCGGGTGGGAGAGGTACCGGCCGTGGTCGACGTCGTCACCGAACCGGCCGACGATCCGGTGTTCCCCCTCGGCCGGCCCGTGCGGTTCACGTGGGCGCGGCAGGGCCGGCGGCCGCGCACCTATCGGGTGTGCCAGATACTCGAGTGTTGGGTGACGTCTCGGGAGTGGTGGCGGGAGGACCTACCGTACGAAGCCCCGGTGGATGTGTGGCACTACCGCGTGGAGGCCTCATCGGATCAGGGGACGGGCGTGCTCATGCTGTCGGTTGACGTCGCGCGTGAGCGGTGGCAACTCGACGAGTTCGGCCGCTGAATCGCACTAGCCGTCTATCGCCGCATGCGGAAGTGATGGTGTCTCGTCTGCGAGACGCTGCAGCTCGCTCAATATGGTGTCCGGCCTCGATGTGAGGACGGGGTGACGGCGCAGGGCTTCCACCTCAAGCTGGCTCAGTTCGCGCCGCACGACAGCGCCAGCATGCTTGACCACGAGCAGCGTGCCATGGTGGATTACCGCCGAGTCGATATCTGCCAGCGCCTCCATGACCTTGGCGAACGCTTCGGCCTCCTTCTGATTGACGTCGGCTTGACGGGTATCCAGTCCATAGAGGCCCGCAGCGCGCCCAATGAGACTGACGCCGTCGTCTAGATGTTCCTCACTCTCATTCTTGAGGCGTGCGAGGAGCGGACGCCAGAACGACCCGATGACCGGTTTCCCGGTGTAGACAATCTCTAGCCCTTGGGCGTCGAGCCAGGCAGCTACGGCCGACTCAACGGCTTCATGACCGGCTTCGTCGCTGAGGTAGATCGTTACCGGCGTCGACCCTGGCAACGAGTGTTCCGCCAGGCCACGCTGAGCCTCTGCCCTATTAAGACGCATCCCGTACGCGAACGCCATGCTCCGAGCGCCGAGGGCCGCTGATTTGCCGACCTCGTTTCGGCCCACAATCACCGTAGGGGCTACAACGGGGGCTGGCCTTGGGAGATCGAAATGTAGCGGTGTCGTCCCACCCCTCCCCTCAGGTCCTCCGACGTCGGGGCTCGCCTGCAGAAGATCACGAGCGAAGTCGTATGCCATGAGCCACGGCGACCTATCCCACTCGGCGGGCAAGGCCGCTTGTAGAAACGCCGTAAGCGCCTCACGTGAGGGCATACCCCTCCGCGATCGCGGAGGGGGATCATGGGGACCGAAGTGGTCGAACTCCAAGAGGGTGAGGATCCGATTGAACTCACGCGCCGGATCGCCCTCGTAAGGTGTAGAGGACGAGAGCGCCCTAGCAAATTCCAGGGCAACTTGCCAGACCACGACCTCGCCCACAGTAATGACGGGGTCGATGGTGTGCAGGAGCAACATAAGGTCAACAGCGGTCGGCAGCCGAGTACCCTCGAGGTAGTCGTCGATCAGCTCGGGGGCTACATCTAGGGCATCTACCAGGTCTTCACGCGTGAGCGAGGTCGCTTCCCGCAGGTTACTCAACTGGAGCGCAAAGATGCGGGTGGGCTGAACCTGACCTAGGCCGGAAAGCGTGCCGGGCATACGGCTCCTTGCGGTCGAATCATGGGAGTAGCCCCTATCCTGCGCACGATCCGGCGGTCATGTCAGAGGATCCGGCAACAATCTCGAACGATGCGACGCTAAGCCCCACGTGCTCTACGGTCCTCGGCGACCTGCCCGCACCGTCTGGAGGACCTCGGGATGATGATCGACCTAGACATTGACCGCGATGAGCGCTTGGCCGCCATCGCAGCGGAGCGCAACGCTGCTGTGAGCGACACGTTCCCGCTGAAGTTCCGGGGGCGGGTCGTGTGCCAACTGCCGACCGAGCTGCCGCTGGATGTGCTGGAGCCGCTGACGCACGTCGCGGTGGACCTGGGCCTGATCGTTCGCACGGCGCTGGACGCGGCCCGCGTCCAGGACCCGAACGCCGCCACCATGGCCGTGCTCGACATGGTGATCGACCAGCTCGTCATCAACAAGAAGTTGCCCGACCAGGTGATGGCGGCCGTTCACCAGATGGCGGTCCGCCTGTTGGGCGAGCAGGGCTTCGCCGACTTCTTCGCGCTGCGGCCGGCCGTCCCCGACATGGTCGCGCTCGTGAAGGGGCTGCTGAGGGCGTACGGGCTGCGCCTGGGGGAATCCTCGCCGTCCTCCGACTCATCGAGCGGTGGGACGACCTCGACGCCGACCTTGCCCACCACTACCCCGGATTCGAGCCCCGGGGAGCCTGGCGCCGGCCCGGACAGCCCGGCTTCTTCGGGGTCCGGCGGCTACTCGCCCGAGCGGATCGCCTCCCCCCTGATGCCATCGTCAACCTGAACGAGGAGCAGCGGGCCGACCCGTGGCCGCGCCACTACGAGATCTTGACGCAGATTCTGGAGGAGATCGCGGTGTTGGCGGCCGACCGGCGGCGGTCGAAGCCGCGCGAGGCGAGGCGGCCGGAGTGGGTGACCGGTAAGGCGAAGAAGGGGATCGATCGGGCGTTCGGGATCATGATGGCCACGGCGAACACGATCAAGTGAGCGAAGGGCCAGGACCGTGCCGGTCCTGGCCCTTCGTCATGCCCGGGACCTTGTCAGGAAAAATAAATATGACCTACACTTTTTAATGTAAGGCCGAGGGACTGCGACCCCTCGGCGCCCGGCCCCAGGAGGAACGACATGACCGCCACGCCCACCGTGCAGACCACCGGAACCGCCCGGGTTGTCATCGTTCCGTGCGGCGGCAAGAAGGCCGACACCGCCGCCGCCATCCCGGCCGGAGAGCTGTATGTCGGGAGCTACCACCGGGCCGCGCGCCGCGCCGCCGACGCCCTCGCCCACGACGGCGGCCGCGTGTTGATCCTCTCCGCGCTGCACGGCCTGGTGGAGCTCGACACCATGCTGGAGCCGTACGAGCTGCGGGCCGGGCAGGCGGGCACCGTGACCGGCGAGACGCTGCGCGCCCAGGCCGCCGCCCTCGGCATTGCCGACGCGGACGTGACCGTTCTCGGCGGCCGCGCCTACGTGGAGCTGGCCCGCGAGGTGTGGCCCGCGCTGGACGCGCCGCTGCAGGGGACGCGCGGCATCGGGGAGCAGATGGCGCGGCTCGCCGCGATGTACAAGCCCGCCCCGCACGCCCCCGCCGCCCCCATCGACCGCGAGGCCCTGCGGCGGGAGTGCCGCGAGCACGCCGCGACCGTCCGCGCCGCCAGGCTTGAGCGCGAGGCTCGCCGCCGCGCCGCCTACGTCACCGCCGACAGGATGCGCATCGTCGGCGGCCGCGCCTCGGTGCGGTTCACCTTCCCCACCGGCTCCGGCGCGACCAAGGTCGCCGCCCGCATCCGGGCCGCCCGCCAGTTCGCCGCCGCCAACGGCGTGACGACCACCCAGCCCGACGCGGTCACCCTCCAGGCCCACGGCAGCCCCGCCCGGGTGGCAGGCTTCGCGAGCGCGTTGCCGCGCCTGGTCGAGCTGGTCGAGGGCTACACGGCGCTCGTAGTACGCCACTACGGCCGCTGGGAGCGCCACTCCACCAACCAGCACCACCTGGACGGCCTGACCGAGGCCGAGCGCCGCGCCCACCTCCGCGCCTTCCGGGCCCGCGCGTTCGCCGCCATCGTGGCCACCCTGCTGCGCCCGGTCGACGAGCCCGCCCCGCAGATCGACGAGACCGCGCCGATCTGGGAGCAGGCCGACGCCGTCGCCGCCCAGTACGCCGAATACGGCTGGTTCGACATCACCTCCAAGGCCGACGCCAACGAGGTCACCGCCCTGCTTGACGCCGCCATCGTCGTGGAGACCGCCGCTCCCGCCGCCCCAGCTCCGCTGTCCGGGCAGCGCGTGCTCACGCCCCGCCCCGCCCGCCGTACAGCGGTGCGCACGGCCCGCCATCCCGTCGCGCGCCACGCGCCGAGGTTCGCCCAGCTCGACCTGTTCGCCGCGGCATAGCGCTCGGCACCCAGCGGTGGCGCCACCAGCGCCACCGCCACCCAGGCCCTTACAGGGGGGAGGCCACCATGAGCGAGCCTGCTGGCACCTTGAGTTGGCCGGTGATCTCCTCGAATACGACGTCGTCGATGTAGAACACCGTGTCGGCCGGGACCGCGCCCCACAATCCGATGTTCAGCCGCACGTCGGTGGCGGTTGCGGGCTGCTCGACTTCCAGAGCGAAACGCGTCCACTGCCCTGCGGGGAGTGGACGGATGTCGCTGTTCTCGCCGACCTGCGTGTTGGCGTCCTCCCAATTCCACCACGTCATGCGTAGGCCGGCCTGGGCCCAGCCCGTGTCGGAGTACAGCCACGCCTCGAACCGCCAGCGGCCGCCGTTGACGTCCCCTGTCTGCCACGCCACGGCGTCGGCATCCCCGTAGGCGAGCACGTGCATGGAACCGCCGGGGCTTCTGGCGGGCGCCTCGATCGGGTTGATGGCGGCGTCCGCCCCGTTCCAGTCGTTCAGGTCCTGCTCGGGCGTCATGTCGTAGACGTATCGCTCTCGGTGCACCGTGGACACCAGTGCGACCGTGCCGGGCTCGACAGCGTCCACGACGGCGTCGAGCTTCAAGTGGATTAGGCCAGCGGGGTAGATCCAATAGCTGCCGTCGAGTATGGGCCCGTATGCGTTCGTGGCGTGCACGTAGTGGGACCCCTGCGTCGCGTAGATGAGCTGTGATGTCGCGAAGATTAGGGAGGCGCCAGGACCGGCGAGGCTCACATCGGTGGCCACCCGTCCCCCGACCGCTTGCAGGGGGAGGAATGCGCTCACGCGCTGAAGTCCCGGAACGAGGTCGAGCTGGAGGCCCGGAAGTGGCGCGGATGGCTGGTTGGGCGTCACGATGATGTCGGCGCTGGTGCGCGCCACCCGCGAGGCGGTGACCGGGGCGGCGGCGCCGTCTGAGGTCTGCTGGTGGAGGGTGCCGTCTTGGGCGGCGTACACAGCGACGTGCCCCGGCGGGGGTGGGGCTGGCGTGCCGCCGAGTTGGGCGAGGTGCAGCGGGGCGAGGTGTCGGCTCATCACGGCTTCCGGGCGAAGATCACGACGCGGTAGCCATTCTGGGCGAGGGGGACGCCCGCGCTGATGGTGACGGTGTTGAGGGCGGCGACCTTCTTGACGTCCACCTCTTCTCCCGTGGCTTCGTCCCACACCTGGACGAGGACTGCCTTGGTGCCGAGGTTGTGGGTGACGGTCCACGTGTTGCTCGCGCTGGGCGGGCCGATGAGGTCGAAGTCGGACGACGTGCTGCCTGCGGTGATCGGGAACCGGCTGAAGACGATGGCAGTGGTGCCGACCGTGATGGGGCCGTTCGTGGTGACCCACCAGGCGGTGTCGGCGTGGACGGTCCCTTCCTCAACGGTGACCCACAGGCCGGGGGTCACCTCGGCGTTCGCGTCGGCGTCGGTCGCGCGGGTGAGCGGCTGGCCCGACGCGGTGAACACGTAGAGGCCGTTCTCGGCGCCTGCGGTCTGATCCTTGAGCAGAAGCCGGTCGCCGCCAGCGAGGGTGATGCCGTCCAACGTGGCGGGCGCCGAGGTGACCGGCACGTTGCCGGTCGAGGCGACGCGCACCGACCCCTTGTAGTCCAGGTTGGAGACGGCCGAGTTGACGAGGGTCTTCACCTGCCCCCAGGTGGGGACGCCGGTATCTGTGGTGGCGTCGCCGAGGTTGAGCAGGTGGCCCTGCCCGAAGTCGTAGTCGCCAGCGAGCATCTTCTTCACGGCCATGACCGCGCTCCTTAGCTGAGGTGGGCTCGGCCAGCAGTTGCCGCGCCGAGGGTGACAATCACGGTCGCGATGTCCGGGCAGAACACCGCGGCGTCGATCTCGTTGCCGTCGATGTCCTCGACGGCGATGGCGGGGCGGCGGCCGAGTTCGTGCGGGATGGTCCACACGCGGGCGGGCTGGGTCTGGTCGTGGACGTGGAAGCCGCCGCCACCGGGCCCGGCGGGGCCGCGCTCCCCGCGGGGTCCTGGCGGACCTTGTACGCCTGGGGTGCGCACCTGGACGACGGTGGGCCGGGCGGTGACGTGGATGACGGTGCGCTGCTCGGTGGTGGTGACGATCACCGGGTCATGCAGGGCCATCAGGCGGTCACTCCCGGCTTGACCGTGACCGGCCCTTCCAGGAGGCGGGTTTCGTCGCCGTCCGGGGAGGTGAGCAGCAGATCGTAGACGGCGCGGTCCCATCCGAACGTGCGGGTCGCGGCGGCGGGGATGCGCAGCTGCACGACCCCGGCCGGGCCGTCGATGACGATCCCCCCGCCTGCGGTGGTGTCGAGGTGGTGGAGCAGGGTCGCGGATCCGGTGCACGGCCGGATGTCCATGCGGGCGCTGTAGCCGGTCAGGACGACGATGCCTGAGCCGTCGGACAGGGCTAGCTCGTGCTCGAACGTGGCGCCCTGCTCGATCAGCAGAGCTAAGGTCGCGGCCGTCATGGGCCGGATGGTGCCAGGAGGATGCCCTAGCGTCCCCACGGCCGTCCCGGCGGCCGGTCAGGAACTTCCCACGCGGTAAGTCCAGTTCGGGCTTGTGCGTCCCTCTGATCCCGGCTAGCGGGGTGTGAGCCTCCGGCTTGTCGTGCCGGAGGCTCAGCCCTTTCTAGGCTTCTGATTGGTTCTCGCTCGGGCCGGCGCCAGGGAAGGGAGGAAGCGGCCCCGCCAGGTTCTCGCGTTCCCCTCCGACGAGGTCGATGATGGCGATCCAGTCGTGCGTGGCCCACTTCTCCAGGTCGTCCGCGAGGGCGGTGAGGTCGGTGGCGGCTATGCGCCGTACCCCGGCATCCGTCAGGAGGTCGTCACTCGTGTCGCCCTGCGGCTCGCCGCGTAGGGCCTTCGCGTACCTGCGCAGCAGTTCGATGTGGATGCCGATTCCGCTGCGGCTTGTGCGTGCCACAGGGATGAGGTTGTCGGGGTGCGCAGCGGCTTCGGCGTCGGATTCCAGGCCGGACTGCCAGTGCTGGCGGAGCTTCGGAGCTTCGGAGCTTCGGGGCACAGGCTGTCAGCGACCTGGCGGTCCATGAGGAGCCAGGTCTTCGGCCGGTCGTCGCCGGAACGGGTCCAGTTGGCGAAGTCGACTTCCGAGACGATGTACCCCGCCACCTCGCGCGGCCCCATATCCAGCACAGAGATAAGCGCCTTGTCGGGTGGAACCTCGTCGAGGCCGCGCGGCGGGCCGGGCAGGACCTCGCTGCCCGGCAGGCCGATGAGGTGCTTCAGTTTGCCGGTGTCGTTCGGCAGATGCAGGTACAAAGTCATGGGCCCTCCAGTGCTTGCAGCGCATCGTACGCCCGCCGCTGGCCCGGTCCTGGAACTTCCCGCGCGGGAAGTTCCGTTCGTGCGCTTGCGTCCCGCTGGGCGACGTTAGCGGCCTTTTACGTCACCCTCCCCTGCGGCTCATCGGGGGGTGAGGGCGGATGGCGGACGAGCTTGGCGGGGGGCTCGACGGCGGGCGGATCGACATCAAGGTCGTGGCCGACCTGTCGGACGTTGACGAGGGCAAGCTTCAGCGGGAGATCGACCGGCGCACGAAGGCGGTCAAGGCCAAGCTTGCGGCGGAGATCGAGGCGCGGACGGTCGCCACCGAGGCGAAGGCCGCGGCGCGGGCGGCTGAGCGTGAGGCCGAGGTGCGGCTGAAGGCGACCGTGGACCGGTCGCAGCTTCGCCGCGATTTGGACGGCGTCGCCCGCAGCGATGTGCGGATCCGGTTCGGCGCCGAGGTTGATCGTGCCCAGTTGCGGGCCGACGTCGACCAGGCGGCGCGGGCGGCGGCCACGGACGTCGAGGTCGGCGCGGACACCTCCCCGGCGCGGACCGAGGGCGAGAAGTTCCGGCAGGAGACTGAGCGGCGGCCGGTCAAGGTTCCGGTCCAGTTCGACCAGAACGCCACGCGCCAGGCCGGCACGCTGGTGGCGACGCTAGGGAAGGTCGCGGCGGCAGGGTCGGGGCTGCTGCTCGCGGCCGCCGGTGCAACGGCGCTCGCCAGCGGGCTGGGCGCGGTGGTCGCCGCAGGGTCTCAGGCGGTGGGCGTGCTCGGCGTGCTGCCGGGCCTGGTGACGACGGCCGCTCAGGGGCTGGCCACGCTGCTGGTCGGGTTCTCCGGGGTTGGGGCGGCGCTCGGCGCGCTGTCGCAGGCGGACAAGCAGGCGGCGGCATCGGGGGCGGCGTCGGCGCAGGCCCGCGAAGCGGCAGCCGAAAGGATCAAGAACGCCGAGAGGGCGATCCGCGACGCGGCGCACGCCCGGATGCTGGCGAACGAGCGGGTCGGCGACGCCCGCGACGCCACAGTGGAGGCGGCCAAGGCGGTCGAGCAGGCCGAGGCCCGCGTGAAGGAGGCCGTCGAACGGGTCGCCGAGGCACGTCAGCGGGTCTCGGATGCGGTCGCAGCGGCGGCCGACCGGCAGGAGCAGGCCGCGCGCCGGGTCGAGATGGCCGAGCGCCGGGTGGCCGAGGCTCAGCGCGCCACCCAGCGGGCCACGGAAGATCTCAACGAGGCCAGACGGCAGGCCAAGGAACGGCTTGAGGATCTTGCTCTGGCGGCGCGTGGCGGCGCCCTGGACGAGGAGTCCGCCAAGATCGCGATCGAGCGGGCCAAGCAGCGCCTTGAGAAGGTCAACAAGGATCCGTTCGCTTCTGACCTGGACAAACGTGAGGCGGATCTGGCGTACCGTCAGGCGCTGCTCCGGCTCGATGAGGTCAAGGAGCGCAACCAGGACCTCGCCCAGGAGAAGGCCGAGGCGGACGCCCGCGGGGTCGAGGGGTCCAAGGAGGTTGAGGCGGCCAAGGAACGCCTTGCCGCTTCAATCCAGGCGGAAAAGGACGCCGAGTACGAACTTGGGCAGGCGCGCAAGGATGCCGCCAAGGCGGCCGTGGACAGCGCGCGCGCCATCGCCGACGCTCAGCGCGGCGTCGCCGACGCCCTGCAGGGGGTGAAGGACGCCCAGGACGGCGTCAAGTCCGCCCAGAAGGCGCAGGTCCAGGCGGCGCGCGATCTTCGCGAAGCGCTGTGGGATCAGATGCTCGCCGTCGAACGGCTGAAGGACGCCGAGGCCGAGCTAGCCAAGGCCCGCAAGGCGGCCAAAACCGCAGGCCAGACCGGCGGCGGTTGCGTGGATCCGGCGGCGCAGGCCCTTGCCGACCTGTCCCCGCGGATGCGTGACCTCGTGCTGTTCATCCACCGCCAGGTACGGCCGGAGCTGCGTGAGCTCAAATTCGAGGTGCAGGATGCGCTCGCGCCCGGCGTCAGGCGCGGGGTGCAGGCGGCGATGCCGCTGCTCGGCACTCTGCGCTCCGGTATGGCGGCCACCGGCCGAGTCGTCGGCGACCTCGTCGCGGACTTCGGCAGGCTCGCCGGCAGCAAGGCGTTCTCCGGCTACGTGTCGCGGATCATGGGCCGCAACACGCAGGCCACCCAACTGTTCGGCAAGGCCGGAATCTCCGCGTTCAAGGGCGTCGTGCGGATCATCGACGTGTCGATGCCGTTCGTCGTCAAGCTCGCGGACGGGATCGCACGCGGCGCCGACACGTTCGACAAGTGGACCAGGCGGGTCAGCGGCGACGGGTCGCTGGAGGAGTTCTTCGACAACGCGTGGGTCGCCGCGTCCCGGGTGTGGCGGATTCTCGAGAACGTCGGCGGCGCGCTCGTCGGCATCTTCCGGCCGGGCATGTCGGCCGGGGGCACGATGCTGGAGGACCTCGCGCAGGCGGCCGAGGATTTCAACCACTGGATCAACCAGCCGGAGACGCAGGAGCGGCTGCGCAAGTTCTTCGACGGTCTCATTCCGCTGATGCGCGAGGCGGGCGGGCTGATCAAGGATGTCGCCACGTTCCTGGGTCGGATCACCGAGGCCGTGGTCGATGACGGCACCCTGACGGGGTTCCTCGCGTTCCTGCGCGGCGTCGTCCAGTGGCTCACCAAGATTTCCGACATCCCGTTCGTGGGCGACATCCTCGGCTGGATCTTCGTGCTCGGCCTGGTCAGCGTCGTGATCGGCGGCCTGCTGAAGAAGCTGACCATGCTGGCGAAGGGCATCAAGCTGCTCGGCAAGGCGGGCAAGGGCCTGTCCAAGCTGACGGGCCTGTCCAAACTGCTCGGCGGCGGGGACGACGACGATGACGGCGGCAAGGGCGGCAAGGGGAAGAAGGGCGGCGGGCCCGACGTCGACGTGGACCTCGGCGGCGACAGCAAGGGGGCGAAGGACGCCAAGAAAAACGCCGACCAACTCGCCGACGCCTACGACGGTGTGGGCCGGTCGGCGGACCAGGCCGGGAAGAAGACCCAGGGCCTCGGCAAGGAGGTGGATGCGACCGGCCGGAAGGCCGACAGCGGGTCGAAGAAGACCGGCGTCCTGTCCAAGGCGCTCGACGGGCTCAAGACTGTGGCCGGGAAGGTCGGCGTTGGGCTCGGCGGCCTGGCGGGCGTGCTCGGCTTGGACAAGCTCGGCGACGTCGGCACGAAGCTCAAGACGGCCCTGTCCAGGGTGGACGTGGCCGGCTCGCTCAAGAAGGTCAACCCGGCCAACCTGATCGCGAAGCCGACCGGGCAGATCAACACGGGGTCGTGGTTCTCGAAGCTGAACCCGAAGAACTTGATCAGCACGGTCGGCGAGAAGATCAACCCTGGCGGCTGGTTCTCGAAGCTGAACCCGCGCGGCCTGGTCGGGGACGTCGGAGACAAGAAGATCGACCCCGGCGGCTGGATGTCGAAAGTCAAGCCGGACAACGTGTTCGACACGAAGAAGAAGATCGACATCTCCGGGTGGTTCTCCAAGATCAACCCGTCGAGCCTGTTCAACGGGACCGGCAAGAACGGCAAGGTTGACCTCGGCGGCGACGGCAAGGCCGGCACGGGCAAGACCCCCACGACCACGACCGGCAAGAAGGGCGTGGGCAAGACTGCGGCGAAGGTCGGCGGCGGCCTCGCGGCGACTCTCGCCGCCGCGGCGGCGGCCCTCTTCGGTGACGAGATCTTGGCCGGGGCTGAGGAGGCTCTCGGCAAGCCGGGCGCGGGCGCGCTGAACGGCGCGATGACCGGCGGCGGCATCGGGTCGCTGGCGGGGCCGATCGGAACGCTGATCGGCGCCGTGTACGGCGGCATCAACGGCCTCGTGGGCGGCGCGGGCGGCAACACCACGGCGGCCGCGCTCGGGTCGCTGGTGTCCGGGCCTACGGCGCTGCTGGCCGGGCTGGTGCCTCCGCCGGGGGAGTTGGTGAAGAAGTGGGCTCCGCAGATTGCTGCGGTCAAGCGGAGTTGGTCGGACATGTGGTCCGCGCTGACGGGGCAGACGAACACGAGCACGGCCACGGTCACCTCCAAGATCGCCACCTTCGCGTCTGGGGCGGCCGGGAAGTTCCTCACGATCAAGCAAACCGCGCCGCAACACGTGCGCGATGCGTGGGCGGCGATCCAGGCCGACATCGACGCGGGGCTTCCCCCGTCGCAGGCCAAGATCGACGCGTTCGTACGGGCTGGCGGCACGAAGTTCCTGGACCTGAAGGCGCAGGCTCCGCAGTCGATGCGGGACATGCTGAACCAGATCCAGGCAGACGCGGCCGCGAGCCTGCCGATCACCTCGCAGAAGTTCACGTCGTTCGTCCAGACCGGGAACAGCAAGTTCCTGGAGCTGAAGGCCGGGGCGCCCAAGTCGCTGAAGGAAGCTTGGGCGTCCATCCAGGCGGACGCGGCGGCCGGACTCCCGCCCAGCAAGGCCAAGATCGACAAATTCATCTCGGACGGGGGCCTGGCGTTCCTCAAGCTGAGGAAGGACGCCCCCGCGTCGGCCAAGGCCACGTGGAAGGACGTGTCCGACTCCACGACGTCCGGTCTGAAACCGGCCGAGACCGGGGTGTCCGGCTTCCTGAAGCGGGTGCGGGACTTCTTCGGCGAAGCCAAGGGCAAGATCAGCACGGCCTGGTCTGGTGTGGCCGAAGCGGTGCGTCAGCCGATCCAGGGCGTGATCAACAGCCTCTACAACAACGGCATCGTCAAGCTGTGGAACAGCGTGGCATCCAAGCTGAAGCTGCCCATCCTGCCGACGCTGTCGTTCGCGCGCGGCGGCGTCGTCCCGGGCGGCGGGTACGGGGTGCTGCCCGGCTACTCCCCCGGCCGGGACACGATGCTCGCCGCCGTCAGCCCGGGTGAGGCGTGGCTTCGGCCGGAGGCGGCCCGGTGGCTCGGCACCGGCTGGATCAACGCCATCAACACGGCGGCCCGGCGCGGCACCCTGCAGCGGTTCGCGTCCGGCGGCGTGGTCGGCACGAGCTCGGCGGACCTGTATCAGGCGTCGCGGTCGGCGCCGCGGGCCCGCCAGGTCGACCGGCAGCAGGCCGGGGCGGGTGCGTCGGCGACGGTCAACGTCTACCCGCAGCCCGGCCAGGACGAAGTTTCGATTGGCGCTGCCGCCGCCCGGCGGGTCGGCGCGCTGATCCGGTAACCAGGGGGGTCACAAGGTCATGGGACGCATCTGGCAGAAGTACAGCCTCGCGGAGATGCAGCAGCTCTACTCAGTGTCGTTCCCGCAGGCGACGACACCAGGGAATCGGCTGATCGTCACAGTGGTGTCGCTGTTCGGTGCGGGCGAACCGGGCGAAGAGTCGCCCACGCACACGCCGTACACGCTCGTGGCGCAGGACTTCGGCTACGCGCAGGTGGCGGTCTGGTCGAAGATCGCCACCGGGGATGAGGTCTACGCGGGGTTCTTCGCAAGCAGCACCGATGGCGCGATGATCATCTATGCCGAGGAGCGAGACGACTCCCCTGACGTGCTGTACGCGACCAGCGGCTACAACGCGGGCGGCATCGTCTCCTGCACGCCGGTGACGGTGCCGGCCGCGCAGGGGTACGTGATCGCTGCTGAGGGCCGTATCCCGCCCGGCACGCCCGGCTCCTCCTGGTCGCCGTCCGGGCTCACGGCCGCCGTGACCGGAACGGGCGGTTACTCCACCACGCGGGTCAGCGCCCAGTTCTACGCCGGAGGGCTGCCCTTCGCCGGCAACGTCACCTACAAGGCCACCAGCACGGGCGGCGGCTACAACACCGGCATCGCCATCGCCGCGTTCGGCCGGATCGACCCGAACCCGCCCACCATGCCGCCCGGCCTGCACGCCACCGCCGTCACCGACACCACCGCGGCGATCGCATGGGACCCCGCCACTGACAACATCGGCGTCACCGCGTACGGCCTGTACCGCAACAACTCCAAAGTGGGCGCCGACCAGACGGGCCGCACCTACACCTTCACGGGCCTGACCAAGGGCACCGTGTACGAGCTGGGCGTGGACGCCCGCGACGCCGCCGGCAACCGGTCGGAGAAGTCCACCATCAGCGTGCTCGCGGTGACCGACCTGGCGCCGCCGACCGCGCCCGGCAACGTGCGGCTGCTCGACCTGGCGCACACCACCGCCACCCTGGCGTGGGATGCCGCCACGGATGACGTCGGCCTCGCCGGATACGGCATGTACTTGAACGGCAGCAAGGTAGGAGGCGACCAATCCGAGCTGCAGCACACGTTCACCGGCCTCGGCCGAGGCCGCGCCTACACGGCAGGCGTCGACGCGGTGGACACCAGCGGCAACAGGTCTCCGATCGCCGCCCTCGACTTCACCACGCTCGCCGACACGCTGCCTGGTGCTCCTCCCGGCCTGACCGCCACGCCCGGGGTTGAAGAGGTGACGCTGGCGTGGCAGCCCGCCACCGACGACCTCGGCATCGCCCGCTACGAGGTGCTCCTTGACGGGCAGGTGACCGGCGCGACCACGACGCTCGGCTACGTCATCGAGGGCCTGAACCCAGCCGGCGCCTACATGGTGGGGGTGCGAGCGGTCGATGACGGCGGCGGCCGCGGCCCGCTCGTGGAACTCGAGGTTTCGACGCTGGCGGCGGACTGGGCACCGAACGCGACGCCCGTCTACCGGTTGGAGGGGTGGACGGGCAACGCCCGCGATGCCCACGGCGTCGACTGGGTGGTCGAACGCGAGGAGGGATGGGCGTCCACGGCCGACGTGACGCCGCTGGAGGAGGAATCCGATTCCAGCGACGGCGGATTCTCCGGCCCGGGGAGCTTCGGCGCGCGGCGGATCACCCTGTCGGGGAAGGCGGTCGCCACCTCGCGGGCGGGCATGCTGGCCGCTCAGGACCGGGTCAAGGCCGCCTTGGCGCCCCGCCAGCTCGGCACGCTGCGGGTGCAGGAGGGCGGCCTGACCAGGCAGGCGCAGGTGCGGCTCAACGGCGGCATCGAGATCACCGACCGGGGCCCGATCGCGTTCGATTGGGTGCTGCCGCTGCTCGCGCCGAACCCGCGCCGCACGGCGGTGCGCCCGATCTATGACGAGGTGGCGATCGAGACGCTGCCGGGGTCGGCGTCGATCAGCATCCACATGGCGGGCGACTATCGGTGGATCCCGGCGCAGATCCGCGTGTGGGGGCCCATCAAGGACTTCACCATCACGCATCAGGAGTCGGGGCTGGTGATCCGGACGAAGCCGGGCACGGTGCTGCCGTCGGACTCGCGGTACAGCTTGGACATCGACCTGGCCACGCGGGTGGTGCTCGCCTACGTGCCGCCGGACGTGTACCCGGAGCCGCGCCCGGGGCGGGGCGCGCTCGGCTCGTTCCCGGCCCGGTTCGCGCTGCAGAACGGGCCGAACACGCTCACGCTCACAGGCGTACCGGTTCCGGGCGAGGTGGGGAGTCCGCGGATGGTGATCCAGGCGTGGGACTCCTGGCGGTAGCAGCTCGCAGTCCCAACGTTTCGCATTTGTTATCTGGTAAAGCTACCTGACCGTAACGTACGTTCGATTTTTTTTGGAGTCGTGCTGGAAGTCCAGCAGGCTTGTGTCTGATCCACAGGTCGCAACCGCCTGCTGGCCAGACCCCCCAGCCGTGGCTACCGCGCCTGCCACCGCAGCTAAGCCGAACACGATTTGGTGCCAGGTCGGCATCTCGCCGAAGTTGGACATGATGCTGAACAGCATCGTGGCTCCTGATGCGAGGACAATCAGGCGGTGGCCACGGTTGGAAGCAGTCGCTCCCTGCGGCTCCGCATGCCCTCTCATGGCTCGATCGTACGCGGCTCCCCCCTCGGGCGACGTTAGTCCGGCCAGTCGGCATACTCCCGCCCCGAAGCCAAGCATTCGGGGGGATTCGTGGCCAAGTACACCGCCATCGCCGACGACGTCGCGTCCGGCACCGCACAGAAGACCGTCCTTCAGATCGCCAACCCGGTCGCCAACCCGGGCAGTCACCGGATCGCCGTCTACGGCTACCGGATCTCCTACCGGGGCACCAACAGCGCCGCCCAGCCCGTCCGCAGCCTGGTGGCACGGCAGACCACGGCGGGCGGCGGCGGCGCGTCCGTCCCTGTCTCCGTACCGGTAGTCAAGCTCGACCCGGCGACCCCGGACTCGACCATCACCGCGGTGAAGGGCCCGGCCGCCGCCTGGACGACGGAGCCGACGCTGGGCGACATCGTGATCGGGCAGCGCATCCACCCGCAGGCCGGAGTCAGCGAGTTCATTCCGTTCGGTGACGAGGTGATCGTGGCGCCGGGCGGCTGGCTGGCCGTCGTGGTCGTGGCGGCCGCCACGGTGGATGTGACCGCGCAGCTCTACTGGCGGGAAGGCCACTGATGGCCGATCTTGTCGAGGACTTCAACGACACCACGTACGTCGTCAGCATTTCCGGCAGCTGGGCCCGATCCACGGTCACGCCGAGGCAGGGGGCGGGCTGTTTCAAGTCCGCCACGATCACCGACAACGGGACGACCGACTGCACGGTGACCGTCCCAGCCGGGGCAAGCTCGGTCCGGTTCTGGTACCGGGTGTCGTCGGAGTCCAACTACGACTGGTTCCAGTTCTTCATCGCCGGTACGGAGAAGACCGAGGTGAAGGTGTCCGGGGCTGCCTCCTGGACGCAGTCGCCCGAGTATCCGGTGACGCCAGGCCAGACGCTGACCTTCCGCTACAGCAAGGACGGCAGCAACTCCACCGCCGAGGACTCCGCCTACATCGACGACCTGACGTTCACGATCGACGGGCTTGTGCCGCAGCCGGTCTCGAACTGGGCTGCTGCCGTCACTAGGGCGTCCCGCTTTTAACCCCCTCCAACCCCTCACCCCCGCTTTTCTGCTGCTCAGCCCCAGGATTGGTGAGGTGCCTCGTCATGGCTCGATACGGTCGCGGCTACCCCGTGCCGACCAGAAGGCGGGTAGGACCTCCTATCTCGACGCTGCCGCCGGGGCCGCTCAATGTTCGCGCCACCCTGGTCGGCCCGAACTCGGTGACGGTCGCGTGGGATCCGCCCGAGGCGGGCGCGCTCGGGTACGGCCTCTACCTCGACGGCGTGAAGGCCGGCTCCGACCAGGCTGGCACGACGTTCACCTTCGCCGGCCTGGTGGAGGGTCGCACGTACCTGATCGAGGTGGACGCGGCCGCCGCCGATGGCCGCTCCGACCGGCTGCAGCTCCAGGTCACCACACCGGACGTCACCGCGCCCACCGTCCCGGGTGGGCTGACGATGACGGGCAGGACCAGGACCACGCTGACGGTGTCGTGGCAGCCGTCGACCGACAACGTGTCAGTGGCCGGGTACGGCCTGTGGCTGGACGGTGTACGGCAGGGCGGTGACCAGGCCGCCACCACGTTCATGTTCGCGGGCCTGGTCGCTGACCGCGCCTACCTGGTGGGGGTGGACGCGGCCGACCCGACCGGTAATCGGTCTGGCCGGGCCACGCTGGAGGTTCGTACCGCGCCGGACTTGCCGCCGTCTGCGCCGCCGAACCTGCGCGCCACGAGCGTCGACTACACGACGTTCTCGGTGGTGTGGGACGTGGCCACCGATGAGGACCCGGTCATCGGGTATGACGTTGCCCTTGACGGCGACGTGATCGCCGTCAACCAGGCCGGGCGGACCGCCGTGTTCAACAACCTGGTGGAGAACACGGACCACCAGGTGCGGGTGTGGGCCGTCGACCAGATCGGGCAGCGCACGCTGATGCCTGCCGAGCTGATCGTGCGGACGCTCGACGACACCCCGCCGACCGCTCCGACGCTCATGGTGGAGGCCGCGGAGGAGTCGATCACCGTCGCGTGGACGCAGTCGGCCGACGACTTCGGGGTGGTCGGCTACCGGATCGACATCGATGGGCAGCCTGCCCACTCAACCCCTGGCACGGATTTCACGGTGGACGGGCCCGTCGTGCGGCGGCACACGGTCACGGGGCTGACGGCTGGCCTCGAGTACAGGGTGCGGGTCGTCGCTCTCGACGCGCTCGGCCAGGAGTCGGCCGACAACACCGTGACCGTGGGCACGCCGCCTGTCCCGTACTCGGCGATCGAGTCGCCGGTCTACCGGATCGGCTCGTGGGCGGGCAACGCGCGGGATGCGTGGGGCGTGGACTGGGTGGTGGAGGAGGCGCAGGGGTGGGCGTCCACCCCTGATGTGCGGCCGCGTTCGGCGAGGCTCGGCGGCGTCGATGGGGCGTGGGCGGGGGCCGGCCAGTACGCGTCCCGGGTGGTGACCCTGTCGGGGGTGGCGGTCGCGCCGTCCCGTACGGCGATGCGGGAGGCCAAGCAGCGGTTCCTCGCGGTGCTGGAGCCGCGCGAGATCGGCGTGCTGCGGGTGGAGGACGCCCTGCGCACCATGCAGGCCCGGGTGCGGCTGAGCGACATGCCGCCGCCCCAGGATGACGGGGCGCTGGCGTTCCGCTGGTCGCTGACGGTCAAGGCCGCGGACCCGCGCCGGTACGCGGTCGCGCCCGTGTCGGCGTCGGTGGTTGTGGGTGCGCTGCCGGGCGAGGCGTCGCTCACCCTGACGATGGCGGGCACGTACCCGCAGATCCCGGCCCGCATGAGGTTGTACGGCCCGATCCGGGATTGGACGATCACGCACGAGGAGTCGGGGACGGTGATGCGGGCCATGACCGGCTCTAGCTTGCCCGCGGACCCCCATTACAGCCTCAGCTTCGATCTGGCGACGAGGCAGGTGTGGGCGTACGTGCCGCCCGAGATCTACCCCGTCCCCCGGCCCGGCCGATCGGCGGTGGCGCACCTGCCGGCCTGGTTCATGCTGCTGCCCGGCCCGAACACGCTCACGCTGGCTGGCCAGCCCATCGCGGGTGTCACGGGGACTCCGAGGCTGGTGGTGGAGGCGTTCGACGCCTGGGTGTGACCAGCCGGGGCGACGTAAGCGCCCGGTTTCGTCATGATCCGTGCCGCATCTACCCACATCAGCCATCGGGGGGCGGCGGTATGGGATTGGTTCGGATGGCGACGCCGTACAACACGCAGTCGCCATCGTTTTCACACACCTACTCGTTCGGCAGCACCGGGTTCATGAATCGGATCGTGCTGTTCGTCAACAGCTACGCGAGCGTGAACTCGATCTCGGGCGGCTTCACCGAGCACGAGTGGACCCGGCACACGTTCGGCATCCGCATGCTCAGCAAGATCTCGACTGGTGACTCGTCCGTCACCGTCAACCTCTCCGACAGCTCGGATCGAATCTCGATCTGGATGTATGAGCTGTCCGACGCGGACCACTTCTACGGCAGCGACACGGGGCTGACGTCCAGCTCGGCGTTCTACAGCGCGTCGGACCTGCCGGACGGGTGCGTGTCACTGATCGGCGTCGCAGCCTATGTGCAGGGCAACGACAACTCCTCGGCGGCCTGGCCCAGCGGTTACACGCACAAGGGCTATGTGTTCAGGGATTGGAACGATGGCGCGGTCAAGCGCGTCTACTCGACCTCGGCGGTGGACGAATTCGTTTCCGGGTCGGTGTCGTGGTCGCAGAAGTTGATCACGGGCCTGCCGTCCGGCACACCGAACTATGCGTGGGCGGCCGGCACCTGGGGGCCGAACCCGGACTCTACGCCGCCCTCGGTGCCGGCGAATTTGCGGCTGACCGGCATGACGCCGACCAGCGTGACGGTGGCGTGGGACGCGTCCACGGATGACAGCTCCGGGGTGGCGGGCTACACGACGTACATCAACAGCACCGAGAAGGGCTCGACTTCCAGCCGGACGGCGACGTTCTCGGGGCTGACGCCGGACGTGTCGGTGACGATCCAGGTGGACGCCTACGACTACAACGGCAACCGCAGCGAGAAGGCCGAGCTGGTCGTCACGCCGATCAACGACACCACGCCGCCGGTCCCGCCCGTCGTGAAGGTGACCGCGCTCGCCGCGGGGAAGATCACGATCGGCTGGGACACCCCTTACGACCAGTCCGCGGTGGTGTCGTACGGCGTATACCTCAACGGGACGAAGAAGGCCGACCAGACCGGCCGCACCTACACCTTCAGCGGGTTGACGGCCGGCGCCGTCTACACGGTGGCGGTGGACGCGCTCGACCTACTCGGCAACCGGTCCGCGAAGGGATCGAGGACGGTGAAGGCCCAGGCCGACACCAGCCCGCCCACCGTGCCCGGCGCCGTCACCGTAGTGGCCACGTCCAAGACGGCCATCACCCTGACGTGGAACCCCAGCACGGACGACAACGTCGGCGTCACCGGGTACGGCGCCTACCTCGGCGGCCTGCGGGTGGCCGAAGTGCCGTCCAGGGTCTACACCTTCACCGGGCTCACTCCGGGCGTCACCTACTCGGTCGGGGTGGACTCGACCGACGAGCTCGGCAACCGGTCCGCCCGGACCATGCTCCAGGCCACCACCCTGCAAGACCTGTCCGGGGCGGCGCCCCCGTACGAGTACGTGCTGTACGACTGGGACTCGCACCTGCCGCTCGACAGCTTGCCGCTCCAGAACGTCAGCTTCGAGATCACGCTCGGCGGGACCGGCATGCTCAGCGCGGACATCCCGCTGTACGACGCCGCATACACGATCGGGCGGGTCGCCGCGGCGACAAGGCCTGAACGGACCATGATCCTCGTCTACCGGGGCGAGCAACTCGTGTGGGGCGGCCGCGTCGTGGACCCCCAGGACTACGACAGCGAAACCGGGGTCCTGAAGATCAGCGCCGAGGAGTGCATCGCCATCTACGGCCACCGGTACGTGGCGTTCACCGGCCCCCGGGCGGGCACGATGGCGGACACGGAGATGACGTGGCTGCTCGAACACGCCAGCTCGGCGGCCGACCGGCGGTGGCTCACGTACGAGGGCGTGGCCAGCACCGGCACCCCCGTCGACCGGGAGTACCGCAGTGAGGACTTCTCAACCATCCTCGACAAGGCGGGCGAGGTGGCGGCCGCGCCGGGCGGGTTCGACTGGTGGGTGAAACCCGGGTGGGACGCCGTCAATGACCGGCCTCGGTTCATCCTGCGCCGCATCAACCGGGACGAGCCGCCGGACACGGGCTTGACTCTGGAGTATCCCGGCAGTGTCCGCAGGTTCCGCAGGTCTACCCGGCGGGGCCTGGCCACTCGGACGTGGGGGCAGTTGCGGATCCCGGACGGCGGGGTGCTGCTGTCGTCGGTGACCCGTACCGATCTGATGGCGGAGGGGTGGCCGCTAATCGAGCAGGCCGAGACGTTCGACGGGCTGACGAGCCAGGCCGCGCTGGACGCGGAGACGAAGCGCGCCTCGGACGCCTCAGGCGGCGCCAAGCAGTTGTTTGAATTCGATCTCGCGATCACGCCGGATGTGCGCTGGTGGCAGTGGGAGCTGGGCGGCAAGGCGCGGGTGGTGGTGACGGACCACCTGTACCCGGCGCTGCCGGACGGGTCGCCGGGCCTGGACCGGGAAATGAAGATCGTCAGCCTGAAGGTTCAGCCCGACTCGGATGAGGGCGAGCTGGTGACCGTTACGACCGGCGAACACACCGTCGCCGCCGACTAGAGGAGGGTTATCGAGTGGCGAAGATTGCGGCGGGCGACCTCCAGCAGACCGACCTGGTGCGCATCATCTCGGACTTGCAGGCGCGGGTGAAGGCGCTGGAGCTGCAGGCGGCGGTGCGGACGGTGCCGTTCGTGCTGGTGCTCGCAACCGTCACCTCGACCACGCTCACGCGGGTGGCGTGGACGACGTTCCCCCGGTCGGGCAGCGCGGTGACGGCGGACGTGTCGCTGACCCTGTCGGGGGCGTCGTCGGCCGAGGTGCAGCTGCGCGCGGACGGCACGCAGATCGACTCCCGGACGGTGACCGCGTCGGGCACGGTGACGGTGTCGGGGTTCCTGCCAGCGACATGGGCGTTCGGCGCGCGGAAGGTGGTGGACGTGCAGGTGAAGGTCAACGCCGGGTCGGCGGCGGTGGCGGTGGTGGGCGGGTCGCACCGGTAGCAATCTCTACAGCCCTTGCGCTGAGTCGGCGCGGGCGAGATCGTAGATCAGCCCCGAATACAGGCAGAGGATCCTAATGGACACCTTTGTGTTGTTGACGATGACGCCCAAGGGCGGCGAGGAAGTCGCTTGGTGGCAAGTTGCCACCGGCATCATTGCGATCCCCGTCGCCTTGGTCGGGCTGATCGGCTCCTGGTACCTGGTTCGGAAAACACGCCTCGAATCAAGAAAGCTCGAACTTGAGATCCTAGAGAAGGAGCAGGCGCTCGATCAGGCAAAAGCTGATCAAGACCCTATTCGGGCGGCCGAGATCGTTGCCGAGCCAGTCTTTCAGACCAGGCGAGTCCAGGTTTTGATCCTTCGAGGCATCTTGTTGGTTCTTGTCCTCGACGCCTGGAGTTTGGCACAGAAGCTCCTCGTCCCGATATTTCGCGGCATACGTCTTGGCGCGGCAGCCGCTACAGCGAACCCCGACGTCTTCGCCGAAAACACCCCCGCCGAATATGTCGTATTCACCCTAGTTCTCCTGCTCGAACAACTCCCAACCATCGCTTACTGGTGGATCTTCATCGCCCTGGGATGGCCCCTTCTCAGTGACACCGCGCACGCCCTCTCCATCGAGCTACCTGCGTGGGTCGCCAAGCAGCGAACACGGCGAATCTTGATCTTGGTCATGGTCGTTCTCTTACTGGCCTCTGCGGTGCTGGGCCTAGCCGCCTCCGATTGAACGAAGCGCTGGCCGCCGGTCGATACTCGTCTATGGCGGTACCCTCCGGGACCACGAGCTTCCGGTCGAGAACGGGTCCCCGCAAATAGTCGGGCACGGTCCGAGCTCAGCGTCCGCCACGGCGCCTTGGGCCGCGCGCGGGCGTCTCGTTGCGTCCGTGGACGTCGCGGCGGGTCCGGTGCGGCTGCTCGTGGATCTCCTCGGCGTATTCGACGGCGTCCAGGATCATTTGCTCGACGTCGCGGTCGGCGTGCTTATCGATGGCCATGCGGGCGATGACACCGCCCGGGATGCGCGGCGGATGTTCGGGCAGGCCGCTGGCGGCCAAGCGAAACCAGAACGCCATCGCGCGCTCGCGCTCCTGCTCCGGTCGGGGAAACTCCTCCTGCACCTGCGCGCGCAGGGCCTTGACGAACTCGCGCACGGCGGGCTCGGTGGCCTTGCGCAGGTTCTCCCACTCGATGGCCACGCCTTCCGGCAGGTAGAAGCTGACTTTCTTGTGCACGGGCGAATCCGATCGGGCGCCGAACCGGCCGATGTCGATCTGGGCCTGGCGGGAGGCGTGGGCGTAGCGGGCGACGTCGAGCGCCTGAGGGGGCCGCTTCATGAAGCGGATGACGGCGGTGCCGATGACGTCCGAGAGGGAGCAGGGCGGCCGGTCGTCGAGGTGGAAGAACTCGCGCAGCGGGCCGCCCTTGTGCTCGATGCCGGGCAGGGGCCGGTCCTCGTCCAGCCGGTCACGCCACCGGTTGACGGCGGCGGCCTGGGAGCCGGTGAGGTTGCCGGTCGTGTAGTGAACCAGAACCGGTTTCGTCTCTTCGTCCAGCTCGTGATCGGAACTTTCCACGCGGGAAGCACATCGCGCGACGCCTCGCAGTGCAAGCGGAACCGCCGAATTTGCGGCCAGCCTAAGATCGAAGTCGGCCATTGGCCGAGTTTCTGGGGTTTTCTGGATGTGTGAGTGCGCGACGTGCCCGCCTGCTGCGGACGTTGGTCTGGATCACGACCGTCCTGATCGTCACTGTCGTTGCGACGGCGACCCTTGGCCTCCTTGAGGCGACGCTATCGTGGCCTCCGGTCCTGCTGACAATTCTTGGGTGCACGGTCGCCCTGGTGGGAGCCGTGCGGTTGGTTCTGCGGGTTCTCGCGCGACTTCGGCGTGCGAAGTCTCTGCGGAAGGTACCGGCCCTCACTCCGGACGAGCTTGGCCAACTCACGCCCAAGGAGCGCCTCGATGTTCTCCACGCCAGCCGCGGGGCGGTCGTGCAACGGATCACTGCATGGGGGGTCGTTTTCGGGCTGGTGTTCACCGCGGGCAGCCTCATCTACACCGCCAGGACTTTGGAGACGGCACAGCAGGGCCAGGTCACAGACCGGTACACCAAAGCGGTTGAGCAACTCGGCTCCAAGTCGTTAGATGTCCGGGTGGGCGCGATTTACGCGCTTGAGCGCCTTGCGAGGGATTCCCCTCGCGACCGTCAGACGATTGTTGACGTGCTGGCGGCCTTTGTCCGCGAGCATGACCCGAAGCCGGAGACCAAGTTCCCCAAAACCGGGCCACTGCCGCCCACTACGGATATCGCGGCGGCACTCACTGTACTCACTCGTAATCCGCCGCCCGAATTCGGCGAAGATTATGGAGGGAGTTGGCTGAATCTGGCCGAGGTGCGTACTCCACTGGCCCAACTCCCGGATGCCAAGCTGCTGTGGGCCGACCTGCATGACGCCGACCTGCGCAAGGCCGACCTCAGCAGGGCCAACCTGTTCGCGGCCAGGCTGGACGGGGCCGACCTGCGTGGGGCCGACCTGGGGACCTACCTGCGGTGGGCCGACCTGGCCGGGGCCGACCTGCGTGGGGCCAACCTGTACAGGGCCGACCTGCGGTCGGCCGACCTGGCCGGGGCCGACCTGCGCGGGGCCAACCTGCGCGAGGCTGAGGGACTGCCCGATCGAGGATGGCTAGTGAAGAACACCAGGACGGACTCAACCACCAAGTTCTGACCAGTTTCTCGGCGACGCAAGCCCGGTTTGTCCCTATCGTGCCGCCCCGACATGAGCAGGCCCGAACGTGTTGGGGGTGCGGGATGGCCGACGAGCAGAACGAGCAGGCATGGGTGGCCGGGCAGGTGGCCGAGGTTCGGCGGATCGCCGAGGTCGGGTTCACTGACGTGCGCGGCCAACTCGCGCTCATCCTGCAGCGGACCGAGCACGGTGAACGGCGGCACGCCGAGTTGGCCGACCTCGTGGCCGAGAACCACCGCGCGGTGTCAGAGCGGCTCGACGAGCACGCCAAGCAGATCCAGGCGGCGGCCGAGGAGCGGGCGGCCGAGCGGTCGCGGGTACAGACGATGGCCGACAACGCCAAGCGGTTCTCCACGTGGGTGCCGATCGCCGTGTCGCTACTGTTCGGCGTGATCGGCATCGCGCTCAAGACCTGGGCGTGAGCGAGCCCCCGAGGGGGCCGGGACGGGGCGGGCCGCGAGGGGCACCTGACGTCATGGCTTCCCCCCGCCCTGCTGGTCGGGGGCTTTGTCGTCAGACTGCTGCCCGAGCAGGATTCGGAGGACGGTCACGGCCGCCTTGCGGCGGGGCGCCTTCTCCGTCCAAAGAGCAGTCAGTGCAGCGCACGCAACAAGGCCGATGTGGACGGTCGCGATGATGGCCAGGATGCTGGCGATGGTGGGCTGGTTGGCCCAGGTTGCTGCTCCTGCTCCGGTGCCGGTTAGACCGGTTGGCCGTACACCACCAGGGGTGTACGCATACCGTCACCCTGCCCTCTCTTCTGCCTGATTGCCGCCGGTGCCCCCGGATAATTTCAAGGCATAAGTTTCGAGGCACCTGACGGTCGGACATCGGTTCTTAGGCAGATCGAGAACCGCGCCCCCACGGACATCGCCATCTGCTTGAAACGGGACATGGCCCCGTCTCCAGCCAGCAACTTGCCCTCATGGTACGTCGAGCGGTGTCGCATTGCTGGGTTCACCTGGACGAGGCGACGTTAACCGCCTACTCGTGCACCATCCGCTCCCGGACAGTCCAACCCTTCCGAAGGAGCCGACATGGTTCATCGTCTTCCGGGCATCTCCGACGCGCTCCTGCGCGCGGGCCGGTCCCTGATCCAGAACATCCTCTCCGTCGCCATCGTGGCCAGCGGCGGCGCGATCGTGACCGCTGGCGAGGCGACCGACGCGGGCACCCTCGGCGTGGTCGGCGGCCAGGCCGCGCTCGCCGCGGTGCTCGCCTACGTCTACAACCGGTTCAAGCCCTCCGGCGCTGCGGGCGTCGGCGAGGTGCCGCTGCGCGCCAACAGGTCGCTATGGCAGAACGTCCTGTCGGGTGCGATCGTCGCGGGCGGCGCGGCCGCGACGGGAGTCGCGTCGGGTGACCTGAAGACCATCGGTTTCGCGGTGGCTCAGGCCGCGTTCGCCGCGGTGGTGTCCGCGCTTTACAACGTGGCGCGTCCGCTGAAGGCGGCGGCTGCCGAGTCGCCGGCTGTGTGATTTTGCGCCGGCGTGCCTATCATGGGGGCGCACACCCGACCCTTGGGGTTGGGGATGGGGTCCTTTCCTGGGGCACCGTGCTTGTGCGCGTCCCGCCTTTCCGAGGGAAGGTCGCAGCTCCCGTTTGAGGTTGGGTGGGGGCGCGCACACCAGGCGCTGAACGTGAAGAAGGCCCGCTCCCGTGGCTGTGGGAGCGGGCCTTTTCGTATGCCCCGGGGCGGCTATAAGCCTGCGGAGACGGGGTGAGTGGGGCCCGGCGCGGCTTCGCGGGGGTCGAGGTGGCGGCGCATCCACAGGTCGAGGTGGTGGGCGGCGGTGGCTGGGTCGGCCGGGCATGTGTCGTGGATCGTGGCCGGGCAGGTGGGCCGGAGTTCGTCCCATAGTCCTTGGGGGTCGTTGAGCAGGTGGGTTTTGTTGAGGCGGCCGTGCTGGCGGGCGAAGGTGAAGGGGTCTATGTCGAGCCGGTCGGCTAAATCCTCTTCGGGGGTTCCGCGCATGAGTTCGGTCATGATGGCGCGGGCTATGACCTTGTTCATGGTCTTGAGCGCATCGAGGGTTTCGTCTAGGAGGTCGCCGGGTTGCCGGCGGGCGTCGTCCACGGTGGAGACGACTTGGAGTAGCCGTTCAACGGTGGCTGCGGCGGCGTTGGACAGGCCGAGGCGGGCGACTTGGTCGCCGGTCATGTCGTCGGTCTCGAAGTGCAGGGTGAACTCGGGCGGCTGAGACATGGGGAAGGAAGTCTCCTGCGTCGGCGGGTCGCGCCAGCGTGCTGCGGTGCGCTGCGCTCCATGGGTGAGGGCTTACGTCTAGGGGAAGGGTAGAGATCTTAGGGCGGTTTTGGTAAGTCCTTCTCGTGTTTGTACTGGTCGATGGTCGTGGTGTTGAGCGGTCGGTCAGGGCTGAGGGCGCGGTGGGGTGAAGGTGTTGACCGGGTTTGGGTTGGGGCTGTAGTGTTTGATTGCGATAAATATGCCCTACACTTTTAGCTGTTAGGGATGGTGCGGCCTAGTGTGCGCCGCGCCGTCCCGCCCCGTCAGGCGAAGGGACTGCGACCCCGACGCCTGGCGTCAGCCCCAGGAACGGAGACACCTTGCTCGCCACCACCACGAAGCTGGCCCGGAAGCTTCGCCCGCGCGGCTTCCTGCGCAAGCAGATCCGGCAGCTTCTCAAGCCGATCGCCCCCGAGCGCGTCATGCGCGACGGCAAGGGCCACTCGCACATCACCCAGCAGGACAACCTTGCCCATCTCAACCGGGTGTTCGGGTTCGGCAACTGGGACACCGACCTCCTTCGGCTCGACCTCGTGTTCGAGCAGGAGCGCACCGACAAGCCGGGCCGGTGGGACGTCTGCTACCGGGCGGTCGTCCGGCTGACGGTCAAGGACCCGTACGGCAACGTGATGTGCCACTACGAGAACGGCACCGCCGAGACGGCGCAGAACCAGACGCGCGGCGACGCGCACGAGCTGGCGATGAAGTCGGCCATCTCCGTGGCGACCAAGCGGGCGTCCATCCCGCTCGGCGACCAGTTCGGCCTCTCGCTTTACAACAAGGGCCAGACCTCGGCGCTGGTGGACGGCACGCTCGTGTGGCCGGACCCGACGCCGGAGGAGATCGCCGCGCACCAGGCCGCGCAGGCGGGCGGCACCGCATCGGAGGAGCCGGAGGACATCCAGGCGAACGTGCCTCAGCAGGTGTCGCTCGGCTACGACGAGACCGACCGGCCGCTCAACGCCGATACCGGCCCGTCGCTGCTGTCGAGGATCATCGTCGCCATCAGCGGCGCGACCTCGCTCGACCAGATGACCGCGATCGGCAACCAGATCGACGCCGAAATCGCGGCGGGCCACGTCAGCAAGGCGGACGAGCAGGCGATCGGCGCGGTGTTCATGCCGAAGCGGGAACTGTTGCTCGCCGTGCGCGACACCGCCCACCGGGCCAACCAGGTGGCGCAGGCCGCCGAGCCTATGAAGGCGGGCGTGTGAGCACCAACGACGTCAAGGCGGTGGGCTCCGTGCCCGCCCCGGCGGCCCCCTCCGGCCGCGCCGTTGCCACGGAACTGGCCATGGCCCGCTATCTGGAGAAGCACAAGATCGGCGACGTCATCAAGGACCGCATCGCCATCTTGAAGGCCACCACCGAGGACGGGATGCCGATGCTCGCCCCGGGCGGCACGGAGGTTGCGCACATCGCGGGACGGGCCTTCGCGACCGTCACGCAGCCGAAGGTCGGTTACCAGTTCAGGGTCACCGACTCGCCCGCCTTCCAGGAGTGGGTGGAGCAGAATGCGCCTACCGAGGTCGCCCGCACCATCACCGTGGAGGTGACGGAGAAGGAGGCCGACCGCGTGATGGCCGCCCTCGAAAAGATGCTCGGCCCCGGCCGAGCCAAGCTCACTGTGCAGGTGCGGCCCGCGTTCGTGGACCTGCTCGGCGAGGCCGCCGCCAAGCACGGCGTGCCCGTGGATCCCCGTTCGGGCGAGTTCGTGGACATCCCCGGTGTGAAGATCGTGCCGACCAACCCGTCCCCGACCGTGAAGTTCACCCCGGACGCCGACCAGGTGATCACGGACGCCTACCGGGCGGGGCTGTTCAGCGGCTCGCGGCTCGCGTCGATGCTCGCGCTCTCGGCCGCCGAAAACGGTGAGCAGTGATGGCCCGCCGCAAGCTCTCCATGATCTCCCCCGAGTGGCACACCCGGGCCGCCTGCCGAGGCGTGCCCGGCTGGGTGTTCGTCAACGACAAGGAGCCGCTCCGCGGCGGCCGCCCCCGCCCCGAGTACAACGAGGCCAAGGCCAAGGCCTACTGCCGCCGGTGCCCCGTCCGTGAGCAGTGCCTGGACGAGGCCATCGCCATGGGAGAGCGCTACGTCATCCGGGGCGGGCTCAACCCCGACGAGCTCGCCGACGAGCGGCGCCGCCGGAGTCTGGCCAGCGCCGCCGCCTAGCAGGCCGCGACACGCCCGGAATGCACGAACCGACCGGGCGTGACCAGCCAAAACACACCCTCGATCTTCTCCGTTGGACGCAAGCGCCGCGACCTGTTTGGGTCCGCGGGCCCGGCAACCCATGCCGGACGCGCCCTTCGGTCCCCCACCGAGAGAAAGACCCGCACATGCTGCTCGCCTTTCGGAAGCGCCGCCGCGCGGCCGCTTCCGCTGCGCTGGAGCCGTTCGCCATGCCCTCGGATGAGGAGCTGGCTGGCTGGCTCGCGCACGTCGTCGCACCCGACTCCTTCGCGCCCGAGGCGGTCCCCGAGTCCGCCCGGCGTCACCCATACGCGGCCCACCCCGCGACCACCCCCGCCCCGCTGGAGGTGCGCGCCTGATGGCCCGCATGCGGCACCACAACGTGCCTCGCTACGTCCAGGTCCCCAACGACGTCGCGTTCAACTCCGAGCTGTCGTACCGGGCCCGCGGTGTGCTGGTCTACCTCCTGGCCAAGCCGGAGGACTGGGACGTCCGCAGCGAGGCGATCGCCCGCGACGGCAAGGAAGGCCGCGAGGCCATCCGCACCGCCCTGCGCGAGCTCGCCGCCGCCGGCCACTACCGGCTCGTGCGCGTCCTGAAGGGCGGCAAGGGCGGCACCTGGCACTCGTTCACCGACGTGTCGTTCATCCCGGTCCCGGAGTGGGCGGCGAGCTACCGCGCCAACGGAGAGAAGCCGATCGTCATCAAGGACGAGCAGACCGCCGCCCGCTACTTCCCCACCCCCGCCGAGGATGTGCCCGACCAGCCCGAAGAGGCCGAAGACGGGTTTTCGGGCCTCGGGGAAGACGACGCCCCGAAGCCCAGGTTTCCGAAGCCCGGGAACCCGGCTTCCGGAGACGCGGACTTCGGAAACCTGGGCGCTATTGAAAAGACAGTCACCGAGCACAGTGACAAAACCCCGGTACCTCCCGCCGTAGGCGGACTACAGGTAGGTGAGGAGCCGGGCGGCGCGGCCGTTCCGGCCGGAGTCGACAAGCCAGCGACGACGACTCACCACGACCAGCCCCGCCCGCCGGTGGCCCCGGCCGCCGCCGTGTTCGAGCAGCTGCCCGAGGAGCTGCGCCGCCGTATCAGCCGCAACGCGTCCGGCCGCGTGCTGGCCGCGATCCAGCGGGAACTGGCCAACCGCAGCGTTGACCAGCTCGCTGAGCGGATCGAACGCCGCTGGACGTGGTGGCAGCACAAGGGCGAGCGGGTCAACGACGCGGTCGCGGCCGCCATTACCGTCGTCCAGGCCCGCGTCTGCGCGAACGCCAGGTGCGAGGACGGCCAGGACCTCGACCAGGGCGGGGACTGCGCGGCCTGCGAGGGCGGCAAGCGCCGCATCGACCGGCCCGCCCAGCAGCCCACGCCCGCCCCGGCCGCTCCGGCCCCGGCTCCGGCGGCGGTTGCCCCAGCGGCCAGGCCCACGCCGGCGTCGGCCTCGGTCGAGGAGAAGTTCGCCGAACTGGCCACGCTGACCGCCGTCCCGCCCGCCGACGAGGAGCCCCGCCCCCGCCCCCAGAAGGCCCCTGCGGCGCGCGGAGAGATCGCTAAGGCGGTGATCGAGGCCGCCAGGGCATCCCTGCGCCCCCGCAAGCTCTCGGACCGCGAGAAGGAGCTCCAGGCCGCCAAGGAGCGCGTCTACTGCGAGAAGTGCGGCGCCGAGGCCGAGCATGGCGAGACGCCCGGCTCCTGGTGCATCAGCGGCGACGGCGTCGAGACCATCGGGTTCATCCATCCCGCCCGCATCCTGGCCGTCCGCGCCCAGCAGGCCGACCAGCCCGCTGACCAGCCCGCCGACCAGGAGGGGCAGGTCGCATGAGCAACCCCGCCACCCCGCGCCCCGCCAAGGGCGCGAAGTCCCGCGACGAGACGGCCGAACTGCGCGAGCGGATCGAGGCGCTCCAGACCGACATCGACCTGGAGAACCGGTACCTCCGCGTCGAGAACGAGAAGCTGCGCGGCATGGTCGCCGCGCAGCAGCGGTTCGTCCCCGCCCTCCCCCGACTCGACGGCGCCACCTCGATCACCTGGCGGCGCTGGGAGCCCGCCCCGCTGATGAGCCACATCGACCCCGCGTGCGAGCAGTGCGACCACCCCGGTCCTCAGCAGATGGCGATCGGTCTGGCCGCCCCACGCCCCGGCCAGCAGCCGCTCATCCGCTACCAGGCCAGCCGCTGCCCCGCATGCCAGGAGATGACCGTCTACCGGCGCGACAGGGCCGCCAACCTGCGCACCACCTTGACCGAGATCGCCTACCACCCGCCCCAGGAGCAGAGATGACCATCACCGAGGAGCCGCCGCCCGGCTCTGTCGTCGCCATCGACTGGGGCGGCCCACGCCAAGAGGTGTGGGTGGCCAACCGCTCCAACCTCGGCAACTGGTACACCACCGACGCCACGTTCGTCGGCCACCCCACGTGGTGGGACGTGCGGCACCGTGCCGAAGGCCGCACCCTCACCCTGCTCGTCGCGGCCAACGAGGACACCTACCGGACCGGCTACCGCGCCGGAGTCGACGCCGCCGGCCAGGCCGTCGCGGAGGTCCTCGACAACCTCCGCTACTCCAACCCGCAGAAGGGCCCCATCCGTGACTGACCGGATCGAGCTCGTCGTCCGGGCCGAAGGGCTCGCCCTCCTCGTGCCCGGCGACGACCCCGCAGAGGCTCACCGCCAGGCCCTGAAGTTCGCGGCCGACGACGACGTCACGGTGGACGACTCCCCGGCCGGCATCTTCATCCGGTCGGTGCGCGGCCTGCCCTTGTGCGGGCCGCTGTGCTGCGGGTGCGGCGATGACGTCCACTACGTGATGGCGCAGGACGGCGACGAGGGCGCGTTCCGGGCCGCGATGGTCGCCTGCCACGTCTGCACCGCCGAGGAGCGCGCCGCGCGGGAGGCGGCCGCCGAGGCGATCCGGCGCGAAACCCGGACGAGCTGGCTCGGCATCGACCTCGGCCAGTGCCACGCCTCCGGAGTCGCCATCATCCAGTTCACTTGCGGTCACGGGTGCGAGCGCGCCCCGCAGCGCGTCTGCGCCATGCACCGTGACGGCGCCATCGAGACGACCAAGGGCACCAGCGGCACCTCCATCTGCCGCTCATGCGAGGAGGCCGGCCGCGGAGACGTGCCGATCCGGCTCCTGTCCTGCAAGCCCCTCACTACCAACGACCAGGAGGTCACGCGATGACGATCATCATTCCCGAGCAGACCACTCCCGCAGCCCCCGCCGCCTCTGGGCGGCCCGAGCGGACTGAGGGGGTGGCGGGGTACGTCGTGGTCGACGCCAAGCAGATCGGCGACGGCTCCGGCTGGATGACCCCGCGCATGCGCGCCACCCGCGAACAGGCCGAGGAAGACCGCGCCTATTGGCGGGAGACCACCCGAACCCTCGACATGGGCCTTCGGGTGGCCGCGCTCGTGCTCCTCGATGAGCCTCCGCTTGCGTGACCATGCGCCTGCGCATCAGCGTCTGCTACGACTCAGAATGCCGTGAACACAAAATGTGATGCAGATCACAAGTCGATCACATCTCGGCCCTCTTAGATCTTGATCTGTCCATATCATTGCTGGTCAGAGCAGGAGGCGATCACAGCGAATTGCCTTAGCAGGCTGGAGAAGGAATGAGAACCCACCTTCTCCAGCTAGGCAACGTCTCTGCCGCGATCATTGCCACCGCCGCCAAGAGACTTCCTTTACCGTAGTGACCAAGCACCTTCTCTTCCCTCGTGCTGGCCGGCTCCGCGCGGGCTCGACCGACACAAGGGTCGTCGATCGATCCCACCCAAAAGAAGGGATCAAGATGGAGGAGAAGAGGCCGTGGTACCGGGACTGGGAACCGCCTAAGCCCCAGGACGTCGCGCTGATCGTAGTTCGCGTGATCCTGCTCGTGGTGGAGGTGGTTCTCAAGGTCGGGCGCTGAGTCGGGAGGCTGCAACCTCTCGACTCAACGCACCAAACCACTGGGGCGGTGTCGCGCAATGCGTCTGGATGGCCACCGGACTTGCGCGGCGCCGCCTCTCCGCCGTCCCGGAAGACGGGCTGGTCACCTGCCCACTAGGGCACCTGACTATCTTTTCGACTTTACCGCTTTGCGCGCATCCTCGTAAGGAGGGTTGCGCTGAGCCTTACGACTGCCTGCCGTTTCAGTCCTCCGTCCCTCGCAGCGGAATCAAGTCGTATTGCAGGCTGGTCCGGTCGCCGCGGTGCACCTCGACCCGCATCCCGATCAGTTCCCGGCCCGCGAGGCCCGCGAACAGCCACACCGTTTGCTCGAGCACCGGCGTAGACCGGGGAAGGCTCAGGAGCTTGGTCTCTTCGTGCGTCGGCATGCGCGCGACCGCGTGAGCCCTTCCCCGGATCGGCTGCAGGCCGGCGCTCACGAGCAGCAGCAGGTCCCCCGTCTCCAACGGGGCCGGCCTGGTCAGCTCCGGAATCCGGTCGGTGATCGTGCGGGCCCAGTAGGTGTCACGGATGCTGTCGCCGACGACGCGCCGCCGGAACACGCCCGGCTCCACCACGTCGGGGCTGGCGTCGGGGCGCTCCATCACCGGCGGGGTATCTACGACGGTGACCTCCACCACGGCGCCGAATTCCCGGTTGATCGCGTCGAGTCCCACCGTCCGCACCGTCCGGTCATAACCTCGCACGAACACACCCTTCTTCGGCACGGTCACCGCCAGGCCCTCGGCGACAAGGTCTTCCATCGCCCGCTGAACGGTGACCCTCGACACCTGGTACAGCTCGCGTAGCGCGTTCTCGCTTGGCAGGGGATCGCCGGGCTTTAGCTCGTGGCGCAGTATGCGTGACCGCAGGTCCTTGGCGATCTCCTCGAAGGGGTGCCCTGCGGCCATGAGTATCCATCCCATCTCTGTCGGTGGTGTCGGCACACCAAGGGTGCCAGCCCTACGTGCCACCGGGATACCGGTCGTGGCTATCACCGTCAACAACCCCCTCTTGTTGATCTACACCTATATAGCTAGCTTGTAAGGTGTAGATAGCCAAGAGATGACCGGAAGGGGCGAGGAGATGAGCGTTCTAATCCCGCCGCGCGAGCCGTGCCCCATGTGCCAGGGCGGCGGCTCCATGAACTACAGCGGGGCGTTCATCGCCCGCTGCTGGGGCTGCTCCGGCAGCGGGCAGACCCGCGATTGGCATGCGTTCCAGCTCGTCGCCCTCCAGGCGTTCGCCCTCCTGGCCGCGTCGGCGGCCGGCGGCGCGTTCGTCGCGTTCCTGAACGGCGACCTCGCCGCCATCGCCAACGCCATGGCCGCGTTCCTGGCGGTGACGCCGTGACGTACGTGAAGGTCGAACCCCCGGAGAGCAGCGCCGACGACGAGGTCATGGTGGAGGAGCACGTACCCGCGTCTCCCCCGGCCGAGGAGCCCGAGCCCATCACCGACTACAGCGCGGCCGCGCCGATGGCGGCGCCGGGCCGGACGCTGCTCGTGGGCGGCCTGGCCACAGCGACGCTGCTCGTCACCGGCCTCTACCAACTCGCCGGAATCGGCGGCCTGGTCGGCGGTGGCGCGGCCGTCGCCGGAGCGGGTGCCGCGTACGTGGCCCACCGCCGCGGCAACCTCTTCCGCAAACGGCCCGGCCGTGGCGGCGCAGGCGGAGACTCGGCCACCGCGGGCGGTTCGCACCGAACTCGTCGCGGCGGCCGGTCCGGCGGGGCGCAGGCTGCGCACCCCAGCGGTGCAGGCAACAGCCGGTCACGCCGAGGCGGCAAAAGCCGCGACGGATGGAACTTCCCACGCGGTAAGTCCAATTGGCCCGGTTTTCGCCGTTCGCCCGCCGGTGGCGGACCCGGCTCCGCGTCGACGACGTCCCGCCACGGCGGCGGCAGGCAGAAACGGTTTGGCCGTGTCCGCGCCTGGGTGGACCGCCGCACCGGCCGCGCGGGCGGCTGGCAGTTCCGGTTCCGGCCCGACTGGTCCGGGACGGCGGCCCGCTACCACGCGTGGGACTCCTCCACCCGGATCGGCCTGCACGCCCTGCTCGCGCGGCTGGTCACGCGGGCCCGCCGCCTCCTCGGCAAGACCGCCTCCCCCACCGAGCAGCCCGACAACCAGACGGTCGCCGGCGCGCAGCCCGGTGAGGCCTCAACCGCCCAGCAGCAGACCAGCCAGCCCACCACCCCCAACCCGACCCATCGGATCAGGAGCCCCCGCATGGACCACGTCACCTACGCCGCCACCGGCGAAAACCCCCTCGTCCTCATGTCCGTCGAGATCCTCAACGCCGCATCGCTGTACGACGTGCCGCGCATGATGACCGTCTCCGAGCACCTCGACTCCATGTTCCAGGTCCCCGAAAACCTGGCCCTCGCCTTCACCCGGTTCGGGCAGCGACTCCAGGCGGCGCACCCGATCCACGCGGTCGTGGTTCAGGAGTTCGCCGAGGTCGTCAAGGGCTTCGCCGCGGTGATCCCCGCGACCAGGCAGCTCGCCGTCACCTTCAAGGGCGTCCACGCCGACGACATCGCCAAGCACGACGCTCCCCGCGTCAACGAGCACAAGTGGGACATCAACGCCTGACCCCGTCCCGCCCGCTCTACCCCCGCGCACCAGCCAAGAAGGAGAAGCACGTGGCCACCACCCCACAGCGCACCAGCAACGGCCGGCAGCCGTCCGCGCTCCAGGGTGTCCTGTCGGCAGCCACCCAGGCGACCGCCGTCCTCGCGACGACGGCCGCCCTCGGCGACGTCTTCGACGTCAATCCGTTCTGGGGGGCCGCCACCACCGTGGTCGGCGCGGGCGGCAGCTTCGTCGCCGACGCCGCCCGGGGCGTCGCCCCTTCCGCCCTGCTGTATCGGCTCGGCTGCTGGTGCGCGGCAGGGTCCTGGCTCACCTGGACCCTGTTCACCAAGTTCTGGCAGATGGAGAGCTTCGCCGCCCTCGGCATCGGCGCGCTCGCCGCCGTCGTTGCCTCCCCGCTGGCCGTCCGCGAGCAGCAGCGGCAGGCAGTAGCAGCGGGCCGAGGCGCGCTCGTGCTGCGCTCCTCCGTACGCCTTGCCCAGGACTGGGAGCGTCGCGTCCTGGCCTGCTGCCAGATGAACGTCCAGATCGAGGAAGTCCGCTGGTGGCCCGGCCGCACCGGCTACGACCTGCTCACGCGGCTCGTCACCCCCGGCCGGTCCCGCGCCGACCTGGAACGCGGCGCCGACACCATGGCCACCAACGCCAAGCTGCCCAACGGCTGCGGCATCGAGGTCACCAAGGGCCCCGACCGGGGCTCGGCCTGGATGCGCGTTGGCATCGTCAACCGGCTCGCCGAGGTCATCCCCTACCCAGAGGACTACAGCGCGACCAGCTTCCTGGACCCGAAGTTCTTCGGCGAGTTCCGCGACGGCTCCCCCGTGCAGGTCGTCCTACGGCAGAAGGCTGGGCTCATCACCGGTCAGCGCGGCTCCGGCAAGACGCTGCTGCAACACGTCCTCACCTCCGAGGCCGGCCGGTCCCGCGACGCCATCGTGATCCACATCGACCTCAACGGCGGTGGCCTGTCGCAGCCATGGCTCGACCCGTGGATCGAGGGCGAGATCGAGCGGTCCCCTCTCGGTTGGGCGGCTTCCAACATCGACGAGGCGCTGCAGGTGTCGCGGGCGATGCTCGCGATCGCCAAGGACCGCAAGCGCTCCACCCGCCGCATCAAGAAGGCCGCCAACTCCCAGCTCCTGCCGATCAGCGCCGACCTGCCCGCGTACGTGATCGTCGTGGACGAGTCGGCCGAGGCGATGGGCCAGTCCGCGGACCCGCGCTTCGCCGAGCTCCGGTCGAACCTGGCCGAGATCCAGCGGATCGGCCGCAACGAGGCGGTTGAAGTGCACTTCTCCGGCCTGCGCGCCACGCAGGACGTCATCCCCGTCAACGTCAAAAAGCAGTCCAGCCTGCGGGTCGGCATGTACGTGCAGGACGCCGAGGAGATCGCCTACCTGTTCGGGTGGGGCAAGGGCCTGTCCCTGGAGGACCTGGACGGGCCGGGCTGCGGCTTCATCCAGTTCGACCAGGAGAAGCCGCGCCCCTTCAAGGCCCCGTTCATGGAGTTCCTGCAGATCACCCGCGCCGCCATCGCGATCTCCCGCATCCGGCCGGAGTTCGACCCGGCCGCCGAGCGGGCCGCCCGCTCGGCGATCGGGTCGGCGTTCGACACCCGGTTCGACCGGATGCGGGCCGCGTTCACCGAACTCGACATTGACGACGACTACGAGGCGCAGGAGGAGGACATGCTGCCCGCGGTCCACACGCCCGCGCCGGCGCCAGCCGTCCCGGGACAGCGGGACTTCACGCTCGTCCTGGGCGGGAACATGGCCGACTGGCCGCACCCGTCCGAGATCGCCGCCGCGCTGGAGAACCGGCCCGTACCGGCGCAGGCGGTTGGTGTGCGGATCGCGCCCGGTGCGCTGCCCGCCAACGACCATGCGCCGGAGCTGATCCGCCGCGCCCTGGCGGTGTTCGAGGCGGCGGGCGACGACCGCATCCATTCGGAGGACCTGGCGGCCGCGCTCGGCTTCCCCAGCAAGACCGAGCTGGCCGCCGCGCTCTCCGAGCACGGGGTGACGACGCTGCCGAACGCGTTCGAGCGGAACGGTCAGCGGCGCCGCGGCTACGACCGCGCCCACTTCGCGGCCGCCACCCAGAGTGGCCGGCAAGTGGGCGGAGACGGGCCGGGGAACCCCCACAACCCCCACGTGGGAGACCCCCACACCCCCACACCCTCCCACGTGGGGGCCTCACACCAGCCCTGACCTACGAAAACGAGGTCGCCGCGTGCGGGTCGTGTGACCCTCACACCCCCTCCCCCGCACACGCCTCCAGCCCTGCCTATCACTACTCTCCCCGACTCCCACACCCCCACAGCCGCCCCGCACACAAACCCCGTTGAAGGTGACTGACAGTGACTAAGGCTCGTGAGTTTGACCGCGACATCCTCGGCGACGTGCTGTTCCTCGGCATCGGCGCCGTGGTGCTGTGGGTGTCGTTTGACACGCTCACCCACCTTGCCGAGCTGGCCGGATGGTCCACCGTGTGGGAGCTTCCGAACGGCTGGAAGATCCGCATGGCGTGGGCGCTGCCCGTGGCCGTCGACTTCTACGCCATCGCCACGGCACGGGCCTGGCTGATGCGACGCTGGTGGATCACCCAGGCCACCCGCGATCACGCCCGCGCCGGCGCCTGGTGGGCGATCGGCGGCAGCGTAGCGTTGAACTCCATCTCGCACGCCCTGACGATGCTCCGGTACCACGCCGAGTCGTTCCACGGTGTGGTCCTGGCGGTACTGATCGGTGCGGTACCGCCCGTGGTACTGGCCGCCATCGCGCACCTGCGGGCCCTGCAGAACCAGGACCGCGCCGAGGCCGCGGACCGGGACCGGACCCGCGCCGAGCGGATCGCCGAGCAGCAGGCCCGCCGCGCCGAGGCCAAGGCCGGTACCGGCAGGCCCGACGCCCGGCCCAAGCCCGGTACCGGCGCGGTACCGGCACCGCTAGGGGCCGGTACCGCTTCTGGAGCCGGTACCGCGCCCGGGAGCACCCTTGTACCGCCGCGCCCCCGTCCCCCTCGGCCCGCCCCGGCTCCCAGGTCCCAGCAGGAGCAGCAGCCCGACCCCGGCAAGACGACGCTGCTCACCGCGAAGGACCTCGACTTCGCCGAGCAGTTCATGGCCGACAACCCCGGCCGGACGCCGACCAAGCAGGACCTCATGGACTGCGGCCTGGGCAGCGGCCGCGCCCTGCGGATCCGCGCCTACATCGAGACCGCCAACGCGGCCGGTCCTGCCGGTACCGCCGCCCAGCCCAGTACCAGCGGTCCCGGGCCCGACTCCGGCAAACCGGTACCGGCCGACGCCGGTACCGCAGCCAACCCGCTCCCCGGTACCGACCCCGCCGGTACCGAGGCCGACTCCCCCGCCGCTGGTACCGAATCGGCCGACGCCGGTACCAACGCCGCCGTCAACGAATGACCCCTCCCGGTACTGCGCGAACGGTACTGGGACCGCCCAGGAAGGAACCCGCCATGCTCAACCTGATCCCCCACAAGCGCACCTCCGCCCCGGCCGTCGAGCCCGCCGACCCGGCGCCAGATCCGCCCCTCTCGGCTCGCTCCCCGACATGCTGACCGTCCGCCGCAAGGCGCTCAACATCGCCACCCAGAACCTCCTCACCACCAGGCCAAAACACCCTGAGCTGCTGATCAGCAAGCGGGCCGCAGCTCAACGTCTGGAGGTGCACTCGGGGTGGCCGCAATTGGCCACGCTCGCCCCTTGCACCAGGCCCTGCGCGGGCGCACCATCAGCGGCGGGCGAGCCGACACCGAGACGGGTGACGTCCACTCTCGGAAGCGCATCGCGAACAACCTGCTCGAGAAATGTGCCAGCCGTCCGCAACCACTGGAGGGGTAATGGCGTACACCATCCAACTCATAGTCTTTGATCGGGGCGATCTCTACACCGCGGGCTTTCCGGCGTTCTCTGGCGTGCTGACCAATATGCCGCCGATCACGACGCTAGTCGCCACCACGACGCCCAAGTCGCTGACGTTGTCGTACCCATCAGCGCCGGACCCGCCGGGCACGCTGGGCCTCCTCCATGTCACCGACCCGACCGGGCCGGGCGACTTCTTCCGCTCGGGCCCGATCACCGCGTGGCCGCCCAGCCCGGCCCTGCTCCAAGTTGGCACTGGCCGCGTGGGCATCCCATTCGAGCGCATTCGTATTCCGATCCCCCCTCCAATCACCATCAACCTCCCCGGCCATGTGGCGGCCATAGTCGGTGCCGCGACCTCAGGAATGTTCATCCCGTTCAAACTGACCATACAGAGGCTGAAGTTAGGCTCGTCGCCGACAGCCGGCGCCATACGCGCGAGGTTCTCCGGCAAGATCTGGTACACCACGCTGATCTTGCCCCGCAAGACTGACTTCAGCGGGACGGTCGATCTAACGCTCACGCCCTCAGGCGATGCCGCAACGCCGACCACGTTCGTCAACGTTACGGCGAGCAACCTGTCGCTCTCGCCCGATTTCATCACACCGCTGTCGACGGGCGCGCTCGCTGCCCTCGCGCCGGCTTTCTCCGACACGCTGTCGGGCCCGCTGACCACACGGATCAACTCGACGATCAGCGACCTGGCGGCGTCGGTGCGCATGAGCGTCCCACTGACGCCATCCGGTCTGCCGCTGTTTTCGCCCGCTGCCACGATCAGCGTCCGGCGGATCGCCGTTGTGCGCAGTGGGCTGGTGGTCGACGCCGTTTTAGGTGAGCTAACCGCCACGCCGGCCAGCCCTCCTGATCCCGCACCCGAGCCTGAGCCTGAGCCTGAGGCGAGGCCGCAGTTGCTGGTGAGGATCGAACCGCAGCCGGAGGAAGAGGTAACGCAGACCTACATGGTGAGCGTCCGGAACGCCGCCGATGGGTCGCCTCTAAAAGACGCCACGATAACCATCACCACGTTCACCCCAGTGATCGGCAACACCGTGACTGCGTCCGCGCTCACGGACGTGCAGGGCCTGGCGGCACTTGAGGTCACGCTGCGCTCGCGGTTCCGCCCAAGCAGTGACCCGACACACACGGGCGAGTTGCAGCGCACGCCGCCGACGCTGCTGGTCACCAAGCAGGGCTTCGAGGACTTCCTCCTGAAACTGTGACCTCTTGGAAGGCCTACACCCAGTCGATCTTCACCGTATGGCGTCGGCGAGAATCACGGTGATCCGCACCAGCCGGGTACGCCCCTAATGAGACTCATCGCCGAGTAACACCACCAGCAGGAAGGGGCGGCAACCCGCGAGGGTGCCGCCCTTCCTCATGCCCAGGGTCAGGCTGCCGGCACTGTCCGAACCGCCACGCCCGCGGCCTCCAGCGCGGCCCGCAGCCTTCGGACGCTGCACCCCAGCTTCGCGGCCGTAGCTCGGCCGCCCAACATGCGCACCATGGCCTTCAGCTCCGCCACCTTCGGGAGCCGCTTGATGCCGTCGCGCTCCAGCGCCGTCTTCACCCTCCCGGCCGAACAGCCGAGCTCGGCCGCCAGGCGACGGATCGAGCTGGCCCGGTCGTACGCCATCGCCAACTCCTCCCCCGCAGGGATCTGCTTGCGGCCGTACCCGAGAGCACGCAGCTCCCGCCGTACGTGCCCCTCCGAGAACCCCGTCATGATGGCGATCGCCGCCGCCGGCCAGCCCTGCGCCGCCAGCGCGGCCGCCCGGCCCCGATCGAACCGGCGCCGCCCACCCGGCGGGCACCCGCCCGCCCGCAGCGGCACCCCAGCCTCCGCCACGATGTTGCGGATCGACTGAGCCGCCACCTTGTGCCGGGCGCGCAGGACGGTCACCCGCTCCCCCGCCACATACCCGGCCACGATCGCCGCCCGCGCCTTCGCGGGGATGCGCTTCACGCGGGAGCCTCGCGGGCGCAGCTGCACGCCAGCATTCACAAGCGCGTCATGGACGGCGGTGTGGGAGAAGCCGAGCCGTTGCCCGACCTGGCGGACGGTCAGCTTGTCATCGAGGTACAAGCGTGTGGCGGCAGCCACGTCGAGAGCCAGCCGGGCAGGGGAGTCGTTCACGCGCACACCATCCCGGATCCGGGCGTTAACGTCGCGCGACCCAAGCGCCCGGCCCGGCTACCGTGCCCACCCATGGCAACCCGTATCAACCGCGGCCTCTCCAAGAAGGTGGCCGCCATGGTGGCCCGCCGCGTCGACCAGGTGGCCGACGACGTCGCCCAGGGCGCCCGCGACAACGCCCCCGCCGCAAAGACGTGGGTCACCGACGCCGACGTGCAGGTCCGCCCCTCCCACCGGAAGGCGCACGGCCAGACCATCCCCGGCAACGTGGACTTCCGGCTCCCCGCGATGGAGTACGAACGCAAGGGGCGCGGACGCAACGGCAAGGCCATCAACGCGGGCGGCGGCTGGAAGCTGCTCGAAGGGGTGTGGGACGTGGCCGACCGGCCGCGCGACCCGCGTCTCCCTTACCACCAGACCGTGGAATGCCGCTGCCAGGCGGCCAACCTGCCGGGCGCGGTCGCCGCCGGCGTGCGCTCGACCCCGGCCCGGCCGAACGGCAAAGCCATCACCGCCACCGTCAGCGTGGAGTTCGAGCGGGTCGCCGAGTCCGAGCACGCCGAGCACGGGGGCGGCTGGCTGGCCGAGGCCGCCCGCGCCGCCGCGGCGAAGCATCGGGCCAGGCGACGTTAACGCGCCCGCCGGGCACCATGTGCCGCGAACTGACCGTCTCACCGATCTCGGGGGAACCGATGTCCGAGCAGTACCACACCCTGACGCTTGCCCACCCGCTGCGCACCGTTGACGCCGAGGAGCTGTGTCTGGAGGCGCGAGTCCACAATGCGGGGGAGAGGCTCACCCTGCTGAAGCGGGATGCCTGGCGGCTGGCCGGCAACGGGCTCGTGCTCGGCGCCGACACCAACAACCGTGCCGCGTGGGCCGATGCGATGCCGCCGGTCAAGAGCAGCCCGTCCAAGCCCGCGCTCAAGGCCGAGTCCGGCAAGGCCGAGTAGGTCGGAGCCTCGCATGCACTCGATCGCTGACGCCGACCCAACCCCGCCCGCCATTGACGTCTTGACCGGCAGCGCCCGCCTGGCGGCCGAGCTGGGCGGCACGGGCCGGGTCGGCGCGCAGCATGTCCCGCCGTACCCGCGTCTGCGGGTACGGCCGACGCCGGGTGGTAGCGAGAACCTTCAGACTGGCGAGATGGTCGTCCGGTTGAAGCTGGAGGCCCTCGATTCGGTCGAGGCGCCGGTGGGGGAGTTCCGGTTGCGTCGCATCCTGTACGTCGCCCTGGAAGAGCTGACCACCCTGACGGGGCTGCCGCACGAGGAGGGCCAGGTCGTCGTCACCGAAGTGCGGTCGGCGGTGGGCGGCGGGCCCGTAGCCGAGGCGGACGGCCGCAGCCGCTACATCGCCACGGCGTCCATCTACTGCCATCCCGGATAGGGCTGTCCCAGATCGGGACGGCAGAAATTCGTGCATCGGGGCGTGTTTTCGTGCCCGATTTGGGGTGTCGGCATTACCAGGAGCCTCTTGGACAGATAGCGTTTCGGTCGCCCGCCCCTTCGGTTCGACGGCCAAGGGGCGGGCGTGGAACACCTAACCGAAGAGAGGCTACACGCCATGGCTGTCACCACCTTCGCCAATCACAAGGGTGGCGTCGGCAAGACCGACGAGGTGGAGGGAACCGCCGCCGAGCTGGCCATACGCGGTCGGCGCGTCCTCGCCGTTGATCTCGACCCCCAAGGGAACCTGTCCCGGCGCATGGGCTACCAAGAGCACGAGCTCGCCGAGCGGCCCACCATCGCCGAGGCCATCCGAGACCAGTCCGAGCGCACCCTCCGCGCCTCGCTCCTGCCGTGCCAGTGGGAACAGGACTGGGCCGCCAACATCACCCTCGTCCCTTCCCGTATCGAGCTGGAGGAGCGCATCAGTGAAGCCGGGGTGCCGCTGTCCTGGCAGCGCCTCGCGGCCTGCCTGACGCCGCTCATCGGCGAGTACGACGACATCCTGATCGACACGCCCCCGACCATCGGCCATCTTCTGCACCTCGCGCTTGTAGCCAGTGACAGCGTGGTCGGCGTCACGACGCCTACCTACGACGCGGTCCGTGGCATCTACCGGCTGAAGGCGTTCATCGAGAACGAGAAACAGCGCGCCGGGCTGGGGCTGCGCTGCCGGTTGATCGGTGTCGTCGTCAACATGAAGCGCACGAACGTCGTGACCCACGAGGAGCGCACCGACGCACTCATCAACAGGTTCGGCGACCTCGTGTGGCAGCCCGCCCTGCCGTTGCGCGCGGCCGTGGAAGACGCGGGGGAGCGGGCCGAACCTCCGCAGAACGCAGGCAAGGAAGTGCGGGACATCTTCGTGGCGCGCGTGGACTCCTACCTGAAGGCGACCGCGGCATGAGCCGCCGCCCCCTGCCCGCGGTAGAGGAAGACATTCCCCTTGACCGCGGTGTCGGCCCTACCGCCACCACCGCGCTGCACGCCCCCGACGCGGAGGAATCTGCCGAGCCTGAGCCAGCACCTCTCCCTACTGAAACCGAAGCGAAGACCGGCGTCATCGTTGAACGTCCGACAGCGCTGTTCGAGCCCCCCACAGGGCCGCAGTTCCAGGCCGCTCCCGAAGGGCTGAACGAAGAGGAGCAGCGAGCCCACTACGAGCGGATCGTGCGGGACGCTCACGCGGCGCACGAGTCGGCCAGCCAGCGGGCAGACCGATACCTGGCGCTGACGGCCGGGCAGGCCTTCCTGGAGATCCGCGCTAGGCGCCTGTACGAAAGCCTCGGCTACCAGAGCCTGGAGGAGTACGTCGAGAACCACCTCGAAATCTCCAGGATGCACGTCTACCGGCTCATGCGCGGCGTGGCCGTGTACCTGGCACTCCCGGAGGTGCTGGAGCTGTCGTTCCGGCAGAAGGATGTCCTGGGACGCGGGAAGGACGCCAACGCGATTCAAGCGATCTGGGAAAAGGCGTCCGCAGCCGGGGACACCAGCCCGGCCGGGTTGAAGGCCGCGCGTGACGAGCTCGCTATCGAGCTGGCGCCGGCCGACAAGCCCGAGAAGGCGGAGGCGGCATCGACAGCGGTGACGTTGCCAAAGGTCCGCAAGGCGCTGGAGCGGTTCTTCAGCGTGGAGGCGCTGGAACGGGTCGCGGCATCAGCCAAGAAGCCCGAGGACGTGGAGGAGATCGCCGCCGCGCTGGAGGTGGCCGCAGCGAAGCTGCGCGAGGCTGCTGGCCACTGAAAACCGCGAACGGGGCCGTGTAACACACCGTGTTACACGGCCCCACGCATGAGAACTCACGCTTGCACGGCCAGGGAAGCCTCGACCCTGACGTAGTCCACCGCCGGGTCAAAGTCGCTGCGTAGCGGCTTCGCCTTCATGACTGTCCACGCTCGGCTTGCGCCCTGCTCGACCACCTGATCGGCCGCCGCGAACGGCCACCACGACGCATCCACCGCGAGCACCCACAAGCCCGGTCCCGACTCCCCGTCCCCGTCCACCTCTGGGCGTGTCACGATCCGGCCCGGCTTCCACTCGCCAACCTCACCAAGCACACCAGCCACAGCAGTCCCATGCGCATCAACACCCGCCGTGCGGCGGCGCAGGCCGAGCATCCGGTTGGCGCCGATCACAGCCATGCGGCGCCCGTCTCGATCGGGTGCGGCGCGCGGCCCGGCCGCTGGTACACGGTGTGGCCCACCCACTCGTCCAGGTCTGCCAGGGTCGGGGGAGCCCCCGCAACCCCCGACCCTGCCGCGGCCTGGCCCGACTCGTAGGTGACGCCCTGGCCCTCGACGTTCACGGACGTGATGAGCCGGATGCCCTTGTCCTGGGCGATCCTGCGGACGATCGGGCTGGCCGATGCCGACCAGGTGACGAACCGGCGCAGCACGCGGCCGTACCGGCGGTCCGACTCCAGGTCGAGCCCGGCCCGGTAGACGATCGTGAACGCGTCTGTCGTCACGCCGGTCACCGGGTGCGTCTCCGGCGTGGCCGACAGGACCTCGATCACCGGCTCGTGGTCGAGCAGCCAGCCGCCGCGCCCATCCGGGACAACCCCCCGCTGCGTGAACGTCTCCGGGACGGGGGAGCGGCCCAGATAGGTGGCCGCCTCATCGAACGCGTCCTGGATCGCTTCCTCAATGGCCGCCCGCACGTCCGCGTCCAGCGGAGTCGGCAGCCCGGCGCGCACCGCGACCTTCTCGGGCGTGACCACATCCATGCCGTTCCCCCGTGATCCATGCGCGCCAGGCTGCCAACGTCTCCGCTCCCGGGCCGGTCAACCAGCCCCGCGCCCCCGATGAGCCGATCGCGTCCGGGGTCCCCACCGTCGAACACAGGAGAGGTCTCGGGTTCGGCTCGCGCTGGGACCGGCCCAGGAGCGTGCTTCCGCGCGGGCCCGGCCGTGTTCGACGCGAGCGCGAGGTTGGTGCCACCCCCCAGAGACACCAACCCTGTGCTGCTCGTCGCCGTCCGGCCAGGCCCGCGCGAGTCTCTATTCGGCGGCGCGCACGGCCGCCAGGTCCTCCCGGATCTTCACCGCGTGGCCACGGTCGATCGGCACACCCGCACCCTTGAAAAGCTGCTCGCCGAGGGTGCCGGCCGCGCCGGGCATGTGGAACAGGCGCACCAGCGGACGGGCCACGGTCACGTACGAGAACTGCGCCCCCGGGTCGTGGAACAGCTCGTCCGGCTTCGCCTTCTCCATCGGCTGGCCGGGAGCGTGGTCACCCCACAGCAGGTCCACGAACTCCGCGCCCGGCGTAGCCAGCATCCGGATCTGCGGCGCCGGCCCAGGGTCCGGGGCGGGCTCGGCAAGCTTGGCGGGTGGGTCGATCGGCGCAGCCTGCGTCGGCTCTGCCGCCGGGCCCGCCTTCACATGCTCGTCCGCATGGCCCTGCTCGGCGTCGGCCGGGGCGGTGTCCGTCGCCTCCGCGCTGCTGCTGCGTGTCTTGCTGCGGCTGGTGCTCGTCGTCACCGCTGCCCTCCCTGACCTGTCCTGCTCGACGTCGCGGCAGACTCAAGCACAATCCGCGCCTTGCGTCGCATCAGCTCGCCACCTGCGCGGGGCGGCCGCCGCGGCGGCCTCGCTTGACGTACGACTTGAGGTGCGAGCCGTTGAGGATGGTCCACACGTATTGCGGGGTCGTGCCCTGGTCAGCGGCGATCCGTGCGAGCGTCCAACCCTCGTCGTCGCGGAGCTTCTTGATCAGCCCGTGGTCGTACTTGCGGGTCGGACGGCGCGGGTCGAGACCGGCCTCGCTGACAACCCGGTTGATGGTGGCCGAACTGGTACGGGCCTGCGCGATGATCTGCACGTGCGACCGGCCCGCCCGCCACGCCTGCACGATGGCCCGCCGCTTCGCCGGGGTGATCCGCGATGCGCGCGGGTGCTTGACGGTGCGCATCTTCACGCCCGCCTCCACCAGGAGCACATGCACGCGGGACCGCGAGTACCCGGTCTTGGCGGCCACCTCCTTCAGCGTGTGCCCGGCCTGGTACAGGGTGGCCGCCTTCGCCACGTTGAACGGGCGGCGGGCCCGCTTCCCCGTCCTGGGCACAGCCTTCGGCACGGCGTCGGCGGGGCGGGTGCTGGGACGGCCACGCGGCCGGAGCTGTACGCCGGCGGCGATCAGTTCCTCGCGGGCGCGGCCGTAGCTGAGGTTGAGGGTGGTCGCGATCTCGCGAATGGATGCGCCTGCCTGGTAGAGCGCGGCGGCGCGGGCCCGGACTTCGGGCGGGAGGGTCGTCGTCATGGCCGGGGACCGTAGCAAGATCCTTCGTTAACGTCTTTCGGGCCGCGGCCTGCGCCGGGATGCCGATCCCCCCGCCGTGGCCGTCCACGATGGGGAGATCGGTGAGCCTGCGTCAGGCGTCGTCGGCGACTGGCGCGGACTGGCCCGCCGGGACGCCGACCGGCCCGTCGAGTTCGTCCTCGAACCCGATGCGGACCCGGCGGGCGAACAAGGTCAAGGTGACTGCCGTCGCCTCCTCGGTCCCGGCCGTGACGGTGATTCGCGAGTCAGCGGGCAGGTACACCGGCTGGTCCTCGATGACGACCTTGGACGGGACGTTGATCGTGTGCGGGCCCTTCCGTTCCTCCGGCGGCGGCGCGGGCCCCTTCTCGTAGATGTCGATGCTGATCGCCCGCACGGACGGCAACTCGACCGGAGCCGGTGCAGGCTCCTCCGCGCTGGGCTCGCCCAGCTCCTCGGCGGCCGGTGGGGCCTCCTCGCTGGCCGTCTCCTCGGGCGGGGTCTCGCCGTCCTCGGCGACAGCGTGCACGTCCAGGTCCGACTCCTGCGTGTCCGTCGCCGTGGCGGGCTTGGGCTTGATGCAGCGGCAGTTGGCTGGGTGCTTGGGGATGGCAGCGTCCGCCCCCGTGGCGGGGGCGGACGGCTGCTCTACCTGCTCGCTCACGCGGCCACGTACGGCGTGAACGTGCCGTACACAAAGCTCTCGGGACGGTCGCATGCGAGGCCAATCCGCTCAGTGGCCTTGATCGTTACCGTTCCCTCGATGAAATTCTGGCCGTGTTCCGTCGAGGCTTGCACCGTCACGGACTCGCGGTCGAACAGCTTCGCGCCGTACCCCCACGCGCCGAGCAGGTATCGGCCCTGCACCATGGCCGGGGTGTCGATCACGGCAAGCCGCCACACCCTCTTCTCCGCGCCGATCGCGACGCTGACGGCCACGCGGAAGCCGCCCTGCTTGTCCTCCTCCAGCTCGATGTCCTCGAAATCGAGCGGGTGCATCACGACGCCCGAAGGGTCGTAGTAGCTGAGGATGGCACGAGTGAGGGCGCGGCGGACCTGGGCGGTCTTCTTGTCCGAGGGGAGACCCGTGTAGAGCTGGAGGCCCGGCGTCTGCGTGATGCCGAGCAGGTTCTCCCCGACGCCGTTGCCGAACAAGATCTGCTCGTCTTCCTTGAGCTTGACCCCGTCGATCAGGTCCCGCTCCAGGATGCCGCGAAGCTGCGACTCGTCAGCCAGCGTATTTTTGTGGATTGTCTCGTAGTGTCCGATTTCGCTGATCGGCCGCGTGTACGGCTCGAACGAGATCTCGGAGCGCTGCAGCCGACCCCACGTGTCGGTCGGGCCGCCCGTGGGCGGGGAGACGCCGTCAGCGGCACGCCGCTCCGGCACCATGCCCGCGTTGTTGACGAACCCGGTCTGCCGGACACCGGAGATGATGTTGGCCGTGGTGCGCGCCGCCGGGAACAGATCGCGGACGCGGTTGGGGCGGCGCTGCCGCTCCGAGATGCCCACCGACTCCTCGTGGCCGAACGCCGGCATCGTGTGGGTGCCACCGCTGAGGGTGAACAGGTCCTTCTGCTCCTCGAAGCTGTAGAGGCCCTGGTCGATGGTGACGACGCCGCGAGGCTCGCGGAAGTCGCGCGACTTCATCTCCTGGTACGCCTCAGACTCGAAGAACGCCTGCGACAGGCTCTTACGCTCCAGACCGCGCTGGCGGTCGGCCGCCATCCGGCCCGCCACAGGCGTGCTCTCCGGCTCGGCCAGATAGGACAGGATGCCCGCGGCCTTCTGCTCGGTGACAATGAACGCCTTGATCTCCTCGGCGCGCTCCACCGACTTGAGGTAGTCGGAGTGCATCTCCTTGGACATGACGAAGTGGCCACGGCCCGTCTCGTCCTTCATGCCGTTCTGGATGCGCTCGATCTTCGCTGCCTCTTCAGACAGGAGCCCCTTGAGCTCCCGGATGCGCGCGTTCTCTGCGACGGCAGTAGTCATCTGCCTTACCCCCCGGTTTGGCTGACACTCGGTGTGCGGTTTTGCGTGATCCGCGCCCGGTCAGCACCGGGACACCCCCTGATCGAGGCCGCAAGGTAGGACGAAACGCCGCTAACGTCGCGCCGCCGCCGCCGCTAAGGTGATCAAGCTCGGGGGAGTGGAACGATCCGAAACCCTTGGAGGTCCTTGTGCGCCTGCACCGTCTCGCCGCACTGCCCGTCGCCGGGTTACTCGCCACGGCCGCCCTCACCACCGTCCCGGCGCCGGCCAACGCCGCGGCGGCGCCGAAGGTGTTGAAGTTCGGCCAGTCGATCCGCATCGCGGGGGAGAAGGGGCGCCCGCTCCGCATCGCTCCGGTCGGCGTCTACTACCACCAGCCCAGCCAGGCGAAGTTCGCCCAGCCGCGAGAGAAGTGGTTCGTCGCCATCGCGGTCAAGGTGACGGCCCTGTCCAAGCCCGAGCGCATCCCGGGCCCCCCAGAGGGCAGCGACTGGCGCATCCGGATCGGCGGCCGCGCCTACACCACCACCTCCGGCAACGCGACCAGTAGCCCGTGGGTAGGCCGTACAGACGGCCCCTGGATCACCATCCAGCCGGGCAGCCCGGAAGTGCTCTACTACTCATTCGACCTTCCCAAGACGGGCGGCACCCTGGAGTGGTCGACGCCGAAAGGCGTGACCCGCTGGAAGATCCCCACCGCCAAGTACGGCAATGCCGCCGTGATCAAGCCCGTCCTCGACGCCATCGCCGACTACGAGGGCAACTAAGAGGGTGTTGCTGAACTTTTGATCTTGGGAACCCGCTGCCTCCGGGATGGGTGAGATCGGGGGCGAGTGCAGTCGTGGCCTCAGAGCGCTGGTGTTCATGCTGAGGGTTGGGTCAGTGTGCTGGTGTGCCGGTGACGGACGGGCGGTGTTGCCCGACCTGTGGGACGCGGCCGTTCTGGATGTCAGCCCCGACACCGCCGCCCGCCGCTACCGCACCTGACGGCGAGCTGGCACCTCATCGAGCGGCGCTCACGCACTGATCGAGAAAGCCTTGGCGTGTGCAGCCGTCGGGATGGTGAGATGGCACGATGATCAACCACGACGAGGCGGCTGTCCGACCGTTGACATTGGCTTGGGTGAGCCGGCATCTGGAGGTCGGCGAACGGATAGTCGAAACCGAGGCGCTGCACGGCGGCATCAATGCCGAGATGCGGAGGCTGACCATCGGCACGCGGCACGGAGGCACCCGTGACCTGGTGCTGCGGACCTTAGTCAACATGGAGTACGCCGAGGACTGGCTGAACAGGGAGGCCGGCGCCCTGACCCTGCTCACGGGGACCGACGTGCCGGTTCCTGGACTGGTCGCGGTTGATCCGACCGCCGCGCATTGCGAGTATCCCTCGCTCCTCATGACACATCTGGCGGGCCGAACGGTCCTCGACGATGAGGGATTGGAGACACGCGTCCCTCTGCTGGCCCGTCAACTCGCGGCGATCCATGCGCTGCGGCCCGCCGAGCGGCCCCGGAAGTATGTGACGCTGACGACCGCCGACACCGTCGTGGTTCCGAAGGGCGCCGACGCTGCGGTATGGGCCGCGGCGATCGACGTGATCCGCAAGCCCGCGCCGCCCTATGAAGGGCGATTCCTGCACCGGGACTTCCAGCCCGGCAACGTGCTGTTCGCCATGTCGCCCCCAAGCCCGGCAGGTGCCCGGATCACCGGCGTCGTCGACTGGGCCGCGACCTCCTGGGGCCCGGCAGACCTCGATGTCGCGCACTGCTCCACCAATCTCGCGCTGCTGCACGGACCGGCGTGGGGTCTGCGGTTCGCTGAGGCGTATGAGGAAGCCGGCGGGGTGCTGGCCGCGGCCACGAGCGAGCGGCTGTACTGGCAGGTGCGGGACGCGCTGGCGGCTTCAGAAGAGGTGCAGGTGGTGTCGCAGCCATGGAGGGAGGCAGGAAGGGCAGAGTTGACGACGCGATCCGTGGAGGAGCGGCTGGACGCCTATGTCATCGCCCTGATGGACGCGCTGGGCTGAGCCCTGGCGGTCCGGCTGCAGCCCGACCCCATCGGAGGTTCGAAAACACCCTCTAAGCCGCCGGGGGTGGTCCGTCGTGACCGCGCCTGCCGCCCGCGCCGGACGCACTCGATCAAAGATACGACCTGCCTGCCGCCCCAACGGGAGTGCAGGCATGCACTACAAGCAACTTCCGTCATGAAAGGAGCCATTTGTGAACATCAGGATTGGTAGACGCGTGACCGCCCTTACGTCATCGGGCGTGCTGGCAGTGGCCCTGCTGTCGGTCGGTGGAGTGGCCACCGCCTCGTCGGCCTCACCGGAAGTCCATGCCTGTGTCAGCAAGGTGACCCGTCTCGTCCGCATCGTCGACTCGGCAGGCTCGTGTCTTCCCACCGAGGCCCACGTCGCATGGGCCGCCGAAGGACCCGCAGGACCGGAAGGCCCTGAAGGGCAGCGCGGCCCCCAAGGAGAGCAGGGTCCCCAGGGCGACACCGGTCCTGCCGGGCCCAAGGGCGACACCGGAGACACCGGCCCGCAGGGACCGCAGGGCGAGCAAGGCACGCAGGGACCGCAGGGACCGCAGGGACCGCAGGGACCGCAGGGACCGCAGGGACCGCAGGGGCCCAAGGGAGACCCGGGCGGCATTCGGGGCGCCGAGGTCAAGACCGGCTTCTTCAGCGGTTCGACGGGGGGAGTGATGTGTGACCCCGGCATGATTGCCACAGGTGGTGGCTACAAGGTCAACAACGGGAATGGGACGGTCTACCAGAGCCTCCCCGTCTTCGGGACAGACATGCGGCCGGACGGCTGGGAGATCATGGTCGGGAGCAGCGGGAGCGCGTCCGGAACGATCTACGTCATCTGCGCGCCATGGGGCTAGCCCTCTACAAACTCCAAGGCGAAACGGCCGAGAGCTGGCTCCTCCGTGACCGCGACTGAGCTCACGTCGGCACGTCCGGCCTGACCAACCCCCGGAGGCCCTCGCCGACTGTCCGGCGGAGGCCTCCGTCACTAAGCCGAACCGGGCGCCTGCCACAGGGTGCGCCCGATCCGCTCCGCGTCCTCATCGCCGCGCGGCCTCGATGGGCAGTTCCACGGGCCGCGCGGCCGCCGCGCCGCGACAGCCTCCCAGCCCGCCGCCTTCAGCGACGCCCCGTTCTCATCGGCCCGCGTGTAGGTGATCATCCGTGTGAAGCCCATCGGTCGCGCGGCCCGCCAGGACGCCGAGTACAGGGCCGAACAGGCGTTGCGGGTGCCATCCGTCGCGCACCGGGTCACTTCCAGCGTCCGGCCGTTGTCGAACAAGCGGGCCACCGGACGACCGACGATCGCGACCCCGACGAGGCTTTCGCCCTCGGCCAGCGTGCCGGTCTGCGGATCGAGCTCATCAACCACAGCGCCGATGGAGAACTTGTGCCCGCGCGGGGCCCGTAAGTGCCGGTGCTCGCCGTCCACGAACGCGCACGCCTGCGCGAACGTGACCGGCACCAGCCGAAGCACGTTCACCCCGCAGCCGCCAGGAACTCGAGGATCGCCTGACCGGCGTGCAGCTGCTCGGCGGTGAGCGTCTTCACCTCTTCTGGCAGCGCCGAGGGGGCGGTCGAGTCGGGGTGAACCATCGGCTCGGGCGGCAGCTCGGGCGGCTGGCGGCGGGTCGGGTCGTGCTCGTCGGGGACGTCGACGCCGGCCTCTCGCATGATCTCCTTGAGCATGTCTACGGCCTGCTGCATCCGTCGCAGGTTGCGGTCGGACAGGACGCGCCCGGCTTTCACCTCCAGGCCGGGGGAGTGGTGTTTGAGGGCCAGGCCGTCATCGTCCTCCGGCGTCTCCAGGTCCTCCACCGGCTCGGCAAGCTCCGGCGCGGCCGCGGGCTGTGCGGGCTCGGCTGGGCCTGCGAGGGGGAAGTCCTCGTGATCGTCCTCGACCGCGAGCGTCAGCGTGCCGAAGGTGACCGGCGTGACCTCCACTGGGGCAGGCATGGGGTTGCCGGGCTGGAGGTAGGTGAGCGTCATGTGCGGGGTGAACCCGTGATCGCCCGCGTACCAGATCCCGGCCTCGTCCAACGCGGCCACGACCTTCTGCCGAAGCTCGGTCAGGCCGGGCACGTCCACCGGCACCCACGCCGGGATGCCGTCGTCGCCCTCGGGGAAGACGCCGACGCCGCCGATGATGCCCGACAGCGGGCCCGCCTCGGCGGCCACCTTCTCCACGATCAGCGCCGCCTCGGCCAGCGCCGCATCGTCCAGGCCCTCACCGAGGTAGGCGAGCGTCACGTGCAGCTCGGCCGCCGGTAGCCCGCCATCGACGGCCACCTGCTGGGCGACGTCGGCGGGGATGGTGAGCGACACCATTGACCGCAGCTCGTCCACGCTGCGCGGCTCCTCGCCCTCGTCGGCGGCGGGTTCGTCGTAGCCGTCGAGCAGGTCGCCCCACCCGTCATCGGCGCCCGGGTCGGCCTTCCGCTCGGTGTCGGGCAGGCCGGACTTCACGCTGAGCGTCATCGTGTGCGAGGCGGCGCCGAACAGGACCTGCGAGTACTCGAACCAGTCCAGGTCGTAGATGCGTCTGATGCCGGTCTTGGTGTCCTTGCGGGCGCCGCCGGGCGGCACCGAGTAGCCGATGCTCCACTCCTGCTCATTCGTCTCGGAGTAGAACTTGGCCTCTTCGTACGCCTGGCAGCCGCGCTTGGTGTTCAGGTTGTAGAACGCGCGTACGAACATCGCGCCCGCCCCCGCAGGCCACGGTTTGCCGTCCTTCGTCTCCTTCGGCAGCCGCGGGTCGCCGGGGAGCCACTCCTCGTACTCCTCTGCGCGGGACACCCACGCCTTGGTGTCGTGGGAGTGGATGCCCTTCGGCTTGCGCAGGGCGATCGTGCGGGAGAACGCGCCGGGCATGATGATGTCGCCGACGTTGTCCTCGATCCCCGTGATCGCGACGAGGCAGCGGATTGTCCCCACGGGGTCATCTGCTGCGGCGGCGATCGGCGAGACCGCCACCGACTTCTGTTCGAGCTGCACCTGCACCTTGGGCCCCCTCCCGGCGTATGAACCGGGGCAGAGTGCCTGAAACCGGCGCTAACGTCGTTTAGGGCACACCTGGAACTGCGTCAGGCTGGCAGGTGTCCTCCGGTAGTTGTGGCGTCGATGAACCGCTCCACTGTTCCCCTGACGTCTCCCGACCGAGTTACCAACTCGTCAAAGGTCTCGACCATGTGCATGTACAAGACAAGATCCATTGCCTGATTCGCGAGTGTGAGTATCGTTTCGTCATCGGTGACCAGTCGAACTCGATAGAGGGCTTGATATGCCGCCACGCGACTGGAAGCCTGCGCCGTTTTCGCCTCAGCGTAGGCGGACGGATTGGAGGAGGACTCCAGGCGGGCCGCCCACTGGTCGGCCTGCCGCGTCCTCAGTTCTAAGACAGCCCCGGCGAAGGCGCTGTACACAGTCATCCGCTCTTGCCGGATTCGCTCGTTGCGCGCGAAATTCTCGTTCCGTACCAGAGTGCGGCCCTGGAAGAAGAAGGTCATTCCGGAGCCGATAAGCGTGCCGAGGACTGCGATGAGCGAGGAGTAGACGGCCTGCATAGTCCGAGTGGAACACAGACTCGGGGAAGGGACGAGAGCGCAACGCACCGCCCCCTTCCCCGAGTACGGGTGTCGGATCAGGCGTAGGTGAAGCCGTTCGCCTTCGATACCGGACCGGCGTCCGTGGTGACCTGCACGGCCACCGCGCCAGCCGCCTTCGCTGGCGTCCGGCACGTGATGGTGGTGTCGTCCACGACGACCACGTTGGTGGCGGCCGTGCCGCCGAACGCCACCGCCGCACCGGGCGTGAAACTGCTGCCCTTGACGGTGACCTGGGTGCCGCCCGCCGCCGCGCCCGTCACCGGAAACACGGACTCGATCGCCGCCGTGGGGAAACACCGGTTGAACACCGACGCGCGGACAACCGCACCGGCTGGGAACCGCAGCGACATGCGGCCTTCCGGGAAGCTCGTGCCGTCCGGCCGGGACCCCTCGTACAGGTCCTCACTGATCTTGATGAGCGGGTCCACCTCCGCGTAGGCGGCCGTCTTCGCGGTGGCCGCCGTCTTGGTGAGCTGCGTGTAGGTGCTGCCGCTCTTGGCGTACAAGGTCATCTCTACCCCCAGTCGTGGTGTGGGGATGGCAGGCGGGTCGGCCGGCACCAGGACGACCACGCGCGGCGCCCACAGCGTCAGGTACAGCAGCAGGAGCGCCGCGCCGAGCATGACGCCGATCATGAAACCGACACGCCACCAGATCCCCGAATCCATGAGGCGGGAGGATGCACCGCCCGGAGGCTTAAGTCATCTCGGCAAGCTCCTCTAAGTGTCCGGACCGACGAGCAAACCTCTCTCTGGTCCGCCTCGATGCCGTACCCAGTTCGGCCAACAATGATCCCGGATGCGGAGAGCGGGGAAATCGGCACTTGCTCGCCACGGTAGACGCCGGACACAGCAGATCAATTACTTGCTGGTTCGCGGATCATCGCTAAGTTTGAAGGTCCTTGGATTAACTTCAAAGAACCTTGGACCATATCTGACGTCGGCAACATACACCCGGTCGAGCGCCTTAAATGACCCAAAGTTCTCCGGCTTATCGCCACCCAGACCCGATATTTTATACCAACTCCCATTATTGTCTATAATTTTCCGAACGATCTTGTCTCCATGCAGGATCACAAGGGCCAATCTGAAGTTGCAGTAATTCTTGTGCGCCATTACAAAGACTTGGAAAACGACCTGCTCACTCTTCTTCAGGCTAACGCTATTCTTCTCGAAATAAGCACCCTGCCACTCCCTCTCTGCGTCCTTATGATACATTTGCGCTAAGGGCTTGGACTGGTCCAGGTCGAAGCCTATACCGATGTTGCCCTCACCGCCCTGCTCGAAGGCGACGAAGGCTGTACCATGGACCGGCACGCACGTCTTTTCCACCTGCATATCAAGTATTCGCACCGGCGACTCGCTACGTCCTTCAACGACCAGCTTCAATGCAAGGCCGCGTGGAATCACTCCGCCAATCTTGGGCATAAGCGCGTCCGCTTGGTCGCTGAAGAGCTTTTTGGTGATCGAACCTACATCCGTTTTGGAGAAATCAGTTCGATCAGGGAAGACCCAAGAGTAATCTCCAGCCTCTTTCCGTTCCACAGTCACAGGCTTGATCGATATAGGAGCCTCCGATGTAGACACCTGCGGAGATGCTGTAGCACCAACTGCTATGCTGGCGCTCGCACGAGTCGTGGGCTCTTCGCTGCCAACAATCTTCTTGGCGGTGTCAGAGACCACCGTTGTTACTGCCGCCGTGATGGCAGCAGCCAATATGCCCGCGAGCCACACCAAAGGCTTCCGCAGCAAGCGTGCCCACGTACTCTCGCGCCTCTTCGGGCGCCGCGGGGGAAGCCTGGCCGAATTCTTCTTCAGGCGCACAGGGACCTCGATCGATGGAGTGAACGCGACTCTCTCACGATCAACTCAAGCACTCTAGATCGCAAGCGATTCTGAGAAAAACAAAATGATCTCTAACGATTCGACTACTACGCCCATGATCGAGACCTTCAGCAGTGCCCTGTCACACAGAAACACGCGCTGACCTGGCAAACCTTATGGCTGTCCCATTTTGGCTGAATTAGGAAGCCTCGATGTGCGACAGTCTGAACCCCACATTTTGGATCTCCAGGCATCAGGCAACGGCTACCGGACTGCTCGGCTTCAACGTTAAGCACCGACGGTTGCAGGTCTGCTTCAGTCCTCTGTCACGTCTACTACCTCGGTCCATGCAGACAATGCAGCCAGCACCGAGGTCGGGTTGTTGACGTCGAGCCGGATCATGGGCCCGTGCGGCACGTCGACCAGGTCGCCGTCGCGGACGCGCAGCAGCGACACCGCCCGAGGGGAGCCGGACACGACGCCGACCGTGTCGGCCGCCTCCGGACGCGGTTCGCCTACCGTCACCGCGTAGGCGACGCCATCGACGTACCCGTACACCTTTTCCACCTGCTCATGCCTCCTGCTCGTCGTAGGCGACCGCCCCGGCCGCCGGGGGCCGCACCTGAAGGTAGGCGTCCACGAACGCGAACCGCTGCGGCCCCTTCGGGTAGGGGCAGGCCGTGATCGGCCGCCCGGCCCACGCCGTGGTGCGGCCCGCGGTGCGGGCGGCGTCCAGCGCCACCCGCGACACGCCATCGCTCATCTGGTCAGCTCCCTTACCGGTTGAAGTCTCGTGCCGCGCGGCCCGCCTGCGCGGCCCGCCGATCCCGTTCCCTGCCGAGCATCTGCGCCTTGAACTCGGTGAAGTTCATCCAGCCGTGCGCGTCGAACCAGCGGCGCAGTTCCTCGGACGCGTACTTGCGGGCGCTGTCGCGGCGGCCCGAGAACAGACTCTTCTCATCGATGCCAGCCGCGACGCCCTGCGGGTTGAGCAGGTAGCCCTTGGTGTCGGCCACCGCCTGAAGGTACTGGTCGTGCACCCACAGGTCATAGTGCCGCCTGGCCATCTGGTCGCGGGTCTCCCCGGCCGCCCGGTCGCCGGCCCGCACGTCGCGTTCCACCTGCTCGTACGACAGGCCGTGAACCTGTGCCCACGCCTCCAGCTCCGGCACGCCCTCGGCGATGAGCTGGTCGACGCGGGCCGACCGCTCGGCAAACGCCCGATCCTCCTCATCCTGCTGGCGCCGCTCGGCTTCCCACGCCTCCATCGCGGCGCTGATCCGGGCCACGCTGTAGTCGTCGTCCACCTGCCCGAGCAGCGCCACCAGGTCGCCAAGGTCCAGCCGTTCGAGCTCGACCCCAGCCAGCGGGTCACCCGTCTTGGCGTCGAGCCGGTCGAGGGCGGCCATCACCTGGGCGACCTCGTCCGGGTTGCCCCACACCTTCGCGAGCAGCACGCGAAGCTCGGCCTCCGACAGCTCCGACAGATTGACGCCGGTCAGCGGGGACCGGCGCGGCCCATCCTGGCCAGTGCCGAGCAGCGCCAGGGCGCCGAACGTGAACGCGCGGTGGTCGGCGTCGTTGTCCGCGTACGTGGACCCGGCCATCAGCGTCTCCACGCCGACCGTGAACAGCTCGAACGAGTTGTCGTTGTATTCGCGGGTGCTGTACGCGTCGTCAAACCCGCCTTCCCGGTAGCGGATGGTCTCGGCGCCGTTCGGCTTCTCCTGGATCGGGTGACGCTCCCGCTCGCCGACAGGCCCGGTCGAGGTGCGATCCCACAGGAACGCCCGCTCGGCCGCCACCAGGCCCGGCACGATCTTCTCCATGTGGTGCCCGAGCTCGTGCACCGATCCGCGGGTCGCGGAGTTGTTGCCCACCATCTGCGACCCGGGCGTCTCTTCCTCCACCCACTGGCCGTTGACGGGGACACTGTTCCGCGCCGCCTCCCACGGCAGCGTGATCCGCGGCTTGCTGCCGAAGATGCCGCGCTCGGCGTAGTTGCCGATCCCCGGTTCGAGGTTGATCGGCCCGTCTTCGCGGGCTAGCGCCAGCCAGTCGGACGGGTAGCCCGCCTCGGCGATCCGCATGGCTTGCAGGAGCCGGTTCGAGTCGAGCAGAGGCACGCCGTACGTGAGGTAGGAGGGACCTTCGCCGCCGAGATTACGCACGCTTGACAGTGCCTCGATGGCGGCCTGGCGGCGGGCCTCTCGGCGGGCGCGCATGTTCGCCATGACGTCGTCGGCGGCGGCCCGGTAGGCGGCGATGGCGTCGTCGCGCTCCTTGGCCTCGTCTGCGTATGCCTCCTCCCACGCCCTCGCGGCCTTGCGCTTCACGTCCGGCGGTGCGCCCGCGTTGAGCGCCCTCATCGAGGAGAACCCGAACTGCTTGGCGACCTTGGTGCGGGTGCGCTTCTTCGCGGCGATCAGGTTCCGGTCAGCGACGTAGGCGTCTTCCCGCAGGGCGCGGGCCCGCTCCGCGATCTCCTCGAACTTGGCCTCGATCCCCTTGGGATCGGCGGCCGCGAGCCGGGCGCGGTAGATCTCGTCCAGGTCCGCGCCGGCCGCGCGCATCACGGCGAGGTGCCGCATCGCGTGCTCGCCAGGCCCGCCATCGGCGGCGACGTCGTCCACCCACGTCGTGACGGTGTCGGCGGTAGGCGCCTGCCCGGCCTCCAGGTTGGCCAGGTTGGTCGGCTGGAACACCGGCCGCTGCACCTGCTTGCGACCCACGTTGGCCAGGTCTTCCGGCAGCGCGGCCCGGTAGGCGGCCATCCTGGCGGGAAGGTCAGCCTCCTTCACGGCGGGCACGTCCGGCGTGGCCGTGTCCGTCACGCCCGCCAGATTGGCCTTGGCCAGGGCCTCGCCCGCCCGCGTCAGCGAGTCGGACGGCGGCATGTCTCGGTACTGGACCATGACCCGGCGCAGTGCCTGATCCCAAGACTCGCCCGGTAGCGGGTCGATCTCGCCGATCGCCGTGACCATGTTCGCCGCGGCCCGGTCGCGCACCTCTGCGACGACGGGCTTCAGGGCGCGGACGATCTCGGCGTGCTGCTCGTCGGTGGGCGGGTTGAGCGCGTCCGCCACCTGCTCGGCCAGGCCCTCGGGTTGCCGCTGCCACACCTCCTCAAGGCGGGTGAGCGCCTGCGAGTACACCTCGTCGTCGCCCCGTTCGCGGGCGGGCACGAGCGGCCTGGTGTCGAGCTCGCCCAGCAGCGTCGCGGCCACCTGCCGGTACAGGCCGGTCTCCGCGTCCGCGAGCGCCCGGGTTACGGCGCGCTTGCGGGCGCGCTGCCCCTGCGCCTCCATCTCGGCGCGAAGCCGCTCCTCGGCCCCGGCGCCGCCCTTCGCCTGCCGGATGATCTCCGTTCCGTCGAGCAGCGGAGCCAGGTCCGTGTCGCCGTCGTAGCCGCGCAGGAATGCCGTGTTGCCGATCTGCAGCCCATCGTCGTCGTAGACGCCCATGAGCGCCGTGACAACACCTGCCTGTGTGTTGCCGGCGGCGTCGGTGACGGTGATCCGGTCGCCCACCTCGACCTGTGTGGGGCTGATGATGCCGTCGCCGCTGCTGTTGTCGATCGCCGCGTCCCACGGCTGCGGTCGAGACAGTTCGCCGCGCCAGGTACGCACCACGGAGGGCCCGCCCCGTGAGGACAGGGTGACCCGCTCCTGCTGGAGTGGGCGGTCGTCGTCGTCCAGGGTGGCGAGATCCACCTGCCACTCTTCGGTGTCGGCGAACGGCTTCGATGTCTTGCGGATCGCCATCACCCGCCCGATCGGGGAGTTCCCGACCGGGTGGCGGATCGCGTCGCCGACCTCCAGTCGGTCCGGGTGGATGTGCTCCTCTGGGTCGAACTCGTCATCCGGGGTGGGCGGCACGTCCACGTCGTCGGGCAGGTCAGGCATCAACCAGACGTCCACCCCGGCGGCGAGGATGCGCTGCTCGCGCCGACCGTCGCCGTGCTCCACCGTGGCGACCACGAACGGCATGCGCGGCGTCGGCTTCACGTCGACCACTCGCACCGGCTGAATCTCGCCGCCCGCGCTGTCCGGGATGGCGATGATGTCGCCGGCGGTCAGGTTCTCGGGGTAGGCCTTCTCCGGAGCGTCACGGTGCGGCTCGTGCGGCGGCGCCGGGTATCCGGCCAACCGGGCGTAGGAGGCGTCCACCCAGGACGCGGCCCGCTCCAGCGCCCGCCGCTGCACGGCGGGCCGGTCCTGGGCGGCCAGCGTGCGCAGGTACTGGCCGAGGGCCCGCATCTGCTCAGCGCTGACCGGTTGCGACGCCCGCAACCGGGCGGCCGCTGTACGCGCCATCTCGGGGGCGTTCTCGTCGTCCTCGATCGCCAGGCCGAGCACCCGCTTACGGATGTCCGACCGGAGCCGCACCCTGGTGGCGGGGGTGCCGTCATCGAGCGCGGTGATCGTGGAGCGCGGCTTGCGCTCTCGCGGCGGGCGCGGCTTGCGCGGCCTCTTTATGCGAAGCCCGCGCCCGCGCGTCACCGTCTCGCCGGCGTCCGCGTCGACCAGGCTGGGCCCGTTGGGTCCGAGCACCTCGAACGTGATCCGGTCGCCGTCCCAGTCGATCGTGGTGACCTTGGCGGCGGTGCCGTCGTCGTCGATCAGCCACTCGCCCACCACGACGTCGGCCGCGGGCACCTGGCCGACCTCCGGGGGTTTCCGGCCGCCGGAGCGCTTGGTGACCTGCGTGCCTTCCTTGCGGGCGCGGATCGTCCGCCGGTCCTGGCTGTCCCGCTCGGTGGTGAAGGTGATGTCACCGGCCTTGGTGACCTCCTCCACGACGACGGTTTCGTCACCGGCCGGGGTGTCCACCCGGTCGTCCGGCTGGAGATCCTCGGCGGGCGCGGGCTCCGGGGTGCCGTCGTCGGCGATCCGGTCGGCGTCGGCCTTGGCCTGCTCCCACTCGGCCGCGCGGCGGCGCGCGTCACCCTCACGCCCGCCTGCCATGCGCAGCCGGTCGGCCAGGGTGGAGCGGAGTGTCTTGAGCTGTGCCTGACGCGCCCAGTGGGTGGCGGTCTCTTCGGCCGAGGCAAGCTCGGCGTCGGCGCGCAGCCATGCGTCCTCGATCTCGCGCCGGGATGCGCCGCTGCCCCGCTCGGCGGCGGCCTCGAACGCCTCGACGGCGTCGGCCAGGCTGGTGCCGCCCTCTTCTTCCAGCATCTGGCGGCGCCGCTCGGCCTGCTCGGCGCGGTTGGCCTCGCGGGCCTGTTCGCGGCTGTCGCGCAGCCTGGCGGCCTCGGCCGCCGACGTGGCCGCCTCATCCGTACCGAGACGATCAACAGCGTCTACGAGCCGTACAAGGCCGGGATCGGCCACGTAGCGGGCGGGCTGGTTGCCTTCCGTCTCGACCACGTCGCGGAGCCGTACGGCGCTTCCGGGCCGGTAGTTGTCCGGGACGGTGCCCTCCCACACCCGCCCATCGGGCTGGGCGAGCCGGGTGCCGCCGCCACGGGTGCGGACACGACGCACGCCGTCGCTGGTGCGGACGATCCGGATGCGGTCGCCCGGCTGCAGGGCCTCCGGCTCCACTGTCTCCGTGCCCCGCACCGCGTCGGCCGCAGGCTCGTCCGCCGGAGCGGGCTCGTCCACGTCGGCCGGCGGCGCGGACTCGACGTCCTCGGCGGTGTCAGGCGCAGGCTCGGCCGGAGCGCTGGCACGGGCCCGCCGTTCCTGGGTGCGCTGCCGCCGCTCCTCCGACGTGGACGACCTCGGCCGGTCGTACCCCGCGTCACGAGCCATGCGTCGTACCTGGGGGATCAGCTCCGACAGCCAGTCGCGATTGGGGGAGTACACCTGCCGCCCGTAGCTGTCCCGCCAGCCAGGCTCACCGGCCAGGCCGTCGCGCACGTCCTCGATCTCGTCCTCGGCGAGCTGGACCATGTCACGGACGCGCGCCATGTACGCCTCGAACTCATCATCACCCTCGGGGCCATCACCGAATTCGGGGAAGCCGTCGTCAATGACCGCCAGCAGGTCGCCGACCGCGTCGGCCGCCGTAGACGCGTCGTACCGGTCGCGCAGTTCGCGCTCCCAATCGGCGGGTGCCAGGTTTGCCGGGCTCGCGGTGGGCGCGGTCGGCCAATCACGGTCACCCTCCGACTGGGGCTCGGGGGCGGGAGCCGACTCCTGCACCGCGGCTTGGCCGACGTCGCCCACCGGCTCGGGCTCATCCATCAGGGTCGGGCCTGCATCGTCGGGACTTCCCGCGCGGGAAGTCCCGTCCGTCACGGACTCGTCTGGTTCATCCACGTCGGGCAGCACGTCGGCGGCCTGGCTGGCTGCGACGTCGGGGGAGTCGGGCACATCCGAGACGGCGAACCCGTCGTCGTCGGCGTGCACGGTGGGCGTCGGGTCGTCCAGGGTGACGTTCAGGTCCGGGTCCGGATCGGTCGCCGGGTCCGGCATCGGCGCCGGGCGCAGCGAATCGAGTTGCCCCTTCAGCAGCACCAACTCCTGAGCCGCGGCCTTGTACGGGTCGCCGTCCGGGTTCCCCTTCAGCTCGTCCAGGTGCGACTGGACGCGGATGATCTCGCCGAGGAGCCGCGATCGCTCCCGGGCCTCGGCGAGCTGCCCGGCCTTGCTGAACGGCCTGCCGACCGCGCCCCGCATCTTCGCGGCCTGCTCCTCCAGGTGGGCGATGCGCTTCTCCGCAGCCTCGATCTGCGGCTCCAGGCCAGCGAGCCGGTTCTCCAGCGCGCGAAGGATGCCGTTCCCGGACCCGTCCGTGAGCTGTTGCCCCCGATAGGAGGAGACGCCGCCGGAGAAGTCGAACCCGACGTCGATCACCCGGTACAGCTGGTCGCCGTAGTAGCGGCGCGTCTTGGTGGCGTACACGGTGTGCCCGCCGAGTTCGCCGATGGGGATCGGCCGGTCCTCGGCGGCGGGCCCGTCCCGCACGTCGCGGATGGCCTTCAGCAGCGGCTCGTAGATGTCGGTGCGCTTGTCGGTCTCGAGGTCGCCGACCTTCATGACGAAGTTGTCGCCGCGCGTGTCCACCCGGGCGGCGATCGCCTCGTGCCACTCGCCGATGTCGGCGGTGAGTTCCCTGACCATCTGCTCGGCGCGGGTGATCTGCTGGGACAGGTTGCCCTGGTTGCGGTCGTGGGCGCGGTCGAGGCGTTCCAGCCGGTTCAGCTCCGTGTCGGCCTTGGCCTTGTCCATCAGGTACGGGTTGCCGGTCGCCAACGCCTTCACCTCGGCGAAGGAGAGGGCGGCGTCGCCGATGTCCTCGATCTCGCGGACGTCGAGGCTTCCCTTCTTCATCTGGGCGATGAACTTTTGTTTTCTTTCGACGGTTTGCCAGCTATATCCGTCAAACATCCCCTCCGTCACGTAACGGAGGATTCGGACGTCCTTGTCGTGGTGGTCCAGGTTGAAGTTGCCCTGACGCTCCACGCGCCCCTCGCGCTGGGCGAGGTCAGCCGGCCGCCACGGACAGTCCATGTGGTGCAGGGCGACCGCGCGCGCCTGGACGTTCGTGCCCGTGCCCATCTTCTCCGTGGAGCCGAGCAGGACGGCGATCTTGCCGTTGCGGGCGTCCTCGAACAGCTTCGCCTTCTGCGCGTCGGTGTTCGCCTCGTGGATGTAGCGGATCTTCTCGGCCGGGACACCCCGGGCGACGAGCTGGGCCTTCATCTCGTCGTAGGCGGCCCACGTCGACGTGTCGCCGTCCCCGGACGGGGCGTCCCCGGGCGCGTCGTCCACCGCGCCCTTCGGCTCGGGAATCTTGAAGACCTTGTCGCCGGGACGGACCTCCAGGAAGTCGGCAGAGCCCTCAAGGTCGACCAGGAACATCTCCGCGTTGTCGTCCCACGTGACCTTGTTGACGCGGCGCGGCACACCCCTGTCGCTCAGCCAGTGACCGGCCTTGAGCTTCTCGACCGTGATGTTGGACCCTCGGGGCTTGCCGGGCTTCTTCTTCGGCGTGCCCTGGTCCATGAAAACGATCTGGAGCGCGCCCGGGGTCGGGTGCAGGTCCTCGGAGTCCTTGCGGACGGGGTACTGCCAGTCCTTGGAGTGCTGGTAGATCTCGGCGATCTTCTCGGCGGCGATGTCGAGCTTGCCACCGGACTGCTGCATGTTCGGGTCGATGAGCCGCATGTCCAGCGCGGCCCGCTTGCCGTCGCCGGAGATCTTGAGCATGTTGTCCTCGACGATCCGGGTGTCCGGGTCGTCGGCGTCTGGCTCGCCGTTCTCGGCGATCCACTCCTCTTCGGGGACGCCGTTGATCCACCGGCGCGGGTTGCTCGACCGGACCGCTTCGGCGCGCTGGCCGAGGTCCTGGATGTAGTCGAGCTGCTCGGTCGAGGCGGGGACGACGATGGTTTCGCCGCGGTTGCCGTTGGCGTCCTTGCGGACGGGCGGCGTCGGCAGGCCGAGGTCGTCGGCCGTCTTGACGTCGGCGAACACCCGGTAGAGGCGCAGCAGCTCCGGAACGTTGCGGAACTTCGCGAAGCGCGCCTTCTGCCGGAAGCCGTTGCCGTCCGGGTTGAGCTCGATGTCGGTGATGACGTCGCCGAACGTGGCCGCCCACGTGTCGAAGTCGTCGATCCCGGCCTCTTCGAGCAGGTCCGGGCGCAGGTACCGCATCATCACGTACGCCTCGGTGACGCTGTTCGCGATATCGGTGCCGGTGGCGAACGTGACGACCCGCCCGGACTCGGTCTTGCCGCGCAGGTGGTGAAGCTTCATGTGCAGGTCGCTGGCGCGGCCCGAACCGTCGATCCCCGCGCCCTCGATCCGCGAGGGGGTGCGCAGGTTTTTGTACATGTGGGCTTCGTCGACGAACAGGTAGTCGATGCCCGTGTGCTCGAAGTAGACGTTGCCCTCGTCGCGCTTGGCGCCGGCGAGCTTGGCTTTGATCTTCTCCTCGGCCTGGACGAGCTGCCGCATCAGCCTCTTCAGCAGGCGGGAGTCATCCCCGAACAACTTGGCCCGCTCGACGGCGTCGCGCAGCTTCTGCAACTCGTCGTCCCGGTACGCCTGCTGCACGTCCGGGTGCATGTCGATCTTCTCGAACGCCTTCTGGGTGAGGATGATGGCGTCCCAGTCGCCGGTCGCCGCCCTGGCGACGAACTCGCGCCGCTTGTCCTTCTCCAGGTCCTTCGTCCCTGCGGCGAGAATCTTGGCGTTCGGGTACAGCTCCAGGAACTCGCGGGTGAACTGCTCCAACATGTGGTTCGGGACCACGATGCTCGGCTTGCGCGCCATGCCGGTGCGGCGCAGCTCCATCGCGCCCATCACCATTTCGGCGGTCTTGCCAGCACCCACCTCGTGGGCGAGCAGCGCGGCCGGCTCGTTGACGATGCGGGCGACGGCCGCCTTCTGGTGCTCGCGCGGCTTCCAGTCGTGCGCCAGGCCGGGCAGGAGCGGGTTCGCCCCGTCGTAGGAGCGGAGCACGATGCTGTTGAAGCGGTCGTTGTAGATGCGGGCCAGGCGCTCGGCGCGGTCCGGGTTCTCCCACACCCATTCGCTGAACCGCTCGCTCAGCTCCTGGGCTTTCTGCTGTGCCTCGATCGTCCCGGCCGGGTCGGCAACGCTGCCGCCGCCCGGCGTGGATGCGGTGACCTTGATCGTGGACTGGCGTAGCAGCGACTCGGCGATCTCGATGGCCGACCACGACTTACGGTCCGTGCCGTACGTGTGGCGGGCCTCGTACCCTTCCTTGTTGCCGTTGACCTCCCACAGCGACCCGCCCGCGTGGTTGACCTTCACGCTCGGGTCGTTGAGGACTTCGCGCAGGAACTCCTGCACAGTGTCGGCGTTGATCCACGCCGCACCCATGCGGGCGTCGATCTCGCCCGGGGTGAGGTCGCGGGGGAGGACCTCCTCCAGCGCCGCGGCGTTGAGCGCGAACCTCGGGTCGTTCTCGGCCGCCTGCCTCGCGATGGCGAGCTTCTGCCGGACGTTGCCGGACAGGTAGTCGGCCGCCGCCACGTGCGGCTGCTGGCCGGGCAGGAAGTACGGCTCGCCCGACTCGGTGTAGAACGGCGGCTGGTCGTAGACGCGGTTGCCGAGACGCTGTCGCGCCGTCGGCTCGTCGACGCCGAGCAGCTTGGCGACCTCGGCCATGCGGAGTTCGCCGAACCGGTCGATGACGACGGCCAGGGCCTCGCCCGGGTCGTCCGTGGACGTGATGGGCTTCTTCGCGGCCACGACCCGCTTGGACAGGATGTCGGCCTTGCGGGCGTTGCCGGTGTCGGCGTCGTAGTCGTCCAGCGCGAACACGATCGCGCCTGCCGGGTCGGACCGCATGAAGCCGACCGCGGTGGAGGCCTTCTCCGACTCGGCAACGTTGCGGCCTTCGCCGTCCGCCTTCTCCTTCGCCTCGGCCGGGGTGAATCGGCGGTTGGCGCGCTTGGAGATCGCCCCCCACTTGCGGGTGTAGGCGTCGTAGCGGCGGTTCAGTTCGGCGCGCAGCTCGTCCATGCGCGGCGTGTCCGTCTCGGACGCGTTCTCCTCTGCGAGGAGGGCGCGGGCGACGTCGCGCAGCCCCACCAGCGCGGTGAGCTGGTCGACCTGTGTGGGGTGGATGTTGGCCGGGTTGGCGGCGCCCCGCTGCACTTGGGAGAACGAGCCGTCGTCGTTGAGGTGCAGCGCCCCGTCGTGGCCTTCGTGGCGGGAGACGAGCTGCAGCCGCTCCACCGGCTCGGCCGACTGCTCGAACACGTCGCCGCGCTGCTGGGCGTCGGCCACGATCCGGTCGAGCGCTTCGCGCATCGCGGGGGCGGCGTCGCGGTCGCCCTTCACGATGACGTCGTGGTCGGTGAACTGGCCGCGCCCGGTCGTCTGCTCGCCGAGGATGTTCTCCGGGTGCGCCTGGAAGTAGGTGTTGATCGGGTGCTGGCTGCCGTTGACGTCCGTCTTGGGCGCGTTGATCCACGACGTGTCCCCGGCCGGTTCGCCCTCCCCGCGCTTGCGGAAGACGAGCAGGTCGGTGACAACGTCGGTGCCTGCGGCCTTGCGGTGGGCGCCGGACGGGAGACGGACTGCGCCGACGAGGTCGCCCATGCTGGCCATCTCGCGCCGCGCCGAGGAGTCCTCGGAGTCCATCGTGTAGCGGCTGGTGATGACGGCAACCAGGCCGCCGGGCTTGGTCAGGCCGAGGCTCTTGAGGATGAAGTGGTTGTGGATCGAGTGCTTCCGCTCGGGGTTGTACTCCTGGTCCACGAGCCAGTAGTCGCCGAACGGCACGTTGCCGACGACCGCGTCGAACGAGCCCGCGGGGGCGCGCGTGTCGGCGAACGACTCGTTGCGGACGACGGCGTCCGGGTACAGCGCCTGGGAGATGCCCGCCGTGGTGGGATCGAGCTCCACGCCGGTCATGTGCGCGCCCTCGGGCGCCAGGCCGATGAACGTGCCGGAGCCGGAGCCGGGTTCGAGCACGTTGCCGCCGTCGAAGCCCAGCGCGCGGACGGCGTCCCACACCTCCGACACGATGGCGGCGTCGGTGTAGTGGGCGTTGAGCGTGTTGACCTCGGCGTTGCGCCACTCGGCGTCGCTCAGCATCGAGCGGAGCTCGGCCCGCTCGGGAGCGAACGACTCCCACCGTTTCAGGGCGCGGTCGAACTTGGCCGGGTCGGGGTTGCCGTCGTCGTCGCGGAACCGCTTCTTCTGCGGCAGCGGCCGCGACTCCAGCACGATCGGGAGCGAACCCCAGCCCGACCAGCGGGCCAGGATGCGCCGCTCCTCCTCCGTCGCCGGGCGGTCCTCGGCCTGGAGCGTGCGCAGGGTGCGGACGGCCGCGATGTTGGCGCGCGCCTTTGCCTTCTCACCCGCCGGGGCCAGGTCCTCCTGGGAGGAGGGCCGGAAGTTGCCGGAGGCTACGCCGGCGGCAGTTCCTCGTTCTCCCTGCCGGGCTCGGGCGTCAGGTACACCTCTTCGTCCAGCACCATCGCCCAGGCTGTCGTCTCGGCGTTCCGCTTCCTGCCCAGCCGGTCCTCGAAGCTCTCGCCCTCGATCGGCTTGCCGGCCAGTTCCTCGGCCCGCTCGTCCACCAGGTCCTCCACCCGGTACGCCAGCGCCAGCAGGTGCTCGTCCGGATCCTCCAGTTCGGCGTACGCCTTCGGCAGGTACGTCTCCCAGTACCGGCGGGCGAGACTCACTAGCTCGTCCGTCGTCATCGCCATCGGTTCCTCCCTCGGCCGGGCTTCCTTCGGTCGGCGCTGGCCCGGTCTTGGGGGCGCCCATTGTAGAACTTACAGTAGCAGATTCGTCACTCTCTGTGCCAGCCTGTGGCAGTTTGTCCGCCGGATGGGCAGTCTCCCATTCCTGCCGGGCACGCCCAACGGCGCGGTTCGTCTTTGTGATCTCGTCCTGGGCGATGTCCCGCCTCGGCATGTGACGGGGCAGCCCCTGGTAGGCGGCGTTCAGCTCCCGCTGATAGCTGGAAGTGGCCTGGATGACGGCGTCCCGGTCGTCACCGCCGAGGGCCTCCACCAGGCGTCCGCGCGCCGTCGCGAGACGCTGCTCCACGTCGCGGGGCAGCAGGCCCGGACGGACCGACAGGTCACGCTCCAGCCGCCGTCCCTCATCCGGCGCGGCGGCGCTGCCGTCGTCCTCGGGCAGCGGCTCCCAGCTGCGCAGCACGGTCAGCTTGGCGTTCCACGAGCGGGCTTCCGACGCGCGCCGCCCGTCCTTCATCACGTAGGAGATGCGGCCCCGTGCCCGCGGGCCCGTCCCCACCTTCTCCGGAACGCCGAGGATGATCACCTCTCGACCGCCGCGCCCGCCCGGGTTCGGCAAGAACACGCGGTCGCCTCGGTCGAGGTCCTTCAGCAGCGGCGTGAACTCGTCCGTGTCCGGTTGGCCGCGCAGCTCCGTACGCGCCCACGCCGCCAGGTCCTCGTCACTGCCCTTGCGCCGCCAATGCGACTGGATCACCTGCCGGTTGCGTTCCATGCGCGCCCGGGTCGCGTCGTTCATGTCCGGCCACGCGTCGAACACCTCGCCGGTCAACCGGAGCGCGCGGCCGTAGTCGCCGGCCTCGAACGCTTCCTTGGCCTGCTTGGACAGCTCTTTGGCGCGCTCCTCACCTCCGGCGTCCGCCGTGGCGGTGTCCGTGGCGGTCTCGGCCCGTTCCTCAGGCTCGTCGGCGCGCTCCCGCGCCGGCCCGCCGTCCTCCTGGGCGGCACGGTCGCGCTCGCGTCGCTCGGGCTCGGCCTGGGCGCGCTCAGGCCGCTCCGGCTCAGCCTGGGCGGGCCCAGCCGCCGTGCTGGGCTCGTCCTCCGGGTTCCGGTCCCGGTCGCGCTCGTGCGCGGTGAACATGTCCTCAGTACCCTGCGCCTCACGACCGACGTCGGAGAACAGGCCACCCTGCGGAGCGGTCCGAACCGGCGCGGCACCGCCACGGCGCTGCTGCTGGGCGTCGGCCTTGCCGGTCTTGTGCACGGCGTGGTCCTCATCCAGCGGCCAATCAAGACCGTCACCGTCCAGACGGCCGCCGCCGCCCGCGCCCTGCCATTGGGCTCCATCCCGCCGCAGGTGCACCGTGGAGCCGCCGAACATGTCGGTCTCGACGCCCTCGACCACGCCGCGAACGGTCACCGTCGCGCCCGGCCTGGGCGGGTTCTTCGCCCCCTGCCCCGAGAACTGCTCGACGTTTGCGGCCGTGACGGGGATGTCGAATGTCACCCGATCCCCGGTCTCGAGGTCGCCCGGCACCACGGTGCTCGGCGTGGCTGGCGTCTTGGCGGGCGGCGCGTCGGCCTGAACGGTCTGCGCGGTGGTGTCGGCCCTCCTGGCGGGCCTCTCGGTGGAGCCCGACTCGCGGTCGTCATCCGCGAGCACGTCGGAGATGAGGTCGCGCGCCATCTGCTCCGCGTTCGGGTCGCCGTTGGCGATCGCCTTCGACACCCGCGCCAGAGCATCGGTGGGGACCAGCCGGACCCTCGGGTCCGTGTCGGCCGAGTAGACCGTCTCGAACTGGCCGCCCCCAACGTTCAGCTCGACCTTGTGCCCGTAGACGCCGTCCACGGGCACGCGGTTGACCTTGGAGATCAGGCCGATCCGCGCTACCTCATTGCCGTCTTCGTCCTGCCCGTACATGAGGATCGTGGCGTTGCCGTCCGTCAGGTCCGCGAGCCTCATGCGGCTGGTGTCGGCCGGGGTGACGTCCTCGGCGTCCGGGCTGGCCTGCTCGACCTGCATCGCCTTCGGCGCGGAGTCGGCCCGCCCGGTCGGCTTGCCGCCGCCGGGCCGCTTCTGCACGGTCAGGTAGTTGCGGTGGATCCGCTGGAGACGCCCGTCCTCCATGCGGACCTCAAGCCGGCCACCGCCCACGTTCTTGACAACGGTGCCGCGGCCGCCGCCCCACACCGACACCAGGGCGTTCGTCTCAATGAACCGGCCCTTGCGGTCGCGCGGGTGCAGGTCGTCATCGAACTTGACGCCGAACCCGCGGCGTGCCTTGACATCCCAAGCATCGTAGTCGGACAAACCAGCCCCCATGCCCCCGGCGTGTGCGTGCGAGGGTGCAGGGTGCCGACTTGCGGCGTTAGTGTCGCGTCAGCCAATCCGGCCGAGGTCTGACAGAGCAGCGTCCGCCGCGATGGTGACCTGGTTCAGGTGGACGCACATGCTGTTGGCCTGGCGTGCTAGGCCGTCGGCCTCGCGCGACAGGCTATATGCCTCAAGGTGATGTGAGCCTGGGCGCATCAGCAGCCTTTGTTCAACACGAGTGGGCCACGAGGTCACAGCCTCCGCGATGTCTTCGGCGTCCAGCCTGACATCTACATTGAGCTGATCGATCTCACCGTCCAGGCGCCACTCTAAGCCGAGCTTCAAGAACTGTGGTCGGACAACCTCGCGCAGGCGGGTGACTATTGCCTGGCTCCTCCGTATTCCCTCGGCAAGGCGTTGAATCGTAGGAGCACGTTTCCACATGTCGATTACGTCCGTTAGAACTTCTCGCGTCTCCGGTACAGCGGAGGCTTCCACTGCTGCGGTTAGCTGGGCGATCGCACCTCTTAGGGCTTCAATGGACACCGGTGCAGAATCGCTATCCCGGCCTTCAGAGATGGGCGGATGCAGTAGGGCGAAGATGCTGGCCAACTCATTCGTCGCGTCCTCCAGAACGGCGATGGCAGTCAGCCGCTCCGCTCGGCCAGCTATACGCTGCTGCACGTTCTGAAGGACGAGCAAGGCAACGGGCACAGCGAAGAAGAAGGCCGTCAGGCTCGTCAGAAGGTTGGTCGCGAACGGGCGAGTCGCCCAGAAACCCGTGCCGTCCCCCAGAAAGCCCAGGATGGTCGAGGCCAGGCCAAGCACCCACATGCCGAGAGTCGCTCTGCGGAGCGATCGGTCGGTGGACCGCCAGGATTGGGACAGGAACGCGACCGCCGCATTTATGTCGCCCAGGACGCCGCGCCGCTGCTTGTCCTCGCCCATCGCGCTCCTCAGCCCAGCTCTCTTGGGGTGTTGTGCATATCGCCCAAGGCGGCCGCATGTGTTACTGCCCCGGCGAGACGATCCAGCTCAGCCGGCACCGGCAGTGGATGGTCTCCTCGATCGGGGCGGCAAAGTCGCCCGGCCACCGCAGTTGAGCGTCGCCCACATCGAACGGCACCCCCGCACGCCGGACCTGCCCATCCGCGTCCCGGTGCGTCGCCCTGACGTCGTCGTCGCCGCGCGTCCGCCACATCGCCGACACCAGTCCGGCCGCGCCGACCGAGTCCATCACGACGACGTATTCGACGGCATGCGTGAGGCCGGTCGCGGCCTGAACGCCGGCGCGGGCCGCCCACTCCTCCAAGCCCGGGAGCTGGGCGCGCACTTCGGACACGAGTCGGTCAATGTCAACGCCGGTCGTGTCGAGGGCGCGGATGAACACGCCGAGGCGGCGGGCCGCGCCCACGATCCCGGCGACGAGCCATTCGCGGGCCTCGCTGACCGGTGCCGACGCTGCGCCGACCGAGGCGGCGTCGGGACCTGCTGCTGCGGCGGCGGCGGCCGCCACCAGGACGGGCGTCAGCACGGCGGCGGCTTCCTCCCGCCACTGTTCGACGTCGGCGACGCGTTCGGCGTCGAGCGGCTCTCTGCCGACGCGGGTGTCCTGCTCGAACTCAGGCGTGAAATGGCGGGTGTGCTTGCGGATCTTGGGGGAGGCGACGCGGGCGGCGGTGCGCTGCACCAGCCTGCGGACGAGCTGCTGCAGCGTGGCCCGCAGGTCCTGCTCGATGTCGTCGCGGACGTCGTCGCCCTGCTCGGGCGCAGGAAGGGCCTTGTTCTCGGTGCGGCGCCGACGCCTCGACCGCACCTCCTCCTCATCGTCTTCGTCGTCCTGCTCTTGCTCCTGGCCCTCGGCGTCGAGCATGCCCTGAAGCATCGCGAACGCCTGCCCGGTGGCCGGATCATCGGCGTCCACGTCGCCGCCCGCCGGCGCGGTTGCGCCCGCGGGCTCCGGCGCGGTCTCGCCCGGCGGCATGTCTTCGCCCGGGGGCGACTCCTCCCCGGGCGCCCCTGGGGGCGCGACGGCCGCGTCCGGGGAGGCGAGACCCAACGCTTCAGCGTCCTCCGGACGGGTCGGGATCGGCGTCTTGCCCTGCGCCACGTAGATCGCCCTCGTGTGCGGCAGATCGAACGGCTCGTACTCGGCGATCTCCCGATACTCGTCCGGCGAGATGAGCCCTTCCTTGACCTCCTCGCGCGCCTCACGGCGGCGGGCCTCGGCCGTACGGCGCAGCACCTCCACGGTCGAGGTGTCGAACTCCCCGCGGACTCCCTTGCCCATGTCCGGCCCGAACCCGGTCGAGACGATCCGAAGGTGCCCCTTCATCGTGATCGTCCAGAACGTAAACAGCTCTTGTTCTGCGTTATCCCAGGTCCGCCTGGACGAGTTACCCAGCACGGTCTCGCCGACGCCGTACGCCGCCAGGACCTCCTCCTTGGCGCGGGCAGCCATATCCCCGTACGCCATATCTCTCGGCGTCGCGGCCAAGTCCACGTAGGACAACTTGCCGCCGCCGATCACTGTCAGCTTGCCGGCCTCGGCGGGCCCGCGCCCGAACCGCTCCTCCAGCTTCGCCGCGTCGGCCGGGTTCGTTCGGCCCTCCACACTCAACACGCCGCCGGGGCGGCCGTCGTTGAGCATGAACGACGAGTTGTAGATCTTCGCTAGGAAGTCCTGGTCAACCGCCAGACCGGCCGCCTGCAGCGGGGTGATGCCCATGTAGGCGTCGGTCGGGTGCGGCTTGCGGAACCAGCGCACCCGATCCGGAGGGATCGGCACGCGGATCCCGTCCGGCGTCATCGTCTCGAAGTGGCTGAGCAGCTTGCCGTTCAACCCGGGGACCGGCCGCGTGCGGCCAGGCGGCAGCAGGTCGAGGCGGATCGGCCGGCCCCGCCGGTCCTGGGTGATCTCCACGAACGCGCCCCGCGCGCTGAGCAGGATCTGCGCCGACAGCCTGTACCGGAACTGTCGGCCGGTCTCCAGTTCATTCGCCTGCCCATCGTTCAGCAGGTCAAGTAGCGGGTCATACTCGATCAGCTCACCCGTCTTGCGGTCGCGCTCCACGAAATCGAGATCGGCCTGATGCTCCGCGATCGAATCGACCGACTTGAACACCCACACCGTGCGCTCGAACGCCTCAGCGACAGCGCGGTCCACCGGCCAGGCGCGACGCGCAGCCGCCGACAGGTTCGACGACCAGTCGGACACCGCCACGGTGCCGAGGCCCGGGACGAGCGCCTTGAGCTCCATCTCCATCAGCTCACGACGCTCGCCATCGGAGAGCCGAGGAACGTGCGCGACCGTCTCGGTGGCCCGGATGCCGGGCAGGAATCGGCGTGCCATCAGGGCGCCCCCGGCCTACTTGGACGAGTCGGAGGCGACGAACCAGCCACCGACCATCATGTAGACGCCCAACAGGCCCACCCCCACCAGTTCCTGCCACGCCATGACGGCCGCCACGGTGGCCACGGCGCCAAGGATCATCAGCAGCAGACCGGCGAAGTCGCGCCGCACACGGCGCAGCTGCGCCCCCTGGTCGTGGCGTTCGCGCTCATGCTCGTTCTGGTCGTAATACACCTGGGCCCCTCCGTGCCGGTCGCCGCCCTGGTGTGGTGGCGGGCTCCGGGGCACGGTAGGGGCCCAGGGGGTTTATGTCATGCGAGGCTAGTTGAGGCCGTCCAGGCGGCTGGCCTGCATGAGGGCGACTGCCTCGCGGCGCAGCTTCTTCTGTCGGGCGCGGGCCTGGCGGGCGGCGACCTCGGCGGCCGTCGTGCCCGGGGCGGGCTTGCTGCGAGCGGCGCGCTCTGCCATGACGCCGCCGTGCAGATGATGCTGGGGGGAGGTGTCGGCTGCGCACGGCTGCCATATGGACATGTCGAAGCGCTGCCAGCACTTCACGCACACCCGGTCCAGGACCTCGAACACCAGCCCCTCCTCCTGGTCGGGGAAGTGCTTCAGGTCATCGGGCAACGTCACATAGGGGCGGTCAGCCAACCGCCACATCAGTTCGGGGTCGGCCGGTTCGAGGAACAGCGCGAGGCCCCACGCGTGGCCCTCCGGGTATGACATGTGGTTATCTCCCCCAGCTATAAGGCAGCACTGAGCCGAGCCCACTGGCGGCACCACCCCCGATCGAGAACCCTTCCGGGAAGGACCCGCCCGCGGCGGGTTCTCGGAGCGAAACATGCCAGGCGCACGACTCTGTGCGATGACGGTTGGGAAGCTTGCGTCCTCAGATGCTGCTGTGAGAACGGCTCAAAAGGTAACGATCACTCCCAGTGGCCGTAAAGGGTTTACGGCCACTGGGAGTGACACCCCGCGTGAACCTTTGGACGGTAACAATCCGATATACGCGCAAACCGAAACCTGCATGCGCGCGTCCTCTACGCCCTTAATTCAGGCGATGATGCGCCAGGAATCCTCTTCCTCCGGCTCGTACACGGACAGCAACACGCCCTCTCCGCGGTCCGGGGACGACACCCCGCGCTTACGCATCTCCTTCTTCGACTCCACCTGCGAGTGGCCCGAGGAGCGCGTGGACAGCTTCGGCGCCGAGAGCTGCCCGGCCGTCATATCGTCCACCCGCAACCGCAGCCGCGTCGCCCCGTGCTCGTCCGGCCGCACCAACGCCCGCGTGGCCAGCCACATCTCGTCGCGCTTCAGGAACGGGCGCAGCGTCGCCTCGTCCGGCTCCCGGCCGGGCGACTCCGACACCAGCACGGGCACGATCTCCGCGCCGTGCTTCCCCTCGCGCCCCCACGCCGCCAGCAGGCCAGCCACACCCCAGCCGAGGCCGTTGCCGTCGACCTTCACCCTCACCGGGTCAGCGCTGCCGATCGCCTTTGCGAGCGCCTCGGCGCGGCGGATCTCCTTCAGGATGATCCCGGCGACCGCGACCGGGTCGGCGTTCTCCGGCCCGCTCGACGTGTGCTCAACCGTGGCCAGGTCGCCAACCAGGCGAGCGACCACCAGCTCGTCACCGCCATCGCTCGCGACGTCGACGCCGAGCCGCACCCACGCACCGGCCTTGACGATCCATTCGGCGTCCTCGTCGTCCAGGCCGAGGTCCCGCAAGCGAGCCCACCCGGGCCGCAGCTCGGGCTCGTCCATCTTGACCGCGGCCTCGATCCAGTCCGAGGGGATGACGACGTTGGCGAGACCCTTCGGGAACAGGGCATGGATCTTCGCGCGGACATAGTTCGACTTCGGCCCGTGGACACGCGTCGTTCGGTCGATCCACGCTTTGTCGACCATGTGCTTGGCGGGGCTGTGCCCGCCGCCGGGGCACGACTGGCACTCCCCGAAATACTCGCTGGTCAGATTGGGGGTGTCGAACGCCGAGATGGGGATCGTCTCCACCTCAGGGTCCCCGCACAGCTTCTCGAACCACGTGTTGACCTCGTCGGTCGGCGGGTTTCCGATGGCGATCATCTTCGCCCCCTCACCCACGAGCAGGCCCGCCAGGTTGTCGCCGATCGTGTGGGCGATGCCGCCCGCCTCCTCCACGATCAGCAGCAGCTCGGCCTTATGTATGCCCTGCACCGCCGCCTCATTATGCGGGGCGGCGGCGATCCCATACGCGACGGTGGTATCCACGCCGTTGGCGTCGGGCAGCTTGTACTGCGTCATGTCCACGACGCCGGGCAACTGGGCCCGGGTGTGCGCGGCCCGCACCTCCGGCCAGAGCTGGCGAGCCACCTGCCTCCACAGCGGAGCCAACGTGACCACCAGCGCCGTGCCGACCGGGTGGACGAGAGACGCCCACAGCACCATCTGCCCGCAACTGAACGTGTTGTGCTCCACGAAGAGATCGACCCACGTGTGATCGACGTCCACCTCGATCGCGACCGTCCGCTCGTCGCCGGGCAGCCGCTCGATCTCCTTCACCTTCTCCCACCGGTAACCGGCTGGTGCGTTGCGGTGCCGCCACAGCTCGGAGTGGCGGCGCTTCTCGGCGGCGGCGAGCGCGGCTTTCATGGCCTCCCGCTTCTCGGGCACGTCCAGCACTTCGACCATGCGGCGCATGTCCTGCGCCGAGGTGACGAGGAACGCCCAGTACGGGAAGCGCTTGCCGTTCAGGCTGGAGTACGTCTTCGACACCTTGCCGCAGACGCCGAGCCGCAGCATCGCCCGCTGGATGTCGCGGATCAGGCCCTCGTTGGACAGGGAGATGCCTATCGCCGAGTTGTTTGGGCGATTCTTGGTCCGGCCCGAGGTCGCCCAGCCATCGCATGCCCACAGGCGGCTGAGGATGACGGCGAGGTCGTCGGGATGGAGCTGCCACATGAAGTCCGGGAAGCGCTTCTCAGTCGCCTTGCAGCCGATCAGGCCCCAGTTCCGCGCCAGGTTAAGCACCGGGTTGACCGGGTATTGGCGGCCCGGCTGCCGATAGCCGCGGACGGCGATCTCGCGGTGGCGGCGGCCTTCCCGCACCTGAAGGTCCACAATCCGGCTGCCGAGCTTCTCCGCGCAGGCGATGAACTCGTCTAAGGCTTCGCCCGGCAGGTGGGAGAACGTGACGAAGCCCGCGCTCGTCCCGCCGTCGCCGAGCAGGTAGCCGAGCAGTGCGGCTTCCTCGAACGGCATGCGCCGGGTCGCCTCTGGGCTGACCTTCTCCGGAACGAGCACAAGGTCCCCCGGCTTGAGGTCGTTTATGGTCCGCCAGCCGATGTTTTCCGGCGTGCGGATGATAGTGCCCACTTGGCCGCCAGAACGGACGCGCCGCACATTGTCAGCCGCGTACAAGGGATGGTGACCGTTGCGGACAATCTCCCGCCCCCAGTCAGTGGTCACTCGGTAGACGGGTTCGACGGCGTTCCATTCGGCTCGGGCGCGACGGATCGTCTGGGTGCCGTCCTCCTGCCATCCGATCATCTCGAATTCGCTGCCGACCAGGGATTCGGCGCGCACGACGCTGCCATCAGCAAGCATGATCACATCTCGACTGTATACGCACTTCGAGGACCCAAAGCAGCTCGGGACGGCGACTTGCTTGTGCTCGGTGAGCGCGGTCATGAACCGGCGCGGCACGCTCCAGACGGCGGCGCCGAGTACCTGCTCGACAAACCCCACCGGATCATCCCGCCACAACGCGAACGACGTGCCGGCAACCCGGTACGCGGCCGCGTACACCTCCCGTGCCTCATCGTCGCCCAGGTTCTCCAGCAGCAGCCGCCGATCCTCCGGCGGGAGCTCCATCAGCTCCACGAACATGGTGTTCGCCAGCCGAGACTTCGGATCGCCCGGCGGATTGACGCCGGCCGGGAGGATCAGCGCCACGGCGGCCGCCCCAGCGCGACAGCCCCGGGCGCGGACAACTCGGCGACACCCGTGCCCGTTTCGAGCATCAGGTGGCGAGAGCAGGCACGCGCGCCGGGACTGGTGATCACGGCCCGGCATGGTGAAGCCCCGGCGAACTAACGTCCAACCGGGCGCTCCCGGTCTACCGTGGTCGGTGTGGATGCCGATACCTGGGCCGCCATCGCCGCCATCGCCGCCATCGCAGCCGACGTTGTGGCTGTCGTAGCGCTCTACTTCGCCGTCACATCAGCCAGGGCGGCGAAGGAATCCGCCAAGCAAGCCAAAGCCGTCGCGAGGGTCGAAGAGGAGCGAAGGGCTGAGGAGCGCGAGCGCTGGCACGAAGAGCTCAAGCCGCCGTACCCCGGCAAGATCGAAACCGAGGTCCACGGCGCGAGCTTGTACGGCTACTTACCGGCCCTGCCTCGTGATTACCTCATTCGCGTCGGCCTGTGCGACGAGAGGCGGTCGGGCAGCACGTTTCGGTTCCAGCCTCAAGTCCGCGTCACAGCGGACTTGCGCCATCGCTTCCCGATTGACGCCTGGCCATCGAAGGTGCCCTCTCGGTTCGTAGCAGCCGTCAAGTTCTGGTGTCCTGACCTCGACGACGACGACACCGGGCCTCTGTCTTGGACCTGTCCGTGCGGTCGTTCGGGCCTCAGCAGTTCCTATGTGCTCGATGCCGACGATCAGTTGTCCGGCAACGGGCACTGGGAATGGTGGGCGGTGCCGATCGAGCTTCCGTCCAACGAGAAAGCCCCGGCGGACTGACGTCCAACCGGGGCTTTACCGACGTACAGCAACAGCGGCTACTGGAAGATCAGGCTGGCCTGCTGTCCCACCACGCGGCCAGCGGTTCCGGATCGTACAGGTCAGCGCCGCCGTACTCGTCCGTGCGGGTCAGGTCCAGGCCGTGCCGGGTGCGCGCGTAGTGGAGCCGCGCGAACACCTCCTCGTAGGTGGACCCTCGGCGCTCGGCGAATTCGGACAAGGTCATCCACCCGAGGTGGAGTCGCTCCCACCAGGCTGTGAACACGGCAGGGTCGGCCATCATGACGCGGCTGCCCACGCGCGACATGCCCTCGATGGTGCCGCCGCTCTTACGGACGGCGGCGACCCTGGCCAGGATCCGCTCGACCGACGTGCCCAGCCGCTTGGCCATGTCGCGGAGGGGGATCATCTCCGGCGACTCCGCTTCCTCGGCGCCGGCCTCGGCCGCGTCGTCGGCGACGTAACCGCGCTTGGCAGCCTCCTCGAGGTCGGTGCCCACCATCGTGGCCGACATGTTGGTCGCCTTGGCGATGTCGGCGTTCGTCAGCGGCTCCCCGTCGATGCGGGCCTGCGACAACTTCAGCACACCGCGGATGCGGCGCTCGCGCGCGCTCTCCTCCTCGACGGCGATCTTCGCGATCGTATCGACCTGCTTGGCGACGACTGCTTTGGCTTCCTCCAGCGACATGGGCCGCAGTGTGGAGGGGACGGGCGCCTTCTTGAGCAGCTTGTAGAAGTCGACGCGGTTGATGGCGGCCAGGCGGCTGAGCGGGGCCACCTTCTTCTGCTCGTGCACGTGGTAGAGCGTGAAGACGGCGAGGTTGCGCCGCTGGGCGGCCTTGTTGTGCTTCTTCCGGGCCTTGGTCACCTGGTCGTGGGCGGCCGCGGTCTCTTCGGCGATGCGCTTGAGTGCGCTCGGTAGGGTGCTGGTGCTCATGGTCGTCGCAGTTCCTTAGTCCTGGGGCTGTACTATCCTCCCGCTCAAACGATCGGGTGGGTGTGCACACTCACGCGCACACCCACGAGTGTAGGACATCTTTATTTTTCTGTGAACTCCTGCTACCCCGATCGGTCTCGGGGCGCGGTGTCGCTCAGGTCGTAGATGAACAGGACGAGCCTGCCCTTCGGATGGACTTCGCCCAGCTCGGGGTAGGGGCCTTCCAGGTACTTGGAGTTGTCGTCCGGGAGCACGCCGGCGTCCACGACGCCGTCCACGACGGCCTTCCAGGAGGGCGCCCAGTTGGCGGGGTCGCGGAGCCGGTTGTCTGGCGGCTCGAACACGCCGACCATGCGGGCCTTCCGCATGTTGGGGATCTTCGCCGCGCGGGCCAGCCAGCACGCGGTCTGACGCAGGTTCTTCTTGATGGGCCGCTCCTTCGTCCAGTGGAGGCGGTCGTTGGCGTTGAGGAGCTTCGTCCCGGGCGGGAGCTCGATCTTGTAGACCGGCGGCGCGGGCTCGGCGGCGAGCGTAGTCGTCACAGGCTTCCTTTCAGGTTGGAAGGCTCGCGGGCGGCGGGCGAAGTGGGCCAGCACCGCCCGCGAGCCAGTTCAGGTGACCGCGATCGAGACGAATTAGACTTCCCGCGTGGGAAGTTCCCTGAGCCGGAGCCTTGCCTGGTAGCGAAGCTCGAACGGGGAGCGTTCCGGGAACAACAGGGTCTGGCCGTCGAACGCGGGGACCGCGTCGGCCGGGTGGAGATGGGCGCACGCGCAGCCGCACGACCCGTCGCACCATGCCCCCGGCGCGACCGCACCGGCCGCACAGCCCGGACCACTCGAACCAGTCGACGTCGCCCCCGTACCTGACGTGGTCGGGGCACGGCCGCGCCTCGACCGGGACGCGGCACAGATTGCACACCAGGCCGGTGCCGGGGCGTTCGTCGTCGGGGATGGGCTCGTACCTCATCACCAGTCGGTCGCCGCGTCGTCGGGGATGCCGTCGCGGTTGGCGTCGGCGGCCGGGTCGCCCTCGACGCCGGTCATGGTGCAGCCGTACTCCTCGGCGTAGCCGACCGGGTAGACGTAGATCGGGTACCAGCCGACGTAGCCGGGGTACTGCCGGTAGGTGCCGTGCCAGGCGGGCGACTGCTGGACGGGGTAGGTGCGCCACGGGTTGCGCGAGTAGGGCGTGACCGTCTTCGGCTTGGCGGGCATGTACTTCGGCACGCTGGTGTTCGTCGGCACCGGCCGGTACGGCTGGCTGGTCTGGCCGGTGGCGGGCTTGCTCTGGGGCTGGACCGGCTTGCCCTGCGTCTGCTGCTGGGGCGGCTGAACCGGGGTCCGTGCCTGAGGCTGGCTCTGGCCGATGCCCGTGCTCGTGCTGGTCCGGCCGGTGCCCACGCTGGTGCTGCTGCTGGTGCTGGATCGGCTGCTGCTGTTGCTGGAGGAGGAGCCGGGCGGGCCGTACACGGCTGCGCAGGCCGGGGCGGGGTCGCTGGAGCAGGCGACCAGGAACGCGGCCGCCGCCGTGGTGAGGACCACGGCCGCCCGGCCGGCGTTGGTGGGGAGGGACATGTGGTCTCCTTCGGAGGTTGGGTCAGGCGGCGCGGGTGCGCCGGTTCTTGGCCTGGTAGAGGTTGCGGCGGTAGGTGCGTTCGGCATCCCGGCACGGGTCGCACAGCGGTTGGCCGTGCTGGCGGTGCCGCCTCGCGGTCGTGGGCGTGGCGGGCACGCGGCAGGCGACGCACATCCGGGTGCCGACCTGGACGGGAGCTCCGGCGATGGGGCGGCCGTGCTCGTCCCACGTGATCCACTCCAGGAGTTCGTTACGCGGGCGGTCTACGGGAACGAGTGCGGCGAGGATGTACGGCAGGGCGGCCTGCTGGTCGCGGGGGAGCGACTGCACGAACTTCTGGCAGGCGTCGGCGTCCTCGTCGCGGATCATCACGGCCAGGGTGAGGGCGGCCTCCAGGGTCCGTTCCGCCACACCTTGGCGGCGGCGCAGGCTGAACTTCCTGGGCGTGGTGGCGGGCACGGGGGGAGGCTCCTCGATCGGCGCGGGAGAGGGGTCGGGGGTGGGGGAGCGGGAGGCGGACCGGTAGCGTTCGACCGTCCGTACGGACGTGCCGAGGTCGCGGGCGATCGCCTCGGCGGTGACGCCGGGCCGGTCGAGCTGTAGGAACCGCTCGTACCGTTCGGCGGGGCCGCGGCTGGTGGGGATGGGGTTGTGGCCCGCGCGTCGCGGGCGGCGCTGGGTCGCGCGGGCCACGTTGGGCTACCTGGGGGCCGGGGCCGGGACGGCGATGCGGAACACGGCGTCACCGCAGGCGCACGTCACGTCGGGCCACCGCGAGTCGTGCGTCCATCCGCCGTGGTCGCCGTGCCCGGCCTGGTCGAGCAGGTCCCAGACGATGCCGGGGTCCAGTTCGATCGTCTGGGCGCTGGTGCCGACCGGGTGGAAGGAGTCGGCGATCTCGCGGGCCTGCGCCGAGGTGACAGCGAGGTTGATGGGCCCGATGTCCGCCATGACCTCCGCGAGCATCCGCTTGAACAAGCGGAGGTGGCTCTCCCTGCTGCGGGCGTCGTTCTCGGTGCCGGTGTAGCCGGTCTCCAGGTCATCGGCGATCCGGAGGCAGGCGATGGCGAGCGTCCCGAACCGATCGCTCTGCGGGGTGCCGCTGATCGAGGCGGGGATGGCCCAGTCGGCGATGCAGGGGACGGCCACCCCTTCGGGGATGGGGACGAGCCGGAGGCCATCCGAGTCGGGTTCGGGCGCCTCGACGGTCGTGAGGGTCATAGGGGGTTGCCTTTCTTCCTGGGGCTTATGGGCGTGTTGCGTGCACCGACGCGAGTCGCAGACGAGCCGTTACACAGGTAGAAGTGTAGGGCATATTTATTATCTCCGCTACTCCGGAAGATCTGAAAGGCTGGAGGGAAGCACATATCGCCGCTAACGTCGCGCGACCCCTGCCAAAGATCCCGAAACGGCCGAAATCGGACACATGATTTCGTCATTTCATTTCGTCATTTCGTAACGTCACCAGTGACGGAATGACGGATTACGGAATAGCCCGGCGCGGCGCCCGGCGACCGGCTGACAAAGGCGTCTGAACAGGCCAGGATGGTCGGCATGACCGAGCCCGGCGCCGTCGCCGACGCGAAAACCTGCAACTACCCGGACTGCGAAGCGCCGCCCGCGCCCACCGACCCGGAGCAGCCCGGCCGGCCACCCGAATACTGCGAGGACCCGGAGCACAACCGGCAGTCCGCTTACCGGGAGCGGCTACGGCGACGCAGGCAAGCCGCCCGAGACGCCGGGGAGCAGGTCCCTGAGGACCTCGGCAGGCCGGTCACCATGAGCACCGCCCGTGCAGCCGAGATCCAGCGCAAGACGGCCGAACAGATCGACGGCCTCATCTCCCACCTGGAACGACTCTCGGCCGAGCTCCAAATCGCCGGCGACCCAGAGGCGGCACAGGTCGAGGTGGAGAACATCGGCTCCGAAGCCCGTGCGCAGATCGCTGCGGCCGACCACCGCGCTCAGCAAGCCGAGCAGCGGCAGCGAACCGCCGACCAGCGCGCACGTACGGCCGAGGCCGAGCGGGAAGAGGCCGACGCCGTCGCCGAGGACGCGCTACGTCAGGCCGAGGAGGCGAAGGCCCGCGCCGAGCAGTCCGAGCAGGAGACCGAGGCCGCCCGCGCCGAAGCCGAGCGCGCCCGGCAGGAGTCCGAAGCCCTGGTGGCCGAGGCGCAGCGCCTCGCACGTGAGCAGAGCGAGCAGGCGCAACAGCAGGCGGCCGCGCAAATCGAGGACGCCCGCCAGCGGAACCTGGAGAACATCGCCGCGGCCAGGAAGGCCGCCGAGGCCGAAATCCGTACCGTCCGGGAGGAAGCCGAGCAGCAAGCCGCCCGCGCCGACCGGCTCGTCAGGGACGCCGAAGAAGGGGCCGCGCAGGATGTGCGCCGCGCCCAGGATGAAGCCGCTCAGGTTCGGCAGCGCGCAGACGACGACGTACGCCAGGCCCAAGCCGACGCCGCGGCGGCCCGCGCCGAGACCCAGCAGGCCAAGACGGCGGCCGCCGATACGGTGCGCACCGCCCAGGAGCAGGCGGCCCGTGACGTCCAGGCCGCCCAACTCGCCCAGGCCCGCGCCGAGCAGAGCGAGACCGACGCCCGGCGGGCGCTCGAACGCGCCGAGAAGACGGCCGAGCGCGAACGTACGACCCTGCTCCAGGCGCACGAAGCCGAGATCCGGGCGCTCACCACCGCCAGCGACGCGCACGCGCGCCGCGCCGACGCCGCCGAGCAGGAAGCCGGCCGCGAGCGCGCCGCCCGCGAGGACCAGGCCACGCAGCTTCGCGCCACCCGTGCCGCGCTGCAGGAGGAGCGCACCAAGTTGGCCGAACTGGGCGGGCAGCTCACGGAGGCCCGCGCCGAGGCCGAGCAGCTGCGCGCCGCCGAGCGTGGCCGTGGCAAGAGCAAGTAGGCCTGGTGGTAAGAATCGCGTCGCCCGGCCCAAACGAGTGGGGGGCCGCCCTTGGTCTACCCGCCGAGCGGACCGGTGCTTGACGCTCGCGCCCGGCGGCGCGGCGGCCGCTCCGGCTCAGTCGAGATGATCACGGCGCCGAGCATCTGTTCGAGCAGCACGATCGCCTCGATCTCGCTCGGGGGCGGCTCGACCGCCGGCAGGCCCGGGTCGTCGGGCGGGACCGCACGGCCCTCGATCTCGTCGGTGGGACCGGTCGGCCACGGCACCCCATCAGCCTCTGTGCGGGGCTGAGAACGATCTTGGCGGCCGTTGCCGAGGCGATCATGGTCCGTCGCCGCCGGGAGGCTCCAGGAGGCGATCACACCCCACCATTCCTCGCGCTCGGCACGGTGCTCGGCCAACGTCGCCTGATACTCGTCCTCCCTGCCGGTCTCGATGGCGACCTCCTTCAGCGGCCGGTCGCGCCGCACCCACCCGCCCGCGATTCGCTCGGTCAGGCCGAGGGCGGCGAGCGTGCGCAGCGCCTCCACGGTCGACGTACGCGACAGCAGAGCCAGGCGGGCGACGTCGGCCGCGCTGGTCGGGGCGCTCGACAGCGCCTCGAACGTGAGCGCGACGCACGCCCCTTCCAGGTTGAGGGCCTGGTGGGTCGTCTCGATTCGGCCGCCCCGCCACATCCGGGCGACCGCGTCGGCCCGGTACACGTCAGGCACGACGAGCATGTAGCGGTCGCCCTGCTTGCCGCGGCCGACGACGATGCGTTCGATCAGCGGATGCGCCTCCTCCCTGAGCCTTTTGAGGTGCTTTGCGACGGTCGTGTGGTCGTACCCGGACATGCGGGCGAGCTGCCTCGTCCCGAACGCTGGCATGGTGTCCTGGTTCAGGCGGGCGGCGACGGCCATGGCGCGCAGCAGCATCCGGATCGCCGGCCCGGCCCGTCCCCAGTCGGCTCGCCGGTCTTCGTCCCGTTCCGCCACCCACACGGCATTCAGCCACAGCAGGATCTCCTGCCACGGGTTGAGGAGGGATTGCCCAGGACGGGGTGGGTACGAATCTACGTCGTAAAGATCACCGCCCTGCACAACCGGCTCAGGATCCGGGACGGTCACCGCGTCGACGGGGGAGAGCGGGGGAGAGGGGAGGGGGGGCGAGGATTTCGACGGGCTAGTGTTGAAGTTGCGATCAAGGCTTCCCGTTGCGTACCCGTCGACGCTGGTGACGGCCTCGCGCCAGTCGGCTCGCAGGGCGCGCTCACGGTCGCGGGCGGCCTTCTTTTCGAGCAGCACGGCCAGGCCGCCGAAGATGCCACGCTCCATCTCCTCGACCACCTGGCAGAACCTCCAACCCGCCGCGGCGAGGCTGTTCAGGATGGCCAGGCGGCATTCCGAGCGGGAGTCGTAGCCGGACCAGTCGCCCGTACGGGCGCGCTGCCCGAGATCAGGCCGGGGAGCACGGCGGCCGCGCGGGCGGGGGAGCCACGGCATCCCGTCCTCGTCCTCCACCATCCAGCCGCCGCCGGCCACTACCGGGCGGCCCGTTTCGGCCGTACTCCGGCCGCCCGGGGTGGGGGAGTAGGCGCCCAGTTCGACGGCGAGCTCGTCGTGCAGCAGCTCCCACACGCGCATCGAGCACGGCTGTTCAGCGATGGCGACGGCCTCGGCGAGGGGGATGGTGAGCCGCATGAACCCGGTGGGGCGGCCGTCCTTCACCTTGTGGGGGGAGCCGGGGATGCGGATCTGCCCGGCGGGGTTGTTCATGGGGGCGACGTCGATGGTGGGGAAGCGGACGGCGAGCGCGCACGCCACCCGGTGCAGATCCGTCCACGGGACCGGCCGGGCGAACAGCACGTAGGTGTGGCGGCCATCGGAGGGAGAGACGTCGGGGATGGCGCGGCCGCCGCACCGCTCGACCGCGGCGATGGCGGCGGCGGCTTCGGCGGCGACGCGGGCGGCCGGGTTGGCGACGCCGAGAGCGTGGGCCCGGCTCACGTCGTGGTCGAGCACCAGGAGGCGGCCCGTTCCCGTGCGCCGGTCGAACGTGGGCACGGTGGTGGGGCGGTTCGGGTGCCGTGTGGTGAGCGGCCGCTCGTAGCGAGCGGGAAAGTTGAGCCCGCCGTCCGCCGAGTGGCGGACGCGCGGGGCCTGCGCGATCAACGGCGCGAGCGCAGCCCATGCTTGGGCGGCCTCGGCGCGGAGCGCTTCCCACTCGGTTGCCCCGTGCGGGGCGGGTATGACGTTGTGCAGCACGGCTGTGCCACTTTCGCCCGGTTCGGACACGCCGAACCCGGGTATGAGTGGCAGAGCCGGGGGCCCATCGATTACTCTGGCTCCTAGCTTCTGGTTAACCGGCTCCAGGCATGCAAAAACCCGCCGGGAACCGGTGGCCTCTAATCGGGGGTCCTTGCGCACAAGCTTTGGTCGGCGAATGGCGCAGGGGCCCTCGTGGCTTTATGGAGTTGTCCGCCGTCCTCGGCGGGGCTACGTCTCCTGTTCCATGCGTTAGCGGGTGGCCGCGGTCATCACGCGGCGGTGGTCTCCATGAGTGGCAGAGTGGCCTCCGCGGCCTCCACCTTGCGACGCAGATGCGGCGGCGGCACGGTCACTCCACGGTGCACGGCAAGCAGGTAGTCCAGAGCTTGTTCCGGGTTCTCGAACCCGTACTCCTTCCACCGGCCATGCGCCAAGTTGAACGTGAAGTCCGCGTACTCACTGAAGCTGTCGAAGCCCAGCGCCTTGAACCGCTCGTGCTCGGCCCACTCCTGGTAGAGGTCGGGGTCGGTGAAGCGGACGCTGTGCCGCGCGCCCCCCTTGGGCTTGCGGCCGCGGCCTCGGTTGATTCTGCTGGCACTCATAACTCGGGAGACTAGCTGAATCTGAATCAGTAATTCACTGTCTTCCCCGGCGTGTCGCGCATCGTTGCCGAGAGTTGATCTTCTCAGCGGTTACGGCACCGCTCTCCACGGCCAAGGGCGCGGCCCACGATCACCGCGCAGGCACGCCAGCCGCAACACGATCTCGTCGTGCCGTGTAGGGTCCTCGGCGGCAACCTGGGCGGCCATGCACGCCATCCGGAACTCGCGGATGTCCCGCAGAGTCTCGAACCCGGCCCACGCGGTGACATCGTGCCCGTACGCCCGCACAAACTCCTCGTACTCCGCAGCCGTGATGCCGGCTACGGTGAACGCCTTCACCGCGGTGGAAGTCAGGTCCCATTCAGGCAGCCCGACAGAGCAACGCTCCAGGTCGAGCAATATTGCCCGCCCGTCATCGGTGGCGGCGATGTTCCCGACCCATGCGTCACCGTGCACTACGCACTCTGGTAGGCCCTCGGGCAGTTCCGCATACCGCGCCTTCAGCTCAGCAAGATGGCCGCGCATCCACGCCCGGTCCGACTTGTCGAGCGTGCCCGCTCGGTCGATCCGCTCAGGCAGCCGCACGAACGGATCCAGCCTGCCGATGTCGAACTCTGCTGGCGCAGGCAGGTCATGCAAACGGCGCAGTGCGATCGCCACCTGCAGCACTGTCCCGTACTGGTGTGGCGGCAGTTCCCGCCACCAGGTCACCGCGCGCCCGTCCACATCGGCGGGCTGGCGAACGTCTGGCCACGGCTGGACGGCGGGCACCATATTGACTTCCAGCCACCTGGCCACGGCCACCTCGCGCGCCGCGGCGGCGAGTTGGCCGACGCGAGCGACCCGGGCGATGATCCCGCCAGGCAGCCGAAAGAGGACATTCTCGCTGGCCCGGATTAGCTTGGCCCCGGCCGGGTCGAGCCCGACGCGTCGGCTGGCCGCGTCGAGCACCGCACGCGCGGCCGCCTCGGCGTTGTCGGGCTGGTTCATGGCCGAGTTGCCTCTCTGATGCGGCGCCGCAGCTCAGCCACCTGTGAGTGCCTCTGATGAGGGTGAGCGAAGCGGGAAAGCTCCTCAAGGTCGGACTGGGTGCGGCGTGACCGTACCGTGCCTGCGTCCGCGAGCGCGCGGACACCGATGTGCGCAGCTTCTTGCGGGTCACCGTTCACCATGGTCAGTGACGCCAGTTTGGTGCCGCTGATTGCCCGGGACCGTACGTAGGCGGCGCCGTGCCCTTCGACTGCGCTGGCCAGCCGGTGGGACGCCTCGCTAACGAATTGGCCGTGGATCGCCAGGTCGTAGAGGGCGTGGCCGGTATCCCCGGCATGCTGGGCCGCGTCGTAGTACCGCATCCATGGCGGCTCCTCGGACGGGTTGACGTTTGCGAACTCGTCGTCGCCGGCCCCTACCGTCGCCAATGTCTCCTGTACGCGGCCCAGCTTGGCCAGCGCCCTCGCTCTGGCCGACATCAGCATGGCGCGCTCGGACGGAGTCAGCCGGTCTGACCGCACCATGGCGAGCTCAACCAGGGTCAGGCCGTTGTCGGCGTCGCCGGTCCAGATCGCCTGCCGTGCCATCGAGGAGAGGACCTTGGCGCGTAGGTGCCAGTCGTCAGATAGGTCCGCGCACTCTAGCGCCGCCTTGAACATGCGGCGTGCATCGTCATGGGCATAGGCGTCGAACGCCATGAACGCGGCGATGTGCGAGAGATGGCCTACCGCGCTGTACAGGTCGTTGCGCAGGCTGTCGGGGCAACGAGAGTGGCGCAACAGCCCTACCGAGTAGCGAACTTGCGCAGTTACCGCTTCGCGGACGAGCCCACCGCCGTAAGTGTGATCCCAGGTGGAAAAGACGCCGGCGATGTGTCGTAGTTCCCGGATGTCGGCTGGGCTCACTGCTGCCGGGAGGTTGGCCGTGTTGGTGAAGGGTGCCAGGTCTGCCAGATCGGGAAGGGAGATAGCCGCACCCGCCCCGATCGCGGTGCGAATGAACCTTTTTCGATCCACGTCTTCAACGGTAATGGCCGGTTCCGATACGGGTCTTACTCGGCGCGGTCGGTGAAACCCGAGATCGGTGTCGCGTTCGACACCGAAAACGTGCCGAAGGGCGGCCCGATAGTCGGAGTTCGGCCACCGCACTTCACCGCGTTCGAGCTTGCCGACGTAGTGCTGACTCAGTCCTCCCTCACGCCGGTACTTCTCGAATATCCAGGCGTTGACCAGGTCAGCGATGTCCTGGCGCGACGCGCTCTCACCGGGGATCGAGGGGGAGGACAGCCCGTCCCGGGCCCGCTGGAACTGCAGGTTGGACTGCGCCATCGCATGTCTCCCTTCGTCGGCATCGTCGCACAACCTGTCACGAGAGGACCCGCGAACCTGACCACAATCTGACCACTGTCTGGCCCTTGACTGACCACGCATCTGGCGTTCCCAGACGCCCACCAGCGTTCCAGGGTGGGGGAAGGCCATCACCGTACGTGAGGAGCGGCGAATGCATGCCCTTGACGCGGCCACGCGCCAGGACCACGTTCCCCCCGCCGAAGTACCGGGACGTATGCCGGGTGACGTCTGCCAGGTCTCCCTTGAGGTGTCGTACAACCAGGGCAAGACGTGGCTTGCCGCCGGGACCCAAACGGTTCCGACGTGCAGCCCCGACAAGGCGGCACGCGCGTTCCTTATGGCGGCCATGACGAGCGCCGACGACCCCGAGCTGCTCTGGCAGGTTTCGGCGCAGCCATGCCCCGCCAACGGTCACCCGTCCTCCGTCAAGGCGGTCGTCCTGCGCAGCGACGGCCCGCCCGGATAGACCCGACACCCGCACCACACGAGACCCCATCCGAGGCCCTCTTATGAAGACCAGCAGCTCGATCACCCCGACAACGGGCGCCGGCTCCCCCGTCGATGTCCCTGTCCCGTCGACGACCGCGGGCCGGGAGGCGTCGTGAACGTGATCATTGACGCCGAGAAGGGCCGGTCCTGGGCGGTCACCGTAGAGCAGCACTGCCAAGGCTGGTGGACGGTGCTGTGGGAGCCCGGAGGCCAGCACCTCACTGCCTTCCTGAGGGGACCTTGGGAGGAAGGCGGCGCGTACTGCAAGGGCAGGACGCCCAAGGATCTGTGGCCAGCCGTGGTCAAGACTCATGACCAGTGCCGTCGTAGGGCCGCTGCTCAGGCCGCCCCGGTCGTGCCGCCCATGCTCGTGGAGCAGCTTCCCGACGCTCTGTGGAGGGCCGCCGGGTGACAAAGACACGACGTGGCCGAGCATGCAGCCGAACAAGGAGTGCGGCAGTCTCCCCACGTCCGGCGCGGAGCCGAGCAGGGCTGCCCGCGCACCATGGCGCCGGTCCGTCTCATCCCGTTGTTCACCAGGGCCAGCGCCATCTCTTCCCGCCGTCCACGGCACGGCCAACCCGGCCGTGGACGGCGGGGTCCAACTCCGGCGCGCACTGCCTGCCGACCGCGCTATTCGCCCTTCGGTTACGGCTCTGCTGCCCACAGCACCAGGCAGTGAGACGTGCGCGGAGAGAGCGGATCATGGCGAGCAACCGACCGCAACCGGTTAAGCAGAAGAAGCCCTCGATCAAATGGGACCCGTACCAGTCGCATGGCGGCACCCTCCGAATCAGCCGTACCTCGTGCTGCGGCGCCGTCGAGCTGGCCTCTGAAGGGGGCGAATACTTCGTACTGCGCTGCTCCGAAGCCGGCCACTACGAGGAGACCAGCCGCGGCCTGTACATCAAGGCAGCCGCCGCCTACCTCGCCCTCGAACAGAAGCACCACAGCGAGGACCATCGCCGCGGAGAGACGCCGGAGAGCGACGCGCACATTGACCCGTGAAAAAGACCGGCGTGGCTAGCCACCGAAGCGGCCCGCCGACAGCCACCATCGACCAGTCCAGCAACAGCACCAACAAGAAAGGGATCACCGTGACCGACGTGACTTCAGACGATGCTCGGGCCGCCGAACTCAGGGAAGCGCTCGTGGCCGAGCTCGTCGCCGGCGGGCACATCAAGACGGCCGCGGTCGAGGCCGCCTTCCGAGCCGTTCCCCGGCACATGTTCGCGCCCGACGCGACGCTGGAGAAGGCGTACGCGCTGGACATCGTGGAGGTCAAGCAGGACGAGCACGGCGTACTGACCAGCACGATGTCCGCGCCCCAGATCCAGGCCCTCCAGTTGGAGCAGGCCCAGATCCAGCCCGGCATGCGTGTCCTGGAGATCGGATCCGGCGGCTACAACGCCGCCCTGATCTCGGAGATCGTCGGCCCCGAGGGTCAGGTCACAACCATGGACATCGACCCGGATGTGACGAGCCGGGCCCGCCAGTTCCTGGACTCGGCCGGCTATTCGCAGGTGCGGGTCGTCACGGCCGACGCCGAGCACGGCTGCGAGGATCACGCCCCGTACGACGGGATCCTGGTCACCGTGGGCGCATGGGACGTCCCGCCGGCCTGGCGCAAGCAGCTCGCCAAGGGCGGCAAGCTCATCGTCCCGCTGCGGATGAAGGGCGTCACCCGATCGCTTGCACTGGAGCGCACAAACGATCACCTCGTCAGCGTGTCGGAGGGGGAGTGCGGTTTCGTCAAGATGCAGGGCTCCGGCGCCCACGACGAGCATCTGTGGCTGCTGCGCGGCAAGACGATCGGCCTGCGCTTCGATGACGGCAACCTGGACGACCCGCACCAGCTCGACGGCGTGCTAGCCACCAAGCCCGCCGCCACCTGGTCCGGGGTGACCGTCCTTCGTCCGGAGCCGTTCCCGAACCTGCCACTGTGGATGCTGACCGCGCTGCCGGGCTTCTGCAAGCTGAGCGTGGACACCAGCGAGGGTGACCCTGGCCTCGCGGTCGAGCCGGGCGGACGCTGGTTCCCCTGGGCAACCGTCGAAGGCGACTCGTTCGCCTACCTGTCCTGCCGTCCCGTGAGCGAAGGCGTCGTCGAATTCGGCGCGCACGGCTACGGGCCCCACGGGGCGCAGGTCGCCAAGTCCATCGTCGAGCAGGTGCAGGTGTGGGACCGCGACTACCGCGACCGCCCCGGCCCCGACTTCGCCGTCTGGCCGTTCGACACCCCCGACGAGATGCTGCCCGCGGGCGCGGTCATCACCAAGCGCCACACCCGCGTCACGATCGCCTGGCCCGAGGCGGCGGAATCCGCCCGGGACCAGGTAGCTCCACCGCCCACCCAGTGAAGGAGGAGAGCAACCCATGACACACGCCACCATCGAAGCACCCAGCACGGCGACGACGTCGCCCGAGATGATCCCGGACAGTGAGTTCGATCTCGACATGCACATCGTCGAGGCCAGCTTCCCGATCCCCGTGCTGGCGTGCGACACCAGCGACAACTGCGGCAGCAGCTGTAGCAGCTCCTGCGCCACCAACGTCGCCGACCCGTCCTGACCAAGCAGCCCGTGGCCGGCACCGCGCCCTGCGGTGCCAGCCACGGGCCCCACATCCCCCGAAAAGGAGGATCATGAGACCACCGCTGTACCTCCACCCATCCGGCCCGGTACTCGCTCGGGTGAGCACCTACCCCGACGATCTGGAACTGCCCGGCCATCTCCACGACCCCGACCCTCCCGCCTCCGAGGATCGGCAGTGGCTCGCGAAGGTCTGGGCACGCCCCGACGTACACGCGGCCCTACGCACCGCCAGCCCAGCACTGGCCGACCAACTCGACACCGTCCGCCTGGAGGGATCCAGCCCCGCCAAGCTGCGGCGGCTCGCCCTGGCCGTGGCGTCCTACCTGGTGCGCTGGCAGCGGCGCCCGAGCCCGTTCGGACTGTTCGCCGGGATCGTACCGGCGCTGGTCGGCCACGCGGCCAAAGCACACTTCGGAACAGCGCACCACGTTGCGGTGAACGCCGACGCAGCGTGGCTCAGCACGCTCATCGACCGCCTGGAGACGCACCCCGGGGTATTGCCGCGCCTGCCGGTGATGGTCAACAGCGCGGGATTCGTGCGCGGCGACCGGTTCGTCGTTCCCGGACGGTCCGACGACGCCACCGGCGGGCAGCAGCCCGGCCCGTTCGCGGAGATCTCTATCCGCCACACCCGGCCTGTACGTCTCGCCCTGTCGGTCGCGGCTTCGCCGATCCCGTTCGCCCAGCTCGCCGAGCAGCTCGCCGCGGCGTTCCCGTCCACGCAGCCCGGCACGATCACCGCCATGCTGACCGACCTCGTCAAGCAGGGGGTTCTGCTCACCGGGCTGCGCCCACCCATGACCGTCGTGGACGGCCTGCCGTACGTGATCGCCCGGCTTCGCGCGGCCGGCGGCGGCCTGCCCGACGTCGCTGACCTGCTGACCGATCTCGCCGACATCCAGCACGAGCTGGCCCGCCACACGACGGCGGAACCGATCAGCGTCGCCGTCACCGACCGGATGACCTCCATCTGCCGGGTGACCGGTACCGTACTGGCCGCCGACACTGCGGTGGACGGCCTGGTCAGTCTGCCGCACGCCGTGCTTGATGAGGCGGCCACGGCTGCGTCGATGCTGTTGCGCCTGACCACGCGCCCGTTCGGCGCCGAGGTGTGGCGAGACTTCCACGTCGCCTTCCGGGCCCGGTACGGGCCGGGCGCGCTCGTACCGGTGCGGGAGCTGATCGCCGACTCAGGGCTCGGGTTACCTGCCGGGTTCGTCGGCGCGGCGCGCAGGCGGCCCGCCCGCGCACTGACCGACCGCGACAGCGCGGTTTTGGCGCTCATCCAGCAGGCCGCAATCGACGGCCGCCAGGAGATCACGCTGACCGAGCCGCTGATCCGGGAGCTGACGATCGGCGACCCCGCCGAGATGGTCGCCCCGCAGCGCGTCGAATTGGCCTTCCAGGTGCACGCCGCCACCGCCGAGGCTGTCGAACGTGGCGCGTTCACCTTGTGGGTGACCGGCGTGCCCAGACCCGCCAGCAGCATGGTCGGCCGGTTCGCGCACCTGCTCCCGCAGCAGGACCGGGACCTACTGGCCGCATCCTTCGCCGCACCGGACGATGACGCCGTGGCGGCGCAGCTTTCCTTCCCACCCCGCCGCCGACGCAGCGAGCACGTCATCCGCGTGCCGCAGCTCCTGCCTGCGGTGATCTCCCTGGCGGAGCATCCCACCGCAGAAACCGAGCTGATCAGCGTGGACGATCTCGCGGTGACCGCCGACTCGACGCAGATGTACCTGGTGCAGCTCTCGACCGGCCGCCGAATCGTGCCCCGAGTGCTGCATGCGCTGGAGGCGTTGGTGCACACGCCGCCGCTGGCGCGGTTCCTCGCCGGAGTCGCCGGCGCCCGGCACGCCGTGTACGGCCCGTTCGACTTCGGCGCGGCCCGCGGGCTGCCGCACTTACCAAGGCTCCGGTACGGCCGCAGCGTGCTGGCTCCGGCCCGCTGGATCCTGGGAGCCGCAGACCTCGCCGGACGGCGCGACCCCCTGAACGTGTGGGAGAAACACCTGGACGCCTGGTGTGAGCGGTGGCATGTCCCGTCCTGGGTCGTGGTGTGCGAGGAGGAACAACGACTCCCGCTCAACCTCGACTCTCGACGAGACCGGATCCTGCTGCGTACCCGGCTGGACCGCGCCGGACGGCTCGAACTGCGCGAGCACCCCGCCCCGGGCTGGGTCGGCCGTGCGTGCGAATTCGTCGCACCGCTGACCGCCACCCCACACACGCGCCGCCCCGCCCTGCCCGCTGCCGTGCAGCGGCCCACAACCATGCTCATGCCCGGCGCCGGAGACCTGGTGCACGCGCGCATGCTTGGTCACCCCGCCCGCTACGACGAGATTCTGACCGATCACGTGCCTCGCCTCCTCGACTCCCTCGACCTCGGACGCTGGTGGTTCCGCCGCTACCGCGACACCCTCCGGCCCGACAGCCTCCAAGAACTGTGGCTCTACCTCCACCTGGGCAGCCCCGACCAGTACGGCGCGGCCGCCGCCCGCCTGGCCGACTTCGCCACCGACCTTCAGTCCCGGGGGCTGCTCGCCCACCTGTCGCTGGTGCCGTATCAGCCGCAGACCGGCCGATACGGTCCCGGCGTGACGATGGCGGCCGCGCACGAGGTGGCCGTAGCTGATTCCGCCGCCGCGCTGGCCCAGATCAGCCTGGCTGCCCGTGCCGGCCTGCCCGCCCAGGCGATCGCCGCTGCGTCGATGGCCGATCTCGCCGTCAGCCTCGCCCCCGATCCCGGCGAAGGATGCCGGTGGCTGATCGGCCTGCTCCCGCAGGAGCGCGGGAAGCTGGACCGGGCACTGCGCGACACGACGCTGCGCCTGACTGCCCCCGCCGACGATCACCGGGAGCTTCGCCGCCACCCGGGCGGGCCGGAGGTGGCCACCACATGGGAGGCCCGGAGAGCCGCGATGGACGCCTACCGCGCCTGGCTCACCGGCCACCGTGAGCCCGTCACCGTGCTCCGGTCCCTGCTGCACGATCACCACGTCCGCGCCCTCGGCGTCAACCCCGACACCGAGCAGGTCACCAACCGGCTGGCCCGCGCCGCCGCCATGCGCCGCCTGGCCCTCGAAGAGGCCGCACGATGACCACACCACCCGACAGCGCTTCGGCTCAGTCGCTATCCAGGGGCACGGCCGGGATGGCGCTGCTGCACATCGAGCGCGCCCACGCTGGAGAGCAATCCTGGCCCAGCGCGCACGCCTGGATCAAGGCCGCCACCCGCGACGAAATCAGCGCGGCCGACCACGCCGGGCTCTACTTCGGCGCCCCCGCCATCAGCTTCATCCTGCACGCCGCCGAGGCCGACCACACCCACCGCTACGGCACCCACACCGCAGCCATCGACGCCCACGTCACCCGGCTCGCCGAACGCCGGCTCGCACACGCAACCACCCGCATCGAGCAGGGCCAACCGGGGGCGTTCCAGGAATATGACCTGTTCCACGGCCTGACCGGGATCGCCGCGCTGCTCCTGCGTCACGTCCCCGACGCCAACATCCTCCCCCCGATTCTGCGCCACCTCGTACGGCTGACCCAACCCGCCGACGATGGGCTGCCCGGCTGGTGGGTCGGCCACAACCCCGACCCGGTCTCGCCCACACCGGGCGGGCACGCCAACTTCGGCATGGCCCACGGCATCACGGGCGTGCTCGCCCTGCTCGCCGTCGCGCTCCGCGACGGCATCACCGTCGACGGGCACGCCGACGCGATCCTGCGCATCTGCGCCTGGCTCGACCAGTGGCGCCAGGACGGCGAGAAGGGACCGTGGTGGCCCCAATGGGTCACCCGCCCGGAGCTGGATACCGGCCGCGTCCGGCAGCAAGGACCGCTGTGCCCCTCGTGGTGCTACGGCACCGTGGGGATCGCCCGTGCCCTCCAGTTGGCCGCCATCGCTCTCGGCGACACCCGCCGCCAACGTCTCGCCGAGCACGCCATGGCCGCCTGCCTCGCCGACCCTGCCCAACTTCGGTACCTCACCGAACCTGGGCTCTGCCACGGCGTCGCCGGCGTCTACCAAACCTCATGGCGCGCGGCCCGCGACGCGCTCAGCCCACGGATCGCCGCGCACCTGCCCACGCTGGCCAAGCTGCTCAGCAAGCACGCCGCAGCTCATCAGCGCGACGGCGGTCTGCTCACCGGAGCCGCCGGCCTCGCGCTGGCCCTGCGCACCTCCACTCACGCCACACCCCCACGTTCGGGATGGGACACATGCCTACTGATCACCTGACTGTCGCGCCGAGCCGGACGGCCGATGCCGTGCTGGCGGTGCTGTCCGGCACGCCTGTAGAGGTGGCCGCGGCCGCGATCAACGTGCAACCCGGGGACCTCGCCATCGCGGTCGAGGTCTACCAGACGGCCGGGCGCGAAGCGTTGGAAGCCCGCACCGCCGATGGCGGCTGGTACCACGTCAACCTCCAGTTCCCTGGGGACACTGCCGAGCAGGCGGCGGCCGCCCTCCTCCAGCGACTGGACGGGCTCCGCGAGCGCGAGATGATCGACGCGTGGTGGTTCATCCGCAAGCATCCGGGCTGGCGGCTGAGACTGCGGCCGCGCACCGGTGTCGTCTCCGAGGGGCTGAGGGCCGCGACCAACGCCGTGCTGAATGACCTCACGGTCTCCGGCGTTCTCGAGCGGTGGTGGCCGGCTATCTACGAGGCGGAAACGGCCTCGTTCGGCGGCCCTGTCGGGATGGAGATCGCCCATGAGCTGTTCTGCGCCGACAGCCGCCGGATCCTCACCCATCTGCGGCAGCCCGCGCCCGAGGTGGGCCGCAAGGAACTGTCGATGATGCTGTGCAGCATCATGTTGAGCGCCGCCGGGCTGGACCGGTTCGAGCGCGGCGACCTCTGGAACCGGGTCGCCGAGCTGCGCCTTCTTCCCGCCGACACGCCACCCGGTCGGCTGGAGGCCATGGCCGACAAGCTTCGCCCGCTGGTGGCCTCCCCCCTGGGCACGATCACCCCCTGCGGGCCGCTTGCCTTCGCTGAGTCGTGGGCTATCGACTTCCGCCAGACCGGGCAGGCCCTGCGTGAGGCTGCGTCGGCGGGGCAACTCAGCCGAGGCATCCGTCACGTCCTGACACACGTGGTGATCTTCCACTGGAACCGTCTCGGCCTCTCCTCCACCACGCAGGCCATCCTCAGCCGCGCGGCGCGCGAAGCCCTGCTACCTTCCGGGAGTTGACCGATGACTGCCCTGAACCTCGCTCACATCGCCCGGCGGTTCCCGCTGGTCGACCGGCCCCGCCCCGCGTACCCGCCGATCGAGGAGCGGATCAACGAGATCACCCGCCTCGCCGCTGACGCCGACCGCTCCGACGAGCCTCTTCCGGTCGTCGCCCAGGCGCTCAACAAGGCGGCGCTGATCGCCAGTGACTGCGGGCTGCCCGACTTAGCGCGAGAGCTGTGCTGGCGCCAGGTCGGCCCCTACCGCTCCGCCGAGCGCCTGACCATCCAGCAGGCCAGGCACATGCTCGAACCGGTCGTCAACCTTGCCCGGCTGCGCATCCGCGCCGACGACGCGGCCGCCGCCTGGAGCCTGCTCAACACCCTCCACCACGCCCTCAAGGCCAACACCGACCCGGTAATCGAGGGTATCCCCCTGCCGACCAGCGACCTGACCGGCAGCACGGAAGAGTACCGGGAGCTGCGGCGCTGGATGTGGGGTGTCTATCTGTCCGAGGGCACCCGCGCCCTCGTGCAGTTGGGCCGCTGGCAGGAGGCGCTCACCCACGCCGACCAGAACAAGGGCATCGGCCGGCACCTGCTGGACGGACGGCAGGTCAAGATCGTCAGCGGTTGTCTCGCCGGGGACGCTGGCGTCGCCCTGGCGGTGCTGGAGCAGAGCACTCTCTCCGAACCGTGGGAGGCGCAGGTGGCGGCATGCCTGTGGGTGATGTGCCGCCTGGCCGCCGGCGACTCCGCAAAGCGCGAGGTCATCCGGATGATCGAACAGTACCTTGCAGGTACGCGAGCACCCGGACAGGCCGTCTTCCGCGCCCGTCTCGGTCTGACCGTCGTCGACCTCACAGCCCGCGCCGACCCAACGAAGCTCGGCCCGGCGTACGCCTGCCTCATCAGCGAAGCCCTCGCATCCGCGGACGGATACGTCGCGCGGGAAGTGCTCTCCCACGAGGGGTGCAAAGCAATGCTCATCGGCACCGAGGAGCAGGCGCTCGCCACGGCCATGCAGTCCTCCGGGCTGGGGCTCCGCACGATCCCAGCCCACCTGATGCCCGACTTCTTCGCGGCGGTGATGCTGTGCGAGACGGTGCTGGAGCGGAGCCTCCCCCTACCCCCTCGGCCGCCGCACTTGCGCGATGACGACAGCTCGGCGCCTGATGCGCCGCACTTCAGTGTCGTCAATGGGTACGCGCAGCAGTAGGAGCCACCCCCGGCCGAGGTTGTGAACCCCGCGGATCAACCACGGCGGCCGCCTCGGTTTCGGCCCGGTTCCGAGGCGGCGCGGCCGTGGGACGGCAACGCTGACCGTCGTCCCACGGCCGCTTTCCTCACGGCCGACGCTGAAGGACACGCCATGGACCTCCCCCTCACCCCTGACGGCGGCTTCTACGGCTGGGCGCCAACCGAAGGTTCACCGCGCTGGCGTTGGGTGGCCTGGCTGTTCGACTGCTCCAGCGAGCCGACCCGTCGCACGGGCACTGACAGCTCGACCTCGATGAACTCCCACGGCGCCCCCAACTCCACCAGCTCCGGCAGTACAGGCCGCCGCCTCATGTCGAACGGCGCCAGGCCCCAGGCCGGATCGGTGAAGTAGCGGTACGCCGCCGTGGGCAGCGCCACCGGCACGCATCGCTCCTCGACCACCCTGCGGAGCAGCTGCTCCCTCATGCGCCGCTCGATCCCCTCGCGGAAGAGGGTGTCCTCCCACATCTGGCGGTGCAGGTTCGGCTCCATGTAGGTGATGACGGTGTCGTGGGCGGCGAGTGCCTCCGCGACCGAGTAGCGCGACGAGGCCGGCAGTCGCCACAGGTTGCCTCGGTTATCTTGGGTTTTGGCCTCTTGCCGCGGGTCGGAGCGAGCCGATCTCCTCAGGCACGTAAGCCACGTTGACCGGTGCTGAAGGCATGTTGCCTCGAGAGCGCGCTCTGGTTCTTTGGCACCAGCTCAGGATTCGTAGTGATCGACCTTAGCGGCGGACTCAGCGGTGATGTGACGATGGGAGGCCTCCTCGCCCAGGCGTATGTAGCGGGCGAGAATGGCCAAGTGCTGATGACAGCACTGCATAGTTCCTGCCGGATCTCAGGTGTCATCGTCCGCCAGCGGCAGACCATACCGACGCAGCCGATCCGCCTCCTCCGAGCCTTGGTCGGCCAGCAGCCTGATCAGCGTCTGGGCGGCATAGGGGGTACCGACAAGGACCAGGGCACGCAGGTCCTCGATGCGACCCTGGCGGGCCAGCAGCTCAGCCAACTCCCGGGCGGCGTGGACGTTGCCGGTATCTGCCAGGGCGCGCAGGTCTTCAACGCGGCGCTGTCTAGACAACAGCTCGGCCAGCCGCAAGGCGGCGTAACTGTTGGTGGTCTCGGCAGGGACGCGCATGACGGCGATGGCTTCCTCGACGTGGCCTTGATCGGCCAGCAGCTCAGCCAGCTCCCCTGCTGCGGAGGGATTGCCAGTGTTGGCCAGGACGGTGATGGCTTCCTCGACGCGCCCCTGCTTGGCCAGCAGCTCAGCCAATAGCCGAGGGGCGGGAGAATTCCCGGTGCCAGCTGCCTGTAGGACGTCAATGGCTTCCTCGACGCGGCCCCGCTCGGCCAACTGGCCAGCCAGCAGTCGGGAGGCGAAGTCGTTGCCGGTGTCGGCCAGGGCGCGCAGGTCCTCAATGCCCTGCCTAGCCGACAGGTGGGCCAACCGCAAGGCGGCGGGCTCGCTGCCGGCGTCAGCCATAGCGCGCAGGTCCTCGATACGGCCCTGCTCGGCCAACAGACCAGTTAACCATGGTGCGGCGTCGTCGTTGCCGGTGTCGGCCAGGGCGCGCAGGTCCTCGATACGGCCCTGCTTGGCCAACAGGGGGGCCAGCCGCCGGGAGGCGTGGTTGTTGCCGGTGTCGGCCAGGGCACGCAGGTCCTCGATGCGACCCTGGCGGGCCAGCAGCTCAGCCAGCTCCCAAGCGGCGTGGTTGTTGCCGGTGTCGGCCAGGGCACGCAGGTCCTGGGTGTTGCCCTGCTGAGACAGCAGGGCAGCCAGCTCCCGGGCGGCGTGGTCGCTGCCGGTGTCGGCCAAGGCGCGCAGGTCCTCAATACGGCTCTGCTCGACCAGCAGCTTGGCCAGCCCCTGGGTGGCGTGGTCGTCGCCTGTGTCGGCTGGAGGGCGTAGGACGGTGATGGCTTCCCTGATGCGGTCCTGGCTGATCAACAGGTCGGCCAGCAGGTGGGCCAGTCGCTGGGAGAGGTATGCGTTGCCGGTGTCGGTTGGGGCGCGTAGGACGTCGATGGCTTCCTCGATGCCGCCCTGCTTGGCCAGCAGTTTGGCCAGCTGCAAAGCGGCGGCGGCGTCGCCGTTGTCGGCCGGGGCGCGTAGGACGGTGATGGCTTCCCTGATGCGGTCCTGGCTGATCAGCAGGTCGGCCAGCTTTCGGGCAGCGTGGTTGTTGCCGGTGTCGGCCAGGGCACGCAGGTCCTGGGTGTTGCCCTGCTGAGACAGCAGGTCGGCCAGCTCCCGGGCAGCGTGGTCGCTGCCGGTGTCGGCCAGGGCGCGTAGGACGTCGATGGCTTCCTCGATGCGGCGCTGGTTGGCCAGCTGCAAGCCGGCGTAGACGTTGCCGGCGTCGGCCAGGACACGCAGATCCTCAACACGGCCCTGCTTGGCCAGCAGCTCGGCCAGCCACTGCGCGGCCTCGCCTTGGGTAATAGGGGTCGGGGTCAGGAGGAGCTCCTCGGCACAGCTGTACAACAGCCGATCTACGGCAGCCGCAGCGGCGCGTTCCCGATCCTCGGGGCTGGTCAGGTACTCGATCAAAGCATGCCAAGTGGAGGCCGGCACCTTGCTCGATCGGCGCTGTTGCCCGATCGTCTGCTGCAGGTAGTCGGCGATCACGTAGCCGCGCTGGCCGCCCATGGTGCCGGGCGGGGCGATCGGGTCCAGCACCGCGGCGGCGCCTTCGAGCTTCAGGGTGAGATACGCCATGGCGGCCTCGAACCAGTTGCCGGGCGCCACCGCGCGTTGACGCGCATCGCAGTAGCCAGGTGCCGCCCGGCGCAGCAAGTCGCTGCTCATCGCGGATCGCACCCCGAGCCTGCCGGCATCCACAACGGCCTCCAGCACCGCGCGAGCATACGGGTCGGCGGCCTTGGCGTGACGGGTCAGCTCCGGAGCAGCGGCGATCGCCGGAAACAGGTCATAGCCCATGATCTGCAGTCCCGCCTCAAGGCGTTTGTCGCCTGAGGCTGCAGCCCGAGCCCGTTCGGCGAAGCTCAACGCCTTCGGCATGGTAATCGTTGCCGCCTGCTTTTTGACCACCTCCCACTCGGCGGCGTAGGAGCGGGAATGCTCCGGCCCGGGCTGGCGGGCGTAGGCGCGATAGAAGTCGTCGCGCATCGTGGCGATCAGCAGCATGCCGCGGCCCGTCAGCGACCGGACCAGGTCCGCGGTGAGGCCGGCAGCGCCGATGAGATAATTTTGCAGCTCATCCAGCCACACCACCAACTGCGCCGGAGGGTTGGCCGCAGCATGGCGGATCTGCTCGACGTCGGCCGGCTGCAGCAGCCACCAGTGCGGGAGCAGGTCCTGAACGGCCGCACAGGCGCATCGGGTCTTGCCCACCGAGGACTCCCCGACCAGCAGCAGCAGCCGTCCCTGCCCACCGTCGACGGCGTTGCGGATCAACGCGCGCACGCCGGCTGAATCGATGTCGGTGTCCCGCTCCACATAGACCGGCTGATCACCGGCGGCGCCAGGGACGTCGATAGCATCGTGCACCCCCAGATCGCGCAGCTTGGCATCACCGGCCCGCACAAGGTTGACCAGCCGCGCAAGGTCCGGCTCGCGGCTCTCTCCCCTGGCGCGTCTGCGGGCTGCCTGCCACGCCTCGTGCCGGTCTCTGGACACCCCACAGATGCGCAGGAACGCCGCGAGCGTCCGCTCGCTGGGCCGCCCCCTGCGGAACATGTCACTGACGGTCTGCTTGGCCAGCGTCTCCGGCGGCCTTAGCTCACCTGCGGCGATTTCGACGTCCCGAGGGCCGCGCGACCCGGCCAGAGCCTTCAACGCCCGCGCCAACTGCTCACAGGTGTGCACCGTGGCCGGGTCCGGCGGTTTGGCTGGCGAGCCCGGCGCTGTCATCGCACCGTTGGGATCCATCAAGGCTCCTGCACCTGTCGACTTACCGGATGAGAAGGCCGGGCCAACTCACGAGTCTTGCCGGTATCTCCAGTTTCCCGCCTCAACGAGGCCGGTGCGCTTGCTCTGGTCCGATACGTCCGTCCGGTCCGAGACAACTGCCGGACGCCACATCCACGCCGCCAATGGGAAGCACCGGGCCGGAACCGCTCCAGCCCCTACCCATCGACGGAGTACACGACCATGCAGCACCTAACCGACTTCATTCCGCTGGCAGTGGCAACCGTCAACCTCATCACCGCACTCCTCGCCCAGCGCGCCGTCCGCCGCCAGCGGGAGCGGCAGGAAGGCAGCGACTCCAGCGCTCGCGAATCCTCCACCGAGGAGGACGACAGCCGTGGGCGGTAGAGGCCTGGCTATCCGAGGTTGCCTGCACGTGAAACGGACAAGAGCGTGACGGCCCCGGACGGTGACTCGGGGCCGGGTACGGGCTGGGCGATCGCGGCCGTGGGCTGGCCAAGGGAGTCCACGGTGTCTAACCAGACGGACTCCTTAAGACACCGTGACGGCGGCACCATCGTCACAAACTTCTACGCGGCAGGGTGACGAGCAACATCCTGAACGGCGGGCGGGCTTCCCGAGGTGACCAACGTGCCTGACAACCTCAGATAACTTGTCAGGCACGTTGCACGGAAGCCACTTGCCTCACATGCCTGACGCCTTTGGCGACCCCAGATAACCGGGCCTCCGTTCGTCAGTCAACTAGGTAGTGGGCTTCGATGTAGGCGACGGTGGAGTCATATGGCTCCCCCACCGGTTTCAGCATGTACCGGCGGAAGACGGCGGCGGTGGCGCGACGGACGCCTCGGTTGCGGGCGTCGGCGTTGTCCCATGACCGGGCGAGGGTGCGGGTGACCACTTGGTCGATCTCCTCGGCCAGGTTCCTTTCCGTGATTGTGAGGCCGGGCGGTGCGTGGTCGTGGATGATCCGCGTCAGGACACCCACGTGGTCGTCGTCCAGCACGACGGCTTCGTCGGGGTGCTTCCCGGCGTTCACGATGGCGCGAGCGATCCGGAGCGCCTCGGACAGGAACTCCAGGGCGTCCTGGGAGTTCTGGATGATCCGGTCTCGCAGCAGCTTGATGCGCTCTGCGAGGGCGGTGTACTTCGCGGACCCCGGTTCGACGCCCCTTTCGAGGGCGGCCTTGATGTGGTCCAAGATCTCCGCTGCGGACGGCGGCCTCTTGTCCTCGCCGTCGTCCTTGCCGGGCTTGGGGCGGACAAGGGCCAGCAGTTCCTTGAGGATGGCGATGCCCTGCGCGTCCAGGACGAGGGCTTCCTCCTGGGAGGCGACCACGGAGAAGGAGTGGACGTGGGCGTTGATGATCTCCAGGACCATCGGCCCCAGCTCACTCAACCGCTCTTTCCTCTCTTCGTCGGAGGACTTCTTGAACAGGGTCGTGTACACGGACCCGAACAGCCCGAAACCGTCTCGGTACTTGGCGACCCGCTTGTCGGTATGGATGAGCGGGTACAGGCGGGCCAGGAGCCGGTAGTCCTTGGTGAACACTTCGGCGGTGCCGGGGTTGGCGTCCAGGAAGGCGTTGATGGCCCGCACGGATTCGTATCCGTGGACCGTGAGGTCCAGGCCGTCCACATCTACGAGAAGGTCTTCGATGCGGGCGAAGGTGGTGCGGAACTCGTCGACTAGCTCGGACAGGTCGGTGACGAACCCGCCGCCCTTGCCGGCCCCCGGCGAGGCGGGGTCGACGACGGCCCGCTGGACCTCTTCGGCCAGGCCGATGTAGTCCACGATCACGCCGGAGGTCTTCACGAATCCGGTCGGGGACACCCAGGTGCGGTTGGGGCGGGTGATCGTCTGGAAGAGGTTGTGGGCCTTCAGTGGCTTGTCCAGGTAGAGGACGCCCTCGTTGGGGGCGTCGAACCCTGTCATCAGCTTCGCGGTCACCACCAGGAAGCAGAGTGGGTCGTCCGGGGTGAGGAACCGCCGCTTCTGGTCCTCCTCCTGGGCCTCCGTGAGCTGGAACGGCCGCATGGCGGGGTCTTCGCCCTTGGCGTCGGAGACGGAGATGTTCACCTCGGCGGTGATCCGGCCGTGCTTGCCGACCTCGGCGAGCACCTGTGATGCCTCGAAGCCTGCCAGCAGCTCGTTGATCTTGTCGGTGTAGGCCACGGCCAGCTCACGGTTGTAGGCGACGACTTGGGCCTTGAGGGCGTTGCGGTAGGCGCCGGCCAGGTAGTGGTCCACGATGTCCTGGCAGACCGCGTGGATGCGGTCGGGGTTGGCGAACACCGAGGTGAGGCGCCCGAACTTGCGGGACAGGAGCTCACGGTCGGGGTCGTCGAGGTCGAAGTCGTCGGCGAACTGGTCGAATTCAGCCTGCAACGCCTGGTCGTCTAAATCGAAGGCGACCGGGTGCGGGTCCAGCATGACCGGAACGGTGGCCCCGTCCAGCAGAGACCGGGACACCGAGTACCGGTGCAGAACCCTGCCCGGGTCGGTCTCCTCGCCGAAGAGGGCGAAGGTGTCAGTGGCGAGGTTGCTGACGGGGGTACCGGTCATGCCGAAGAACTTCGCGTGCGGCAACGCTGCGCGCATCTGGCCGGCCAGGGACTCCGACCTATCGGACTGGGTGCGGTGTGCCTCGTCGACCAGCACGATGATGTTGCCTCGGGTCGACAGGTTCTTGCCGGCGTCGGCGAACTTGTGCACGGTCGTGGAGATGACGCCGCGCACGTCGTCGGCCAGCAGGGAACGCAACTCCTGGCTGGTGGCGGGCTGGTGGAAGTAGGCGCTCCCCATGGCGGAGGTGAACACCCCGGAGGTCTGGCGGACGAGTTGGGTTCGGTCCGAGAGCAGGATGATCGTGGGCGACTCGGTGCGGGTGTCGGCCAGCAGCAGCGAGGCGGCGAACACCATCAACAGCGTCTTCCCGCTGCCTTGGTGGTGCCAGATCAGCCCCTTCTGGCCGCCAGCTAGGACTCGCTCGTGGATGAGGTGGGCGGCCTCCATCTGTGGGTAGCGGGGCAGGTACTTCGTGTCCACCCCGCCCCCGGAGGTGTCGAACAAGGCGAAGTTCGCCAGCATGTCCAAGACGGTGGCTGGGTTGAGCAGCAGTTCGACGGAGCGCTGCACGTCGGCCTGCCCGGACAGGTTCTCGTCGTCGGCGGTGGACCGGAACGGCTGCCACAGGTTCGTGGGAGCACCGGCGGCACCGAACCGCACCTTCAGCCCATCGGAGGCGACGGCGAAGACGTTGGGGGTAAAGAACCACGGGTACTCGGTGGCGTACACGTCGTTGATCTCGCGGGCGGCGTCCGCCCAACCAGAATTCGCGGTCGGCGACTTCACCTCAACCACGACCAGGGGCAGGCCGTTGACCCAGTACACGAGGTCGAACCGACGGGAGGTCTTGCCAGGGACGGTGATGGTCACCTCGTCCGACACAACCAGCGTGTTGGCGCTCGGATGCTCGAAGTCGATGACCTTCAGGGCGTGCCACACGCCGTCGGCGTCCCGGAACTCCTTGTGCCCTCGCAGCAGGCGCAGCACCTGCTCGTTGGCCCGCACCAGCCCGCCCTCGACGGCGTTGACCGTGGCGACGATCTCCTCGACCACCGCATCCACGTCGAACCCGTCGATCACCCCGGGGTTGAACTGGACGATGGCGTCCCGCAACAGGCTGGCCACAACCGTCTGTGTCGTCTCACGCGGCAGCGACCTGCCCGCGGTGAAGGTCCAGCCCATGGGGAGGGACCACTGGATCATCAGGTTCTGGAACTCACGCTCCCGAATGCCCTTCGCCACGGCTCAGACCTCCAGCTTGGCCGACTCAATCTCGATGGTGCGGTCCAGCAGTCCCGCCAGCAGCCCCGCTCGAACGTCACGGAGACGGGTGGCCTCCGCGCGGGTCGCGGCGACGACCTCGCTTATCGCGTCAAGCTCAGCAGCGATTCGCTCCTGGTCCGTGACGGTTGGTAGGCGCACCGGCATCCGCACCGCACGCATGGCGGTGATGTGCTTGATATTGGTGCCTCCCGCGATGTCAAGGAAGGTGCCCGACTCGTAGGCCCACAGACACCAGTGGTTCACGAACGCCGGAACGCTGATGCCCTCGATGGCTCGATACCGCATGAGCGTCTTCTGGAAGCAGATCGGTTCTGGCAGTTCTCCACGCCACATTGCCGGCATACCCACTGCGGACTGGCTTGCGCTGCCTTCGGACACGAGTACATCGCCGGGCGCGAGGCCAAACGCCTCGCGTTCCTGCGGGTCGAAGTTCATCTCCAACACGTCGGATAGGTCGAGCGTCCCGTAGCCGACGTTTGCGGAACGGAGGTAGGGCGTCATGTAAGGCCCCGTGGCGTACTTTGGCGCCCGCTGTCGCCCCATCATGATCTCGAATGCCTCATCAGCACGAACTGCCGGAGCATCCTGCTTGTTAACCAGTTCGGCGCGAAATCGTCGCAGCACCATATGCAATGCGTCGGCCTCGGCATCGAGTGCGGTGATCTGGTCGTCGATCGCGCTGATGACCTCAACGATCCTCTTCTGCGTCTGTAGGGACGGCAGCACGACGGGGATGTTCACGAAGTCCCGCTCGTGGAGGCGTCGGCGCTCTGTGGTGCCGACCGCTCGGCCTGCCGCCTCAGACTGGAACGACGCGGTGTGGAAGATGGCCTCGACGTATTCCGGGATGATTACCTCGGGTTTGACCGTGAACACTGGGAAGTCGTTGGTGACAAAGCAGCCGTCAGCGTCCTTCTTGACCACCCCGAAAGAGGCTTTGGTCGCCCACATCCGGTTGTACACGATGTCGTCACGCTTGATCCGGTAGAGCACCTTGCCCTTGATGTTCTGAGCTGGGACCGTCTCACGGTCGTACACTCCTCCGGCATGCCAGCGCACTCCGGCGTATCGAGCCTCGGTCAGGTCCTCGACCCGGATTACACGGGAAACCTGGGTCATCACCTCCCCGAGTGTGGTCCGCTGCCAGTCACTCATTGAAGCCCTCGATTCCAGCATCGGCGAGGACGGCGAGCATGCGCTGTTCGGTCTTCTGGCGTTCAGCGCGAGCGATGTTGTAGGCCTCGATAAGGGTGCCGAGGTCTTCCTGCTCGGCGGCGGCCTGCTTGATGTACCGCCCAATGTTCAGGTCGTACCCGTTCGACACGATCTCCTCGGTGGGGACGAATCGCGCCGCGAGTCCGCCTTCTCCGTCGGGGTCCACCGGGTTGCCGTCGGCGTCCAGTTTCGAGTGGTAGGCGGTCACGATGTCGGCGATGTCGGCGTCGGTGAGGATGTTGCGGTTCTTGGCCTTGGTGAATCGCTTGGAGGCGTCGATGAACAGTACGCCGTCCTGCCGCTCCGGGTCCTTGGTGCCGGGTGCGCGAAACACCAGGATCGCCGTGGGGATGGTGGTGTTGTAGAAGAGGTTGGCAGGTAGGCCGATGACCGCTTCGAGCAGGTCGTCGTCCAGGACGCGCTGGCGGATGGCTGCCTCTTGGCCACCTCGGAAGAGGACGCCGTGGGGCAGGACGACCCCCACGCGTCCCTTCTTCGGGCTCATGCTGGCGATCATGTGCTGGACGAACGCCCAGTCCGCCGTCGACTGCGGGGCGACCCCGCCGAGGGCGCGCGGGTCGTTGGTCCAGGGCTTCCACTTCAGGCTGTAGGGCGGGTTGGCGACGATTACGTCGAACTGCGCGACGGACCCGTCCGGCTTCTTGAAGCGCGGGTCCTTCAGGGTGTCGCCGACCTCCACCTTGAACTGGGTGAGGTTGTGCATGAAGAGGTTCATGCGGGCCACACCCGCGGTGTCCGGTACGGCCTCCTGCCCGTACAACTTGAGTGTGTAGCCACGCCCGCCGCGGACCTTCAGGAGGTTCGCGGAGGCGATGAGCATGCCGCCCGATCCGCAGGTCGGGTCGTACACCGACTCGTAGCCCTTGGGGTCCAGGACCTCGACGATCAGCTCGACGACCTCGCGGGAGGTGAAGAACTGGCCGGCTCGGGTACCGGACCCATCGGAGAACCGCTTAAGCAGGTACTCGTACGCCCCGCCGAGGACGTCGTGGGACATGTTGCCCTCGTGCATCTTCGGGGTGCGGTCCATCGTCTGCATGACCGCCGCCAGCACCTCCCCCGACAGCACCTCTTCGGAGGTCCAGGTCATGGACCCGAACAGGCGGGAGAACTTGTCAGGGTTGGCCGTCTCGATGGCCTGCAGGGAGGCGCGGACGCGCTGGCCGAGGCCGGGCTGGGTGATGGTGGCGAGGATGGACGTCCAGGAGGCGCGACGCTGGTGGACGGTGCCAGGGTGGATGAACGGGATCTCGAACGACTGGTAGTCGCGGTACTCGATCTCGTGAGCTTCCTCGGCGGACAGGTCGTCCAGGCCCTCGTTTTCGGCCAGGAACTGCTCGTGCTGGTGCTCCCAGGTGTCCGACAGGTACTTCCAAAACATCAGCGGGAAGATGACGGAGGAGTATTGCGCCTCGGGCATCGCCACGCGCAGCTCGTCGGCGGCATCCCACAAGCGGTTCTCGATCTCCTGCTGGGTCACTGCCATCAGTTGGGGGTGTCCTTGCTCGTCAAAGGTGGCGACCCGAAGGCCGTGGAGTTCCTGCTGGTACCCAGTTTCGAGGCGTGCCCGCCATGGGCACGCGGGGCGTCGTACTTCCTGCGCGGGCGATCCACTTACGATAGTCCTCCCAAGGCCTCCGGAATTCGGCAAACGGCCAAATAAACGACGCGACCAGCAGTGGCCAGACGCCCCCGCTGGTTGATCTTCTTCCCCGCAGACTCCCCACCTGAGCCATGCCGTCGCCCCCGGCCAGGCACGTGCCACGATGACCGTCCCGCCCGGGATCCCGCCCAACCTCGGCTTCACTCTCGTCATTTCCCGACGCGCCGTAACCGCAAGAGCGGGCACCGGGATCATCTCTCGCGTCTCCGGATAGCTCCGGGCAGCGGTATCGCCTCGGGGGTGGCCAGCTTGTCCACGGCCGAGCGGCGGGCCCTCTCCGGCCGCCGGTCGTATCGCGCCGTCGTGGCCGGGGAAGCATGTCCCAGCAGGGCCTGCGCGGTGGCCAGGTCCACCCCGGCGTCGAGAAGTTCGCCCGTAAATGTGCGGCGGAAGTCGTGCGCGTCCGGCGCTTCGGCGAGCCCGGCCTGCTCGGCGCGGTTGGCGATCACGTCCCCCACCGTCTGCCCGCTCATGTGCGCCACGGTGCCCGCCCGGGTGCGTCGGACGTGCCCGCCGCGCGGGGTGAACGGCGCGAACAGGCCGCCCGGGTCGCTGCCGCGCGCGGTCAACCACGCCTCGACGCGGGCGACCGCGCTGGAGGTGAGGTAGACGTACCGTTCCTTGTTCCGCTTGCCATGGCGGATGCGCAGGGACCGGTCCGCCGGGTCGTAGTCGGCCAGCGCGATCCCGGCCAGTTCGGACCGGCGGGCGCCGGTCGAGTACAGGGCCGCCAGCAGGGCCGCGTCGCGCAGCGCCGTACGGCGCATCCTCTCGCGCTGCGCCTCGTCCTCGACCTCGTCGGGGTCGAGGTCGAGGTCGAGGTCGCAGGCAGCGAACAACGCGCCGACGCGCTCGACGGGCAGATGCTTGCCTGCGGGGAGACGCGTTCCCCGGAACTGCTCGACGCGCTGGGCGCGGTCACGCTCATCAGCGTTCATCAGGCCGAGCAGCCATGCCCGGTCGAGGACCTGCCGCAGGGCCACGATGTGCTTGTTCCTGTACGCCGTCGCCCATGGCTCCGGGTCGGCTTCCTTCTTGCGGCTGGTCGCCGCGGCGATCAAGGCGCGAATGTGCTGGGTGTGCTCGGCCCGTAGCAGATGCCACTTGACCGTCTCTCCGGTGATGGCGAGCACGGTCGGGTCCGGCTTGCCCGTGTTGGGGTTGATGCCAGCGGGGTCCTGGCCGGCCATCAGGCGGGCGATCCGGTCGAGGCAGCCCTTCATGGTGCGGCGGGAATCGGCGCTGTCGAGGCTGTCGAGGTAAGCCCAGTACGGGTTCTTCTGCTGGTCGTCGGCCGCCGCCACGGCGGGCAGCGTCTCCGCGCCCGCCGTGGTCACCACCTCGGGCAGGTTGTCGCTCACTGCGGGCCTTCGGCGTCGATGGGCTGGACGCGGGTGAGGACGATGCAGATCCCTTCGCCCTCCACCCACACGACGGGCGTGTGCCCCTCAAGAAGGTGCGCCGCGGTGCGGGTCCGGCTCTGCTTTCCTTCGCCTCGGCGGCCGCCGGTCCAGTAACGGACGGGCGTGCCGACCGGCACGGTCGCGTTCCACCTCTCGATCACGCCCTGCCGCTCCTGCCGCCGGGCCTGCTCCAGCGCCTCGGCCACGGCCTCGTGCGCGTACACCTGAACGTCGACCATGTGCGCGTCGAACTGCTCGAACACTGCATGGTCGTCCCACGGCGGGGTGGCCGTCATGCCGCTGCAGGAGCAGGTGCCGGACTTGAGGTCGCGCCCGGCCTGGGCGGAAGCGACTGGGTCGAGGTCGAGCAGCAATCGGTGGGCCTTGAGGTCCACCAGCGGGTCATCGGTGTAGTGCGGCAGGTCGTTCATCGTGGTCACCGTCCCTCATTGTCGATCGCCCACCCGGCGGGCAGGAACGTGGTCACCTCGGCGAGGAACGCCGCCACGGCGTCGTCCACGGGCCGCTCGTGGTGGCCGAACACGACGATCGTCTTCGTGTCGCGGTGGGAGATGCGGCGCATCACGTCCGTGCGCCTGGCGGTCGAGTAGATGCGCGCCCGCACCTCGGTGAACGCGGCGAACGCCTCCTGGTCGTCCCAGCTCGGCCGGGCCGGGGAGGTGATGCGTACGTGCCTCCAGCCTTTGGCGATCTCGGCGGCCTCGTTCAGTAGCTCGGCCTCGCGCTCCTGGCGGGCGATCTCCTGGATGCGGACGTGGCCGGGCTCGGGCCGCCAGGTCGGGGTGACCCGCCAGCCGCTGCACTTCCGGGCGGCGGCCGTGACGGCGGCCGCCACCGTCTCCTGGGTGTACGGCGGCAGCAGGGCGAGCGTGGTCACCTCGCCGTCGTGCAGGTGCGTCATCGTGGCCGGGTGCAGCGTCTCGATCTCGCGGGTGACCTCGGTGAGCCAATACCGCTCGTTTTCGTCGAGTTCGCCGTGCCAGATGGTGATGGGGGCCGCCCCGTCAGGGACGGGGCGGTAGTAGGTGTCCATCAGGAGGTTGCTCCGTTGCTCGCGGCGATCAGCGCGGCCTTGACCTTCTCCAGGCGGGCCGCCCGGAAGCCGGGGAGTTGGACCAGCGCGGCGTCGGTCCAGCCCTTCAGATCACCCACCGTGACGATCGACGGTGTCGCATCCCGGAGGGAGTTGGTGACGTGGAAGGTCAGGCCGGGCAGGCCCTTGAGCGAGTGGTCGTCGGGCAGCCCGGACGCGATGGCCAGGTCGGCGGCCTGGGGCGTGGGGGTGGTCATCGAGTCTCGTTCCCCTCGGCGGTGCGGGCGGCGAAGATCTCGGCGTCGACTTCCATGAGGGCGTCGCGCCACCGCTGGTACGCCTCCTCCTCTCCGATCAGGGCCCACATGCGGACGTACTCGTCGGGGAAGCGCGCCGGGTCCATGCCCTCCTCCTCGCTCTGGCCGATGCGCTCGCGCACGATCGGGATCAGCGCGGGCACCGTGGTGGCGGCGGTCGGCTGCTCGTGGGGGAGCTTCGGGTCGTAGGCAGTGATCTCCCACTTGGAGCCCTCGGGCAGGCTGACGTGCTCCTGGGCCTTGTCCAGGGTGGCGATCCACGTCGGGGCGTAGTCGGCGGGGATGGGGCCGATGCGTACGGTGTCGTATCCCGGCTTGGTGATCACGACAGCGACGGGAGCGACCGGGGTGCGCAGCTTCTCGGCGATGGCGGCCTCCTGGGCGGCGAGGATGTCCTGTTGGGCGGCGACGATCTCGCCGGGCGGGCGGGCTTGCAGTTCGGCGTCGATCCGCGCACGCACGCCGGGCACGTACGTGGTCACCGAGTAGTCGGTCTTGAGAAGCCGGTGGATCAGCAGGAGATCGGCGGCGGTGGCCGCGTAGAAGGGGCGTACCGGCTGCTCGGGCGGCGGGTTCAGCGCGGCTTCATTCATGACGCGGTAGCGGTCGGCCTCGTCACGAAGGTTGATCGTGATGCGCCGGATGCTGCGCAGGTGGCGGTGGACGTCGTCGAACGCGGCGGTGACGTCCTGGTGGTCGGTGTCGTTGAGTTCACCGTCTGCGCCCCAGTCATCCCTGTTGATCTGGGCGAGGAGGCGGGCGGCGGATTGCAGGCTGCTGGTCGCGTCTTCTATGAGGGCCAGGGCGTCCACGGCGTTGACGAAGTTGTTGGAGAAGTGGTCGGCGTGAGCGCTGTACTCCTCGCGCTCTTGTTCGGTGAGGGTCATCGCGCGGCCTCCTGCCCGGTTGCCACGGCGTGGATGCGGGTGGGGGTAAAGGCGGGCCGGATGGTGCCCGGCTTGTGGTTGCTGCTCAGGTTGGCGATCTCGACCAGGCGGCGCACGGCCTCGCGCGAGGTGTTGGCGGGCAGGCCGAGGGCGACGGCGTTGACGGTGTACGCGGTCCTGGCGCACTCCTGGCGGTCGTCGTCCGGGTCTGGCGCGAAGTCGGGGTCATCGTGGACGGGGACGAACACGCGAACGGGGCCGCGCGTCTCGTCTCCGTCGTGGCGGTAGGCCACCACGGTGTTGGTGCGGCTGCTGTATGTCCAGAGCGGGGAGGCGTCGAGGTAGAGCTTCAGCGTCTTCTCGTCGGCGTCGAGCGGGACGAGGGTGATGTCCGTTGGTTGCACGGTTGGGTCCTTTACTCCGTCCTGGGGCTTACGTCCTGCCGCGCTCGGGGTCGCTGTCCCGAGCGGGTCGAACTTCTTGATCATAGCGGTTTTATCGGCGGGAACGAACATTCCCGGTAATAAAAATCGAGAGAGTTGAGCAACATGTACATGTTGAACTTCCTGTGCAGGCTGTCCAGATTCCCCTACAGTGAAGACATCCACCAAAGCACCGAGGACCGGGAACAGAGCGACCCCGGTCAGTCGCAGGAGTGAGTACCGACATGACCGCCACGCATGAGCCACTAGGGATTTCCGAAGCCCGCAGCCAACTCGGCACGCTTGTAGCGCGCGCCGTCCACGGCCACCAGCCCACCACCATCCGCCGTTCCACCACGGAACGCGCCGTCCTCATCTCCGAAGCCGACTACGAGGAACTACTACGAGCCCGCCGGGAATTGGAGGCCGGCCACGTGACCGAAGCGATCGCCGCACACGCCCGCGGCGAGCGCGAAATGATGACCTACGACAGCAAGGAAGCCCTGTATGCCGACCTTGGCCTACCAACCCCCCAGTGAGCGCTCTTGAAACGGCTCCTCCACATCGACCTCGCGGTACGCGACATCCTGCGCCAGGCGGCGCCTGGCCTGCGAACCGCCATCGCGAACACCTTCCTCGACCTGATCGAGGACCCTGAACCGCTCGGGGCCGTTCCGTACGGCGGCATCCCCGACGCGTTCGAGATCCGCACCGACACCTTCCGCCTGGTCTACACGCGCGGCCCCGACCACGTCTCTGTCTGGGTCCTGGAGATCAACACCTAGCCCTGAGCGGCGAAAACGCACTGAGAGCGTCCAGGAGCCCCCGCATCGCTCCTGGATATCTCCTACCATCCGGCAACCCGAGTTCGCCCGCCAGCGTGCTTCACAGAGAGATCATTTAGCGAAGATCGCGAGACGCGAACCGGGCAAAGGTCACTATCGGCCCACTGGGCGCATATCGGACTCGAACAGGTGGACGAGCCGCCGCCGCCCGGCGTACGCTCGGCCCCCATGGAGCAACACGCCGCCGAGGAGTCCCGCGCGCTCACCATGCGCCCATGGTGCTTCTCGCCCGCACCCGGATGGCGTTCCTCCTCGCCCGCGCCAGCATCTTCGCCAACAACCTGCCGGAGTGGTGGGCGAAGATCGCCATCCCCCTCGGCTCCGACGTGACCAACGGGCCGCCCAGCCTCGAAACCCGGTGGGTGAGCTACTCAATGCTGATGCGCATCGACGGCGTCGACTACAGCGGCGTGCCCACCCTCCCCGACCGCGACGACGTGTAGCGGTATCGGCTGGCCGCGTCCCCCGTTCAGCCCTTCTGTATGCGAGAGACGAGGCGAGCCTGCCCTCCCCACACCTCAACGGCGCAATTCGGCTGCGCCAGCATGGCGAGGACAGCGGCAAGGTGCGAAATGTGGAACATCATCTTGCCGACGGTGACGCCTGGCTCCGGAAGGATCTCAGGGGATAGTTCCGCCGATTCGTGGACGAATTGCAGTTGGACGTCCCATCCCTGCTCGGCGCTGGGGGGCTGGAGGAAGACGTTGATCTCCGCGAGGAGAAATCCCGGGTCCGGGGATTGTAGTAGGTTTGCGGGTACGAAGATCGTTTCAGCGCTGTAGATTCCGTAGCTTGGCATAAGGCCTCCCAGGGTTTCATAGCGGGACGCCATGCCCGTGTTACCCACCCTCGCCGACATCAGCCGCTGAGGTGGTTGCCTGCCCCCGCCCCGTACCTGGCAGTTCGGGGTCTGCGCACCCCGTACGAGACGGGGGCAAGCCGTCTATGAGGTGGGCCCGTACCACCAGCCCGCAGCCGGCAGTAGCAGCGCGCCCCCCGTGCCCACGGTCATCGCCATAGGCTGCGGAAGCTCCGCTTGTAGAGCGCTCCCACCTTGGGGTTGGCTGTCCCCCGCGGGGACGGGCGGCGCGCTCTCGGGATTCCGGGACGGCTCGGGTTCGGCCGTCTGCGTCGGCTTCGGATCGCGCGGTTCCGTCTCGGTGGGCGTCGGGTCGGGGGCCGGGCTGGTCGGCGTCGGGTCTGGCGTTGGCGGCTGCTCGGTGGGCTTGTCGGTGGGCTGCTGGCTCGGCCCAGCAGTGGACGGCGTGTCAGTCGGCGAAGCGGTCGGCCCGGTGGTCGTCGCGGTTGACGGCTGCGGGGTCGCCGGCTGGGTGGTGTACGTGGCCACGGTAGGTTCGGCCGTCACGGTCGTCGGCGTGGGTGCGGCCATGCTGCTCTGTGTCGTGGCGGGCGCGGCGGCCGGGGAGCGCGTGGCGCTCGCGGTTGGCGTCGGCGCCGTGGTGGTGGTTGTCGCGGGTGCTGGCGCCGTCGTCGCGACGTGCGTGGGAGAGCCGCGCTCGGGGCTGGGCGACGTGGTGGGCGTCTCGGTGCCGTAGACGGTCGGTACCTGGAGCTCCGGCTGCACCAGCGTCTCCTCCCCGGGGGGCGGCGCGGTGGGCAGTGCCGCGAGAAGAAGATCCTGCGCGGGGGGTTCGGCCGGGTCCGGGTTCTCGAGCCCCAGGGCGGCGACGATGGGCTTGGCCGCGCCCTCGACGGCGAGCACGACCGGTGAGCCCGCCGCGGCGACGAACACCGTGGCGGCCGGGGCCGACACTCCGGCGGTGGCCTGCACGCCGATGACGGCGCTCGCCATCACCTTGCCGACGACGGTGGTGACGGGGCCGGTGGCCTGCGCGGCCGCGCCCGTGGTGGACGACGCCGAGAGCATGCCGGACAGGCCGCCAGCGCTCAGCGGGTCAAGGCCGGGCATGGGGGTGAGCGCGCCGTTGCTCATGAGCGCCGTCTGCACGGTGGTGGTGTAGCTCGCGGCCGCGGCCTTCATCGCCACGTAAACCGGGCCCGCGACAACGGCCGCGCCACCCAGGAATCGGCGGAGTTGCCGGTAGAGGATGCTTCGGCGGGCCGCTTCCTGCGCGGGCCGCTTGCTGTGGGCGGTGATCGGGATGACGGTGCTGCGGTCGTTGGCTGGCGGGTTGGCGGGTTCGGTCTGGGCGTTGATGAACGCCTTGCCCTCCTCGGCCTCGGCCTCCGCGTACGTGCGGATCAGGTCGTCGACCAGGTCCTGGGGCATCGTGTGTTGGAATGCCCAGGAGCGGGAGCGCCGACCGGCGCGGGCGCCGATGCGGTCGTACGGCATGCCCTGGACCTTGGCCATGCGGAAGACGGCCAGGTCCTCCAGCATCCGGTAGATGGTCATGCGGCGCTTGTGCTGTTCGGCCTCGGCGTCCATCGCCTCTCGGATGGCCTGCCAGAACGCGAGTCCCTCGTTTCGCGGCCCCTCCCCGCGGATGTCCTGCATCGCCTGCTCGTACAGGTCTGCGGAGAGTTCGAGGAACAGGCGGCGGCCGTCAGGGTCCAACTCGTTCGTCAAGGGGAAGCTCTCCTGGGTGTGCCGTTGGCTGGTTGGCGAGGGCCGCATGGGCCGTGCGGCGGCCTATGCGGCATAACGGATGAAGCATGAGGGTGCTCCTCGCGAACCGGGCACTGCTGACAGTTGTAAGCGGCTGTGGCTCGTGTATGGTTCCGGCTAATCTAGGTGTCTGTCAACATCTGTAAGCAGTTGATCGGAGAGTTAGGATGCCGCTCGCCGCGCGGCTGAAGCGTCTACGCGAGGTGATGGTCAACCCGAAGAGCGGGTTGCCGTACTCGCAGCGCGAGGTCGCGGCTGCCATCACGGCGGCAGGCACTCCGATGACGGGTTCCTACATTGCCCTACTGGAGGGCGGCGATCGGGCCAAGATCTCGCTGGACAAAGCCATCGGGCTTGCCCAGTTCTACGGCGTGCCGGTGGAGTACCTGAGCGAGAACCCTGACCGGGAGCTGGTCGCCCAGGTGTCGTCGCAGCTCGACCTGTTCGAGGCGATCCTCAAGTCAGGGGCCGTGCAAATGCGGTTCCGGCAGGCCGAAGAACTCTCACCTGAGGCCAGGCAGCGGATTGCGCAGGTCATCAGGCAGGAGATGGAGAACGAGGGCATCGTCTACGATCCGGGCACGTAAGGGGGTTTGTAAACTTTCCGGGCATCCGTTTCGGAAAGGTTTCTTCTCTAAATGTCCGCTGCTCGTCTCCATGTCCCCGACTCAGTGCATGCTGCCTTAGCCCTTGTGCGGCCGCCGCGCCCCTTCGACCTGGACGAGTACCTCGCGCGAGTATCCCAAGCTCGGGGGCATCGGCTCGTGCTGCACGAAGAGGAACTACCCGTGGATCTGTGCGGCGTGTGGCGGTTCGACGGCCGCACGGACCACATCTATGTGCCGCGCGGCGCGGCCGGCTCGCACCGCTGGCAGATCATCGCACACGAGGTGGGCCACATGCTGATGGCGCCCGAAGGCGTCACGTTCGGGCACGGCATCGACGAGGATTCGCGGGAGCAGCTGGCCCCGGCCGCCACGGACTGGCTACGGGAGGTGTTCCCGAACATGGACCAGGAGCTGTTGGCTCGATACTTCGCGCGGACGGGCTACGGCGAGGAAGGCGAGCTGAACGCGGAGCTGTACGGCACGCTCGCGATCGCAGGCGTGCACGCTGATGACCGGGCCATGAAGGGCCGGATCGGCAGGATTCGACAAGCAATGGATGGGTTGTGATCATGGGTGGCTGGTTATGGACGATCGCGGCGTGGGTCGCGGTCGCGGCGCGACTCCGGCAAACAGCCACGCTGCAGGACCGGGGGCTGCTGGCCATCGTGATCGGGATGGCCAGCACGCTGACACTGGCGCGGCCGGAAGTCGCCGCATTCGTGGATGCAGGCGGTATGCCGATCTCGTCGCTAGCGAAACGCTGCGTGGCCATGGTGGGCGTGTTCGGCATCGTGCTCTACATGTCCGGTGTGGCCGGCCGGAGCGCCCGCAAGTCGGTGCTGGTCACGCTCGGGGCAGTGGCCGTGCTGGTGGCCACGTATCTGGCTGGGGCGTGGCAGTGGCCGGAAACCACCGTGTTCTACGCCTACCAGGACCGGTTCGAGCTGACGCCGGCGATGGCGATGGGCTGGCTGCACTGGATCACCTGGTACGGGTACGTGGCTCTGATCCTGCTCGCCCTCGCCGCCACCTGCGTCACGGCCGCCCGGGAGGCGTCCGGGATCGTGCGGACGCAGCTCATCCTGTTCATCGTGGGCGCCGTGTGGTGCGCCCTGTCTCCCGCCTACTGCCTGACCGCGCTCGCCGGGCTACTCCCCTATCGGCTGCTCGTTGACCAGGCCGCGTTCCTGGCGCCCGGCATGCTGATCATCATCTTGGCCATGGCGTTCCAGCAGATCCAGCGCCGCCGCGCGGGTACTCGCTCGTGGCTGCTGTACCAGCGACTCAAGCCGCTGTGGAAGCTCCTGCTCGCCGCCGACCCGAAAGTGCCTGTGCTGCACCTCGGTGGCTTGTGGCGTATCCGGCTGCAGCGGCAGGTGTCGGAGTGCCATGACGCGATGCGCCGCATGTGGGCGTACCTGCCACCGGGCACCTACGAGGCTGGCCGGGTGGACCCGGGAGCGACGGCGCTCCGGTTGCGCGACGCGATCGCGGCCAAGGAGGCGGGCAGCAGGGCCGAGCGGACGGCCAAGGGAACCCCGGTCAACGCCGGGACTGAGATCGCCGAGGAGGCGAAATGGCTGATCAGCGTGTGGAAGGCGTGGAAGAAGCTGGAGGCGCGGCAGGACGTGGCGGAGGTTTCGCCCGCGCGGTGACGGAGGTGTTCGCCCCGCAGTACGTGGCGATCGTCATGCCGCCGGCGGCCGGCCTGCTCGCTGAGGGCTGGACTGGCCTGGCGTGGGGGTTGCTGGCTGCGGCGCTGTGCGCGGGCGTCCCCGCGGCGGTGATCGCGGTCGGTGTCTGGCGGGGCCGCCTGGACTCGATCCACCTGGTCGAGCGCAAGAGCCGTAAGGGGCCGATGCTGGCGGGGTTCGTCGCCGTGGTGGTGGGCCTGGCCGTGCTTGTCCTATTGGATGCGCCGCGGGTGGTGGTGGCGTCGGCAGCCGTGATGCTGGCCTGGGTGTTGGTGATGGGCTCGATCACGCTGCTGTGGAAGATCAGCTTCCATACCGGAGTATCGGCTGGTTCCACTGTGGTGCTCGCGTTCGTGCTGCCCGCGCTGCCGGTGCTGGTAGTCGGGGCTGTGCTGGTGGCAGTGATCGGGTGGGCGCGCGTCCGGGTTTCTCACCACAGCGCCGCCCAGGTGATGGCGGGCGCCGTCGCGGGGGCTGCGACCACGGCGGCCACGTTGACCGCGATGCTATAGGTCGCACATATCGAGCCGAACCCACGCGATCATCGACACGCTGGCCATCCACCCTCCCATCCCCTCTCTCATGAAGAAAGCGCCTTGTGAACGCCCCCACCTCCAACATCGCCACCCCTGACCCCAGCGACCTGCTCGACTACTACTCTCAGGTCGTCGTTCCCCTACGCGCCGCGTTGCTGGAGTCGCGGTGCAACCTGCTGGCCGACATCGGCGGCCCGGTCGAGGAAGCCGCCAGGTGGATCACCAGTGAGTTCCCCCGGCACCGAATCGGGGAGAGACCCCTGCTCACCTACCTGGCATGGCTGCTCGGTGGAGGGAAGCCCGGCTCATTGATACCGGCCCATGCGGCAATCGCCAGTGAGCTGGTCCACGAGGGCGGCCTCATCCACGACGACATCGTCGACAACTCGCCCATGCGCCGTTTCCAGCCCACGCAATGGGCCCGGTACGCGGCCACACACGGCGGTCAGCCCTGGGCTGCCGACTTCGGCAAGGGCGTCGCTCTCTGGCTGGGGGATCTGATGCTGTTGTGGGCCGACGACATCTTCGGTGAGACAGTCCTATCGGTTGCCCCGGCGGAGGCCGAGGCTGCACGGAGGGTGTGGGTTGGGTCGGTCACCCAGATCTGGGCTTCCCAGCACATCGACCTCATCGAGGCGGCCGCCGGTGACCTGGACGCGGCGCAGTCCAGCGCCCGTAAGGTGATCTCTTTGAAGGGCCGTTATGTCGCAACGGTCCCCTTGCAACTCGGGGCGGCTCTGGCCGGTGCCGAGCCAGCGCTGATGCAGGCGCTGGAGACCTACGGCAGGCCGCTAGGCGAGGCGTACGTGCTCCGCAACGATCTGGAAGGCATCTTCGGAACCCGCACCTCCACCGACAAGATCGCCAACGACCTCCGTGAACGACGGCTCAGCATGCTCGTCTTGATCGCCTACAACCGGTCGAATCCGAAACAGAGGCAACTCCTACGCCGTGCCGGCAGTGTCGGCCTGCACGACGACGAGGCGGCCGCGATCACCAGCCTCATCGAGGAGACCGGGGCGCGCGCCGAGGTGGAACGCATGATCGACGAAATGGCGGATCAGACTCTCGCCGCGGTGGAGGCCGGCATCATTGCCGACTGGGCCAGACCACTGCTGGCAGGCGCCGTGCACAAAGCGCTGAAGCCCGGGAAGTACGGTCGCTCATAGCCCCTCGTCTTACCAGCCTGCGGAGAAAAGGTCCCGAGTGACGGACGTCCAGCAGGTGGTTATCTGCGGCGGAGGCGGCTGGCGGCGGCGCCCTTGGTGGTGGGCTGGTCGACGAGGTAAGTGAGGTGCTGCCCGCGCTGCCCGTGTACGTGGTCGGTGGCGTGGCGGTGGCGTTGATCGGGTGGGCCCGGGCGGAGATCCGCGCCACATGGCCGCCCAGGCATTCGCGGGCGCTTGCGCGGGGGCGCTGGCAACGTGGGCGATGCTCGCGATCCTGTTGTAACTGCGCTGTTCAGACCACCAGGATCAGGCCGGGGGCAGAACTGATCGGGCCGTCACCCGATTCCCCGGGCTGATTTAACAAGACGCGCATGAAGTTTCGGGCCGACTTGTACTGTGGCCCTACGAACACGGGTCCCGATCGTGCCAGCGACCGAGACCCGAGTTCGCAGCACGCCGGACCTCCGGGGAGGAACAACGCGGGTTAGTACGCTAACCATCCTGTACTGTCGCAGCGTACTTAACCGCGAAGATCGCGCGCAAGAAAACGCGCGATGACCTGCTCCTTCCTGGAACCGGCGTGCGGCCATTGCGCATGTCCTACAGGAGGTCAGGTGGCCAAGAACCCACCAGATGAACCACCCGAGGGTACGAACCGCGACAAGTTCATGCTCACGATTTCGTGCCCGACGGCCGCCCTTGTCACAATCGCTCTGGCGGTCATCGGGGCCATCCTCATCGTGAACGGGTTCGATCCCTCGTTCCTCGCGACGCTGGTCAAGGGCCGCCCTTGATCTAAGCCGCTCCCTGCCGTATAGCGCTGGCGGCCGTCCCTCCAGGGCGACCGCCAGCGGCATATTACGGCGGACACCGTCTGTTGGCCCATGGTGGTGGCGGGGATCGAGAGCGGCTCGCGCCGAAGTCCGCGACCACACGCCCGCCCAGGCGCTCGCGGGCGCGGCGGCGGGCGCAGCGGCAACCTGGGCGACGCTCGCGATCCTGCTCTAAGAACGACACGTTCCCGGCCATGGAGAAGATGCCTAAGGGCAACCACGGGATGGACGCATACTCAGCCATGGTCGGACAGTTTCGCGCCCTCGATATCAGCCCAACCCGAAGGGCTTGCGGCCTCTTGTCCCTGGTCAGAGGCCGAGTAGCGTGATCAACGACGTACGGAGCGGGCGAAAGGCACTTCGCGCCCGCTCCTACACCTACCGCGTCGTCTCCACAGGTCAAGGCTCTAATCCGCGGGAAAACCTTGTACAACAGCGTTCTCATTACAAACGCGTCGGCGATCCGCCCTATCGTTGTGTGAAGACGAAGAAGGGCCCGACCCGTTCCAGCGGATCGCGCCCGACTTCGTTGTACGACGCCGGACCCCAGAAGGGCCCCGACGCACTAAATGCCTGTACGGCCTCTCACCGTCAGGTTAGTTAGTGCGAGCGGGTGCGTGCAACACAACCTGTGGTGCTCTACCTCCTGGGGCTGGTCAACAAGTCAGGTAGGTAGGCATTGCCTAAAAGCAAGACCGAGCCCCCCGCCGCCGAGCGCGAGGAGCCATCCACCCCCGGGTGGTGGATGTCTGAGAAGGCGTTCGACCGGCTCATGGCCCTCCTCACCACCATCGCCACGAGGACGATGTGGGCGGTCGTGACGATCACGGTGGCGGCGGTCGCCAGCTGGCTCATCTACAAGGGATACGATCCGACCCCGCTCATTCCCCTGGTGAAAGCCAAGTAGCCGATCAGCCAATCCATGTCGTCTAGCGCTGGCGGCCGTCTCTCCAGGGCGGCCGCCAGCGGCACGCTAGTCCCGCATGCCGAGTTCGCGTTCGAGCTCGGCGATCCGCTGGTCCCGCTGGGCGAGGCGCATCTCGCGGTCGGCCAGTTTCACGCGGATTTCGTGGTCGGTCGCGGGCAGGCGGCCGGTGACCAGCACGGCCGCCCAGATGAGCGGCCACACCGCGCCGGCCACGAAGCCCACGAAGCGGACCATGAAGCCGTCGAACCAGTCGCCGTCGTCGACCATGTCGGTGTTCCGCAACATGGTGGCCGTCTTCCTCGCGGTGTAGATCATGGCCGCGAGGTAGCCGAGCGGGATCAGCCAGTCGGTCACACGATCTCCCAGTCGTCGGCGTCCAGGTCAGACTGGGAGGCGACCCACGGGACGATCTGGCCGTCCGCGGTGAACATGTCGAGGTGCGGCCGGTAGGTCACAGTGCGGCCGACGAGTTCGGGCGCGGCCTGGCCGAGCGGACGCTGCGCATCGACTGTGATGGTAGAGCCGGGCACGCGAAAGACCCACATGCCCTTGCCGTTCCATCCAGCGCGGGCGAGCCGGTGGCCAGCCTAGAGGTGGTCGATGGCGGCGGCGAAGTTCACTTCGCCGCCTTCTGGCCGGCCTGCCACGTGGTCTTGTCTACGGTGCCGGTGACGAGGACCTTGGCCTTGCTCTGGAACTTCTTCGTCGCCGTGGTGGAGCCGGGACCGTACACGCCGTCCACGTCGACGTCGTAGCCCAACTCGTCGAGGAGGGCCTGCCAGGCTTCGACGTCGGTGCCCTTCATCATGGCCTTGCCCTTGGTGTAGACGAGCGTCCGCGACCAGGAGGCAGGCTTGTCGGGCTTGCCGTCCACCTCGGCCCGCACGAGCGCGAGGAAGCAGTCCCAGGGGAAGCCTGCGCCGGGGTCGGAGTGGGAGCCGGTGCCCGGGTACGCCTTGGTGACGTCGACGTGGGCGCAGAAGCCCTTCCGGCCGGCGCGGACCTCGGCCGGGGTCAGGTGCTTGATCGGGATGCCGTACTTCTCCACCCAGGCCGCGGCGACCTTCGCGGCGTTCTTCAGGGTTGCGAGGCTGAACGCGTCGAGCCAGTCGGCGCGGGACTGCCGGGCGTAGCCGGTCAGCTCGATGTGCAGGCCGTCTGCGTTCGCGTTCGGCGCGGCCCACGCGGTGTCGTTGTCGTCGACGCACCGCACGGTCGAGTTGTTGTCGACGCACACGTGCGCGGAGGTCTTGGGCGAGCTGGTGGCGAACCAGCGGGCGACGTTCTCGGCGGTGGTCGGCTTCTCCGGGGCCTCCATGGAGTGTATGACGATCAGCCGGACCGGGCGCACACGGCCGTTGTGGTAGTAGCGGGCCTGGATCTTCTGCATCGCTCCCCCGTGGGCGGGTTGGTGGTAGGTCGCCGGGGAGGATGCCGGGTTGAGGCCTTAACGTCGCGTCGGGCCGGTCGTACGCTCGCGGGCAGAGCCGCCGAGGGGGTACGGCTGCGAGGCGTGATTTGACGGGAGAGCCGCGCGGGGTTGGAGGGGCGGCGGTACCCTCGGCCTATGGGAGGGCGAGCGCATCGCCGGCGTGACCGGGGGCCGGGAGGTCGTGGGCGTGTTCTGGCCGCCCTCGGCGGATCGGCGATGTTCTTCAGCGTCGCCTCGAACTTCGGGAATGTGCCCGAGTGGCATCAGGTGGCGTTCGGTCTGGCAGCCGTAGCCTGTGCCGTTGCCGCAGCTTGGGACCCCTCTCAAGTGGCGTGGGCTTCAAAAAAAATACCCACCTTGTCGCTGTCCGTTTCCCGCCTATTCGTGCCTGGAGCGCGCCCCCAGGGTGGAGGGGCGCGCTCGGCCGTTGAGGCTTAGTAGGGGCGCTCGGCGAGTTCGGCTTTCGAGGTGAGGCGGCCGGACGCGATGACGGTGAGCCCGCGCTTCGCGGCTTCGGCTTCCAGCTCCTTCAGGCCCTTGTCGGTGTAGACGTGGCCGTACACCTCGTACTCGCCGGTGCTCGGGTTCTGGACGATGAGAGCCTGCTTGCCCTTGCTCACTGAGCGGTCTCCTTCTTCACGATCCGGACGTTGCTGATCACGTCCTCGCGGTCGTCGTCGGGGGCCGAGAAGTCGGCGGTGTCCAGCCCGTCGTACCAGTCCATGTTGTCGCGCAGGAACCGGCGTACCGCGTGACGGTCGGCGGTCTCCTCGGGGGACGATGATGCGGGTGGTCACGTCATAGACGCGAGTCTCCTCGAAGTCGAACGAGACGGTGAGGGCGACGTGGCCGGGCTCGATCTCCTCGGCCGCGTCGGGGGTGCCGTACTCGTCCAGGTTGGCGACGAGCTGCGCGGCGTCATTGACGACGTAGGTGTCGTACTCAGGGATGACCATGTGCCGGTCGCCGTACGCGCCGTACAGCTCGACGGCCGCGCGGCCGAGGGCGTCCACCCAAGAGGGGGGCCGGTAGCGGATGAACGGGGTCGTCTCGGCCTCATCTTCGCCCCACGCCTCGGCGAGCGTGTCGGCGAGGAACACGGGCACGTTGACACCGTCGTCGGCGAGCGCGGCGAGCAGGTCGTGGAGGAGTTGCTCGGCGGCCAGGAGGCGGCCGTTCGGGGTGAGGAGGCTTGGGATGGTGCCGCCGGTCTGCCGGACGAGGGAGTCGGGGCGAACGGCGTAGGCGCGGAGCATGGCGCGGCCTACGCGGGCGCGCTCGTCGCCGGCCTCGGTGGTCTGCTCAATGGTCACAGGACTTGCCTTTCGGGGGTAGGGCCCGCCCGGGAGGGGCGGGCCGAGGGGCTAGTTGCGGTCGCGGTTGATGAGGGCCTGGCCGAGGGCGCGGCGCTCCTCGGCGGCCTCGCGTGCGGGGTCCCATTCGGGGACGGGCTTGATGTCGATGACGGCACCGCACTTGGCGCACACGTAGATGCCGTCCAGGTCCGCACCGGCGGGCAGGTTCGCCTTCGCCGGGTCATTGGGGGCGTACTCGAAGCCGGAGCCCTCGGGGGTGTTGTTGCAGGGCTTGGCGCACTTCAGGGCGTCCCACTGGTCGATGACCACGGTCGGGTACTTGCGCCATTCGGCGATCTCGCTGACTCGGGTGGGGATGACGATCTCGGTCACGGGGTTCTCAGGGAGGGGGCGGCCCGCCCCGGGAGGGGGCGGGGCGGGGTGGGTTAGGGGGAGAGGAGCGCCAGGAACTCCTCCACGCG
>NZ_JBIEIS010000027.1:150606-175382 GCF_043496855.1 Nonomuraea sp. JJY05
ACTCGACGCTGTGCGCCTCGGGGGCGGTCGAGTCGGGGCCGAGAACGACGACGAGCAGGCTGGGGACGATCAGGGTGTCGGTGTTGGTGGTCATGTGGGGCCTTCCTGGGGCTTGAGGAGGGGTGGGCCGGTCGCACGGGCCCGCCCCGGGCGGGGGCGGGCCGGGGCGGGTCAGGGGGCGAGGAGCGCCAGGAACTCCTCCACGCGCGGCGGGGCGGCGGTGGGCACCTTGGCCTCGATCGCGATCCGGGTCAGGCCGACCATGCGGGCGCGGTTCGCGGCGAGGCTGCGGATGACCTGCACGGGGGCGAACTGCCACGAGTCCGGCAGGTCCTCCTCGTGGACGATCTCGGCCATGACGGCGTTGACGTCGTCCTCGATGCTGGTCTCGGAGGTGCACCACACGGTGTGGTCGCCGATCTCGTCGCACTCCTCGCAGGCCCGCAGGTCGGGGAACGCCTCGTCGTACCGCTCCTGTGCCCTGGCCATGATCCCGCCGAAGTCGAGGCGGGGGCCGCTGCCGTACGCACACTTGGTGAGCCAGCCGCGCAGGGCCTTGACGGACACCACGGTCGCGAGGTGGGCGGGGAAGTCCGCGCCGATCGCGATGGCCATGATGTACGGGTCGTCGATCTGGTTGAGCCAGCCTTCGACGAACCGGCGGGGGATCTTGCACTCCTCCAGGCCCTCGGGGGCGAGTCCGGCGAGGGTGGCGGCGTGCTTGTAGCTGTCGGCGGCGCCGCTGATCAGGTCGGCCATCTGGCCGTAGCGGGCGGGCACGGCCGGGATCGCCTCGGCGAGGGCCTTGTACTCGTGGCCGAGCGTGTAGCGGGAGGTGATCTCGGCGAGGGTGGTCATGGGATTGGCCTCCTGGGGCTTGCGTTGCTTTTGGGTGTGAGCCCGGGGGTCGCAGTCCCCGCGCTCACAGGTAAAAGTGTAGGGCATCTTTATTTGCGGGCAAGTGAGTCGGGCCGAGAATCGCAGGCGTCTTCCTCAAGGTGGCCGGCGGCAACGCGAAGGGCCTCCGCTGGCGCTCGGCCGGCGGAGGCCCTTCGCCGCCCCGTGTGTTCGGGTAACCAGCCCGATGGGGCGGCGGTCTGTTCCAGGCAAGGATGGGAACGCTTACAGCCTACTCGGCGGCGTCGTTCAGGATCTGGGACACGCGCTGGTGGGACATGCGCAGCACGCTGCCGCTGTCACGGGTGTTCCATCCCTGGCTCTTGAGGAGGTGCGCGGCATGGCGGACGGCGTCACGCTCGGCCTGCTCGGCGTTGATCCGCGCGATGCGGGCGCTCACCACAGCGTCGATGGCGGCCGCGGCATCCGGGTCGGCGGGCGCCACGTGGACGCCGAGTGCGCCGGGTTCGGCGTCGATGCAGTCGAAGATGAGTTCGGCCACGTTGCCCTTCATCTCCACCCAAGTCGTTCCCTGAGCTTTGACGGGGCGCCCGTCCGGGAGTTCTGCGGTGGCGGTCCAGTGCTTGCCGGTGCGGGTGGCGGTGGCGCTGATGATGGTGGCCTCGTCCTCGGGCTTGCCTGAGGGGGGAACGAGGTCGGGCTGGTCGAAGAGTGCGTCAAAGGGCTGGTTCATGGTCAGCAATTTAGAGCCTCCATCCGGATTTGTCTAGTTCACTAGCCAAGTTATGGCTATCTGACTTGCCACAGGGTGATACCGGAAAGCGGGTATGCCCCCACCCTTGCGGGGTGGGAGCACTGCGCCGCTAGAAGGGCATCACGGTCGGCTGACCGCTAAACGAGCACCTGTCGTTGGTGCCCTTGTACTTGTGCTCCGGCGCAGGAGCACCGACCCGGACGTTGCGGAACGTCTGGCCGCACAGGCCGCACTCGCTGTGCGGGACCTTCTTGTTGGGTGACATCCATCCCCTTCCTTTGCCTGGTTCCCGGGTGGTTAGGCCGGGAGTGCGGGAGGGGAGCCGATCCCCCCTTACCCACATGTAAAAGTGTAGGGCATCTTTATAGTCCTGGCAAGGTGGTTGACCTGCGACTATGCGGCGTCAGTCCTACACCGGACGGGCCCGCGTTTGGGCGGGCCCACCGAGGGTCTACCAGGTGCGGGCCTCGGCCCGGTTCTGGAGGGTGTGGATCGCGTAGGGGGCGTCCACTTCGCCGTGGCCGAGCTGCTCGGCGAGCTCGTGCACGGCGCGCTCCGCGCGGTTGAGCGTCCGGCGGTCGAACGGGGCGCTGGTGAGGGTGCCGATCAGGCGGCGGATGCGCGCCACGAGCGGGGAGGGCTCTACGTCGGTGTCGAGCACGTACCCCATCAGCACGTCGGCGCGGAGCCGCCGGGCGCGGATGTCGTTGTGCTCGAACCCGGCGGGGATGTCGTAGGCGCGGGCCACCTTGGACAGGCACGGGTGGAGGACCACGGTCCGCCAGCGCATCGTCAGGGTGCTGAGGTCGGCGACACTGCCAGACCAGTCGCCGGACTCGCCAGGCTGCTTGGGGATAAACAGCTCGGAGGCGCCGCACTCGACGCTGTGCGCCTCGGGGGCGGTCGAGTCGGGGCCGAGAACGACGACGAGCAGGCGGGGGACGATCAGGGTGTCGGTGTTGGTGGTCATGTGGGGCCTTCCTGGGGCTTGAGGAGGGGTGGGCCGGTCGCACGGGCCCGCCCCGGGGGTGGTTAGCGGCGGGCGAGGGTCTGGAACATGAGCGGCTTGCCGTAGCGCTCGGCCAGCTCGGGGAGGATTGGCACGCCCTTCTGCGAGCCCTTGGTGCGCTCCCAGACGCGGCGGGCGTAGCCGGTCATGGGCCGCGTGCCACCGCCGGGGAGGGCCTGCCAGATGACGGCCTGCCGTCTCGGCCCTTCGAGTAGTTCGTGGGCGGCGGCGAAGTCGCAGTTGGGGAGGAGGGCGACCAGGGCGAGCGTGGCCTTGTGGCGGGTGGTCTCGCCGAGGGTGACGGCGACAAGCAGGTCCTCGGCGAGGGCCGAGGGGGTGATCGCGGTGCGCTCGGACACGGGGTGTTCTCCTGGGTTCGGGGGTTGGTGGGCCGGGGCCCGCCCCGGGCGGGGCGGGCCCGTGGGCGGCTACTGGGCGGCGGCGAGGGAGCGGATGGCGGCTTCGGCTCCGTGGCGCTCGATCAGGGTCGGCAGGTAGTCCTGTCCCTTGCGGTCGCCCTCGGTGTAGTCCCAGACGACGCGGGCGGTGCCGTACTCGGGGCGGTAGGAGCCGTTCGGGAGGATCGTGTAGACGTTGCCCTGTCCCATCGGGGATTCCTGGTCGAGGATGCGCTCGGCGAGGGCGTAGTTCACGTCGCTCATGGCGGCGAGGAGGGTGATCGCGCCGTGCTGCGTGTACTCGCCGGTGGCGATGACGATGTGCAGGTCCTGGGCGAGTTCGCGGAGCTGGGCGCGGTTGAGCATGTGGGCCTCCTGGGGCTAGGTGAGGTGTGAGTTCGGGGGGTCGCAGTCCCCGGACTCACAAGGAAAAGTGTAGGGCATCTTTATTACTTGGACAAGCGGGCGGGGCGGATCAAGTGGACGCGCACCGCGCCCCCATGGGCCTGGATTGGCCGGGGCGGTTCTCGGGCCATGCCATCACCGCCGCCCCTGCCCTCTTGCCTGCTCAGATGAGCGCGGTCACGTCCACTTCGCAGCAGTCGGTGACGGTCGCGCCGGTCTTGCCGAGCGTGGTCACGGGCGGGTCGGCCTTGCCACACGCCGGGCAGGCGGCGATGTAGCCAGTGCCCGGCTCGCGCCGCTCCTCCTCGGCATCCTCGACCGTGTCAACGACGTCCAACAGGGCGTGGTCGGCCGCGACAGTGACGCGGATCGGGAAGAAGAACCCGTGCTGGTCGCGCAGCACGGTGTTACGCCGCTTCTTGACGCGGACGGTCAGGCCGGAGTCCCGTAGGCGGGCGGCGACCATGTGCGCGTCGCCGAGGTGACGGAAGTCGCCGGCGGCTAGGGCGCGGGCCGCGATGACGCCGTTCCGGTACTGGGCGTAGATGACGTACCGGGGGCCGGCGAATGCGGGCAGCGGCTCCCCGCGCTGGTCGGTGCCCGGGTGCCACGCGGTTTCGTCTCCAGGGACGTGGACGCCCCACAGGGCGGTGAACCCAGACTCGGGTTCGACGGGGTGGGCCTGGAGCGTGGAGCGGACGTAAACGGCGCTGATCATGGGTGCCCCTTTCTGGGCTGTGGCTGTGGGAGGGGTGCCCCCCGGCTTGTGGCCGGGGGGCAAGGGTGGTCAGCCCTTGTAGGGGGCGTGCACGGTGGTGGGTGCGTCCGCGTCGGCGGGGATGCCGTCACGCTCGGCCTCCGGTGCCGGGTTGGCGGCGGCGGTCTTGCGCTGGCTGCGGATGAGCATCAGCCCGTAGACCAGGACGGCGGTCGCCGCGATGGGCAGCGCCGTGCCGGTCAGGAAGCCGCCTACGGCGCTGATCGCGGATTCGCTGCCCACGGTGGCCATGCCGACCGCGTTGGCCGCCGGAGGGGTGTTGACCTGCGCGGGGGCGGGAGCGACCGGGGCGGGGATCTCCTGCATGGTCGGCCGGATCTCCGGGACCTCGACCGTGGTCGCGGGCTGCGCCTGCGGGGCGGGCGCGGGCGGGTTCACGTAGACCACTGCCGGGCTGGCCGGGGTGCTGGCCGTCTTGGGCTTGGTCGTGGCCTTGGCCGTGGCGGTGGCCTTCTTGCTGGCGGTCGCCTTGGGGGTGGCCGTCACGGTGACCGTGGGGGTGGGGGTCGGGGTGACGGTGACCGTGACGGTGGGCTGCGGCGTGGCCTCCGGGGTCTCCGTGGCGGTGGGCGTGGCCGTGGGGGTCGCCGTGGTGGGCGGGGTGGTGGCGGTGATGGTGACGGTGTCGATCACCGCGCCCTTGCCTGCCGCGAGCGTGAGCGTGTAGCTGCCTGCGGTGGCGGGGGTGTACTTGCCGCTGAAGCTGGTGGGTGCGCACAGCGGGTCGTACGGGGCTGAGGCGACGGGCTGGGTGTCGCCGCCCGGGGTGGTGATGGTGATCTTCGCGTCGCAGACGTTGGTGACGTCCGCGCCCACGGTGAGGCTGGTTCCGGCCTTGATGGTGTTGCCGTTGGCCGGGCTGGTGATGCTGCCGCCGGTGCCTGCGTGGGCGGTGGCGGGGGCGAGCATGACCGCGATTGCGGCGGCGATGCCCGCGAGGGCGTTTGCCCTGATGGAGACCATGAATGGTCCTTTCCTGGGGTAGTGCCGGGGCCGTCGCAGTGACCCCGCCTCACATGGAAAACTGTAGGGCATCTTTATGTAAATGTCTAGCCGTGGATCATGTTGTCGTTGCCGTAAATATGCCCTACACTTTTTCATATGAGGCCGAGGGACTGCGACCCCCCGGCACCCGACCCCAGGAGGAACACATGAACATGACCTTCGCGATCGTCCCCACCCCCGCCCGCGACGTTCAGATCGCCATCCTGGTCCCCGCGCAGGCCGCCAGCGTCGCCGCCTCCCTCTCCCCCGAGGCGGTCACCGACGCGAAGGAACTGCTGGCCGACCGGGGTTGGTGCGACGCCGCCGAGGTCGCCGAGGGCGCGGAACTGCTCGCTCTGATCGATGACGCGCTCGCCTCGCGCGACGTGTTCCTGTGCGAGGTCTGCCGGTCCCGGGTCACCGACAACACGCACACCTACGGCTACAGCGAGGAGACCGTCGCCGTCTGCGAGCACTGCGGCGACCGGTAGCCGCACCGGTGCCGGGCGGGCGACTGCGACCGCCCGCCCGGCACCCCCGCCGGAAACGCCCCAGGAAGCCCCGGAACGCCCGAAAGGCCAGCCCCGTGTCGATCACCCTGCCCGCCGTCCCCGCGCCCGCCCCGCCCGTCTTCAAGGTCCACAAGGACCCCGCATGCCCCACCTGCGGTGGCAACGACGTGACGGTCCTGGATGACCTGAACGGCGGCGTCTACACCGCGTGCTGCCAGGCCGACCCCGTCGCGTTCACCTGCTCCGAGGCGGGCGTGCACGTCTACCTCTCCCCCGAGGGCGACGAGCCCGAGCACTGCCCGCACTGCCCCGAGCACGGCTGTGCCACCTGTGAGAGCGACGCGCACGTCATCCGGCGATACGACCCGCGCAGGGGATTCGTCCTTGTGTGCGCCGCCTGCCAGCCGTAGCCCCGCACGGGGCGGCGCGCACCGCGCCGCCCCCTTCCTCCTCCCCTCTTCTCCCGTCCTCTTGGAGGCACCCCATGATCAATGCTGCTGACACCGACCTCGGCGAGGTGTTCGTCATCCCCGACTACGTCGCCCGCCAGGCCCGCACGTTCAACCGCACCGTGGAAGTCACCCGCACCGTGTGGGACCGGCTCGTCATGAACGGCGGCATCCTCGACGGTGAGGACTTCCAGGACCGGTACGAAATGCTGCTGTGGGAGGCGCACAACCACACCGCCCGGATGAGCAGCGGCACGCGCGCCCCGCTGAGCGTGGCCCGCACCCACAGGATCACCGGCCGGTTCGTCACCGAGCTGACCGTCCAGTTCCCCGACGACGACCCGCGCAGCCGCGTGGTGATCGCGCTCGCCTCAGAGCTGCCCGCCGAAGCGCCGTCCCGCGCCGACCGCATCGCCTCCGGCGACCTGGTCGAGATCCCCGCCGAGCTGTCCCGGGAGGCGGGTCTCCGCTTTCCGACCGCGCTCACCCGGGCCGCGTGGGAGGACTGCGTGGCCTGGTCGGACGCCGACAACCGCCGCAAAGGCACCGTGCAGGACGAGACCGGCCGCCTGTGGGACGTGCTCTGGATGACCTGCGCCGCGCTCAGGAGCATGCCGCCCGGCAACCGGCGCGCGACCGTCCGCCTCCACCGCACCCCGCGTGACCGCCGCATCCGCAAGGCGCACCCGGCCACGCTGATCGTCTCCGTGTCCCACGAGGGCGGCCAGCAGGTCATCATCGTCTCGCACCCCAGCGAAGCCTGACCTCTCCCCAGGCGGGCCCGCCCCGGGCCCGCCCTCCCTTCAACCCCCTCTTGGAGAACACCACCATGACCACGTACGAGGTGTCGACGCTGGAGGAGATCCGCGCCCAGCTCCGGCGCGAGGACCAGGCCGCCCGGCTCGACTGGACGGTCGCGCACGCCGACGCCGTGGCGTGGGCGGTAGCCGGCGACTTGCACCACGACGCACGAGGCTTCTACCGCACCGGCCGGAAGGGCGGGCGCGGGCGGGCGGTCTCCCGTGTCCGTGTCCGCGCGCTCATCCAGGCTGCGTTCTTGCAGCTCGACGGGACGGCGGTCGTGGCCACGAACGACGGGCGGGAGGCCTTGGCCGCGTGGGAGATGGTCCGGCCGGTCCCGGCCGTCGAGGAGCCGAAGGAGGCACTGCGCCCGCTGTACCAGGGCGAGGAGGCGACGCGCCGCCACCACGCGTGGGAAGCCCGCATGCAGCGCGAGCGGGCCGATCTGGACGCGCGCTGGGAGGTCACGCTCGCGCGACTGGAGGCGGCCGAGGAGGAGGAGCGGCGACGCTGGCAGGAGCGGGCCGCCCGCCCGGCCCGGAGCGCGTGGGACGCGATCTGGGGGCCCCGTCCGAACTACACGTACGAGGCGGACGGGACGGTGACGTTGAACGGGGTGGACGTCACCCGGTACGACGACACGGCCGAGGACGTCGAGCAGGTGCCCGCCCCGCGCGTCGCGCCGCGCCGCCGCCCGGTTCGCCGGCTGGTCGTGCAGCACGGGCCCGCCCGCCGCCGCCCAGCCTGGCCGCGCCCGACCCGCACGGCCCCGGCCGCCCGCCGTCTCGACTTCCGGCCCGCACCCCTCCCCCGCCCCCATCCCCTTGCCGCATGTAATAAATATACCCTACACTTTTCACTGTATAGCCGGAGTGTTGGTCCCGGCCCTGACCCCAGGAGAACCCATGTCGATGGCCTACGAATTCGACGCTGTGACCACGGTGGCCCGCCTCAGGCTCCGCAACGCGCCCGACGTGCAGAACGAGGAGGGCCGCCGGTTTCACCCCGACAGGATCGAAGTCCACTGGGTGTGGCGCCCCCGCCGTGGCGGCTGGGCCTGGGCCTACGCGGACGTGACCGGCCCGTACGAGGGCGAGACCCTCCGCGCGGTCCCCTTCGACGCTTTCGCCGGGCCCGGCATGGAGCTGCCCAGGCAACTGGATGGGCTCGTGGACGTGACCCGCCCGGCCTGGACGCCCCCGTCCGAGTGCAGCGAGTGCGGCACCCCCGTCAACGTCGCCGAACAGCACAACCAGCTCACCGGCAAGAACGTGCCGCTCTGCCCGGCCTGCCACCACGAAGCCGTCTCCGGCACCTGACCGCCCTCGGCGCGGGCCGTTGCGACCGGCCCGCGCCCTTCCTCCACCGAGAGCCCCAGGAAAGGAAGCCCCCCGATGCAGTTCCTCCAGGTTGCCCGCATCCTCCGCGCCACCGTCCCGGCCAACGACGTCCCCCAGTACCACGTGCATCTCAGCGCCTTCCAACGCTCGGTCAAGGTGTGCCTGCGGCCCCGGCCGGAGTCGAGCGGCGTGGGCCGCGACTGGTTCGACGCGCTCGCCGAGCAGTTGCCCCGAGACTGGCGCGTCGAGGTGGTCGCGGCCCTCGGCGACCCGGTGACCAGAACGCTCAGCTATCTGCGGCCCGCCGGCCCCTGCCCGGCCGCCGCCGACACCACTGGAGAGGTGGCCTGATATGGAGCCGTACGTGTTCGACGTGGACGCCACGAGGGTGGACCACCTGCACCTCATCCTCGTACGCTCCCGCAATCTGTACGCCAAGGTGAACGGCGTCAAGCGGTACGGCGAGCACCTCCGGATCCGGTGGACCGCCATCAGCCCCGTCGCTCCGCACGAGGACGACACGGGCGTGCTGAAGGTGATGCCGTGGGAGAGCGTGCCGTGCGTCCGCCGGTCCGATCTGGCGCTGCTGCTGTCCGGGATCGGCCTCGACACCTGCATGCCGCTGCCGCCGCCGAACGGTTGCCGCTGGTGCGGAGTCGAGCGGTACGACCACGCAAGCCTGTGGGCTGCCGGGGTCGGTTACCACCGGTGGACGGACCCGGGCAACGAACTGCGGAAGGCGCGCATGCTCGCCCGCCGGGCCCGCGCCACCTCCACCATGTAGACGCCAGCGGGCACACGAAGGGCCCGAACCCGCGCCGGGTTCGGGCCCGTTCTGGCGCTGAAACGAAGTGGGCCGAACCGCTCGCATGGGTCGCAGCAGTCTCGTACGATGACCCCAGTTTCCACCACACAGAAAGGCGTAACGCGCCTAACGAAGGACGGACGCACCCGAATCCCTTGCTGCAGAGGTAGGGCACCAGCCCACCACTCTGCGTTTCGTGTGCCCCGCTTCACAGAATGGTGGAACCAACTACATGTCACCCGAACGCGCGATCCTGACCGTTCTCGCGGCTACCAGCGCCATCAGCATCGCCACCGGCCTCATGCTCGCGGACGGATCCACGTGGCCCTCAGCGCTCCTAACCGGGCTCGCTGCCGGCGGGGCCACCCTGTGGGGGCTGCTCGGCTGGTTCGGCCGCCACCCCCAACCCTGAACACCGCGAAGGGCCCGAACCCCCCTCTGCCGGGGTTCGGGCCCTTCGCACGTCTATCTGGCCTACCACGGATCCAGCCCAAGTAGGCCCAAAACCCACATTGAGATGATCTTGAAGCTTCAGGCCGGGGGCACCGCACCATCTCCTCACCTCGCGTCGCGGACCCGCCAGCGTCAGGCCGCCTCCGTCAGATGCGCGTGCCAGTCCACGCAGCCTTGGACGGGCAACCGGGCGAAGGCGTGTTCGAGCAGGGCGTGGATCCGGATCGCGCCGGTGTCGCGGAAGTGCTCGACAGCCTGCCTGGCCTTATCGATGGTGCCCAGGTCATGCCAGCAGGGCATGCCGTAGGCGAAGGGGCGCAGGTGTCCGTCCTCGGTCATGATCAAGGGGTTGATGAGGTCGGACATGCGCTCGGGTGTGCGGGGGAACGCCTCACGGCGGTTCGCGATGAGCAGGTCGATCGAGGTGGCGTCGGTGTGGACCTTGGGACGGCGCTGCCGGTATCGAGCAGCCGCGTCATAAGCACGAGGCGGGCCAACTCCGGCGGGGTGAGCCCCTGGCCCTGCAGGGCGATGGCTGCTCGGCCGACCGGGGCGAGCGGACGCAGGCCGAGCAGTTCGGCGCCCTGCTCGCGAGCCCAGACGTGCAGGTCGGGTACGAACGGCAGCACGTCCCGGTCCACCGTGGAGGTGATGCCGTAGCGAATCCCTGCGTCGCGGAGCCGGGTGATGCCCTGTGCGGTATGGCGGAAGGCATCTGCCGATCGTCGAATGCGGTCGTGGTGCTCCGGCGGCCCGTCCACGCTGACAGCGACGAAGTCGCACGCTGCGGCGGCGGCCAGGTCGCGCCGGGACCGCAGGAGCGTACCGTTGGTCACGACACTGACGAGGTAGCGGCCCTCAGAGAGATTTGGAGCGGAATCCGGCGGTAGTGACGCTTAGCTACCAACGGTGCCCCCCGGCTTGACATAAAGGTACTTAGCGAGCGACACGACCTGCGGAAATGCGTCGGTGCTGGTTATCGCTTCCGGGGCGTGCCTGAATCATCCCTTGTCGTCCCAGCCGAAACAGCGTCCGTCCTCCGCCGCGAGTCGCACGCTGTGACCAGGCCGTACGGCGCTGGACGCCGGATTCCGTTCGATTTCACTCAGAGCCCCGCCTCCGAGCTCGTGCGGGAGCGTATCGGAGACCTCAGCAAAGCGATCACCGCCTGGTCGAAGCTGCCCGGTGAGGTGGCCGAGGCTCGGCTGTTCCCGCTGGCTCAGTTCATGGCCGACGTCTACTCCGCCGCGCTGCTGGTGGAGCAAGCGGCCTGGGAGTCCGGTCAACGGCTTCGGCGACCGTAGGCGCTGGTCGTCCGGCTCTACGCCGAAGCCCACCGGTCGACCACGGCCCGCTTCGGGGCATCGACCAGCCGGGGGGAGCTGGAGCACTTCGACGAGCTGCTGGCGGGTGCCTTCAGCTGACCTGGCTCAGCCGCCGTTCCACATGCCCGTCAGGGCGGCGGGCCCGGGTAGAGCCGACGCAGGGCGGCCACCCGCGGCTCCAGAAACGCCCCTGGGCATTCGGTCGGCACGGCGCTGGCCTGTCTCTTGCGGGCCTTGTGCGTCCAGACGCTGCGGATGCCGAAACGGTGAGCCAGCACGTCGACGAGCCGGTCGAGGCTCTGCAACTGCGCGGTGGTCGGGCGGTCGAAGCCCACGTAGCCGTTCTGCCAGCGCGATTCGAAGTCGCCGGTGAGTACGATGCCGAGATTGCCCGCGTTGAACAACTCGGCGTGTTCGCCCTCGATGCCGAGCGGCCGTCCCTCGTAGACGAGCCCGTTACCGTCGATCACGAACTCATAGGCGAGGTCGGCCTTGGACTTGGTGATCTGCTCGGCCTGCAGCTCGCGCACGCCGTCGGCGGTGTAGACGATGGAGCTGGCGGTGTGGTGGATGGTCATCCAGCTGTAGACGTCGGCCAGGGGGCGGTTCTCGCTGAGCGGGACGGGGAGGCCGGCGTAAGGAGGCGAGCTGGTCGACTCGGCCTCGTGGAACTCCCACCGGCGGCCCGGCGGCTGGATGCGCACGGGAGCGGCGCCCCAGGTCGCCCGGCCCAAAACCGAGACGCTGAGGGGCCCGCCCGGCGTCAGGGCCCACAGCAGGTAATCCGCCCCCGACGGCTGCAGGAACCTGCTCTCGTCCCAATAGGAGGTCACCCGCCCGTGGGCGGTGTCGATCGAGCGGTAGCCCCGCGAGGTCAGGCTCGCCGGTGACGACTCAGGATTCTGCCCGAAGACCGGCGCGGTAAAGGCATCCGGATCAGCCAGTACGGCGGAGCGCAGCCCGGCGAGGTCATACCCGTCGTTGGGGCAGGAGAACACGGCGGGCGGCGCGTCCACGATCCGGTAGGTCCACCCGCACTGGAGACAGTCGAGGTGGATGACCTGCCGGGCGTAGAGCTCCAAGGTCTGGCCCGGTTGCAGCGTGTGGTGGAGGACGGGGTCGGGCGGGGTCCGGCTCGCGCTCAGCTGGGTGATCGGCACTGGGGTGGTCAGGTCCGTCGTGAGCTCGTGCGTGGCGCACGCCACCCCCCACGACCGGCGGCCCGCGTCGGGGGCGGTGACGGCGCCGAGGGCGTCGGTGGTGGCCGGGAGGCCGGGATGGTCTCCTCCGGGCGGGATGAGCCGCAGCGCGAGGCCGCCGAACCGGCCGCCGTCGGGCCGGAGCACGATGAGGGCGGTGTCGGCGGGTGGGGACAGTTCGGCGAGGAGGCCGGCTTCGAGCAGGTCAAGGAGACGACGGGTGAGGAGCAGCACCTCAGCCGAGTCTGGCGCGAGCATCGCCTGGCCGAGTGTGCGGACGCCGTCGGCCAAGCCGCCCAGCCGCATCCGGAGATGGTGGAGCGCGAAGGCGAGGATCTCCTGCGCGGCGAAAGTCACGGCGTCGTCGGTGAAGCGCAGCCCGGCGGTGAGCGGGAGCGCGGGCTGGCCTGCCCCGTCCACGGTCGCGGCGACGAAGGCCGTGCACCGCTTCAGAACGCTGAGCTCGTAGTAGGACCGGAGGTTGGCGGCGACGGTCAGGTTGGAGTCGTAACCGGCACCGATGGTGACTCCGTCGAGATCGCCCAGCAGCCGCGGCAGTGGTGCGTGGCGGGCGGCGAAGCGGTCCAGAGACCAGGTGCGCGACTCCGCCGAAGCTCTCGGGGCGTATCTGGCGATCACGAACTCAGCAAGGGCGCGGCCCAGATCCCCCGCCCAGGTGAGGGCCAGGTCCGCTCGAGGGGAGGAGATGGGCGACTGCGGCCCCTGGCGGGCAGCGGAGTCGATCCCGCGCAACACCCGGCCCAGGTCGATCCGCTCCTCGCCGCGCTGGACGACCGCCAGGGCCGCGAGGCGATCCCGGCGCTCAGCCCTGGCGGTGCGGGGTCCCGGTGACCCGTCGTAGGGGGCGACGCGGCGGCGGCTCCAGACTCTGAGGTCGCCGTCGCCGCGCAACTCGGGCTCCTGGAGGAGCTTGCGGATCGAGGTGAGGAAGTTCAGCGGGGGTGTCCCGGGAGGCAGGGCGGCCTCGGCCGCCTCAGCGAGTTCGAGGAAGCCATCCAGGGTGGCGAGCTCGATCCGCACAGCTCGCTCATTAAGGACGCTTCTCGCCGCCCCGACCCGGATCCGGTAGTCGAGGTAGCGCGGGAGCGGCAGATCGGACCGCAGGTTGACCCGGGTCTCCTGGCTGAAGTAGCCGTCGCGCCCGCTCGGCAGCACCCAGACCGTCTCACCGGCGAGGTAACCAGGATCGACGTCGGCCGAGACGAGCAGACCTTCGAGCCCGGTTCCGCGTGCGAGCACTCTGCCGACGGTGACCAGGGTGAAGTCCAGCGGCGGCGCCTCGGACAGCAGGCCCTGGAGCGGCCCGAACTGGAGCACCTCCAGAGCGCCCGGGCCGTCCGGGAGGGGGTTGCGCGGACGCAGCAGCACCTGGTCGATCTGGATGCCGGGCACACCGGAGCCGCTCGGCAGCTGGCCGAGAGCAGCCGACGACAGCCGGTCGAGGGCCTCCTTCACCCGTCCTCACGCTCCTCCAGCCGGATGCGGATGTAGCCCTCCTGGGCGAGGACCGGCAGGTCGGGCAGGAGGGCCTGCTGGGTGGCCGCCACGATCGGATCGTCACGCCACTGCGCCGGTCCCTCGCGCCGGGTCCAGGTCCGGCCGCCCGCGGGCGCCGCCGTCAGCGGCAGGCGGATAGTGGCCGGGTCGACCAGGACGGGGCCCACCCTCAGCGAGGGCACCAGGACGGCCAGGTCGTCGGCGACCCAGTCGCGCAGCAGGGACACGCTCTTGCGCGGCAGCAGCCCGCAGGTGGCGTGCGCCTTGGCCGCCGGGTCCATGAGCAAGGTGAGCGACACCGCCTGGCCGGGCCGCAGTAGCAGGACGGGGTCGCCGGAGGCGGAGGGAGTGACCAACGGGCGCGGCGTCGTGACCCGCCCGGCCGGTGCGGCGAAGTCACCTCGATGCCTGGCTGACGGGGTGGCTTGGGTCAGGACGGCGGGATGCACGGGACGGATCAGCCCGTAGTCGTCGTCGGCGAAGAAGGCCAGCAGTCCGTCGTCCAGCCGGGTCAGCGCGCCCAGCCGTACCGGGAAGCTTAGGCCCGCCAGCCGCGTCCACACAGCGGCGCGCTCGGCCTGGTCCAAGGCGGGCAGGGTGGGGAAGGCCGGCTCGGGCTCCATTTCGAGGCTCAGCCTGGCGCGAACCACAGCGATGGGCTGGCCGACGAGCTGGGACAGGTGTTCATTGCCGGTCTGCCCGCCGTGCCCCACCGTGACCGCGGTGGTGTCGATGATGCGCAGGAGCGCGTCCAGCGGCGTGTCCGACGGCTTCTGCCCGGCGGCGCGTTCGCGGAGGTCACGCTCGATCAGCGCGTCGGCCAGGCCCAGGAGGTGGCGCAGGGCGGGCGTGCCGCCGAGCGCGGCCGACGGCGGCGCCCCGACCGGCAGCCGGTCGCCTGGCGGACCCTCCCACACCACCGCGCCGGTCAGGCCGTCGTGCCGGAGCTGGCCCACCGGGGCGCCGCCGGGAGCGAAGAGCTCCACGGCCCCGTCGGCGTGGTCAGCCAGCAACCAACCGGCGAGCGGGGTGGCGCCGCCATCCGCCTGGTCCACAGAGGCCGGTCGCGAGTCGTCGGCGGCGTCCACCAGCCGGAAGGAGAGCGTCGCGGGTCGGGTGAGGCGGGGCCGCACGACCAGTCCATCTATTCCCGGCTCCCGTAGGCCCGCACCGATACGGGGTGGCGCCGCCGTGCCGTCGAGGAGGTCCAGAACCCGGCCGAATGCGTCCACCACCCGGAGCTGGCGAAGCTGGGCGAACCCCGCGCGCAGCGGGCGCGGCGGGGTGTGCGGGGGCAGGGGAGAACCGGGCGCGGTGGCGGCCTGGTCATCGAAGCCGAGCAGGCGCTCCCGTAACCCGTCGAAACCCGCCGCGAGCAGGTCGGGCAGCCCGGCCGCGCTGCCGAGCCCGAGCAGGCGGGCCTGGAGGTCTGCGCTGATCCGGCCCGTTCCGCGAAGATCGAGCCGATCCTCCTCCTGGAGGAAGCGTGAGATCGCATCACCCAGCCCGCGTGCGGGCGCCGACCGCAGTGACGTACGGCCCCGCAGGCTCTCGGCCCGGGAAGCCTCGAATCCGGCTCCGGCCTCGGGACGGAAGTCCACCTCGTCGAGCTGCCAGGCGGCGATCGTGGGGTGCGCGTCGAGGTCGAGCTCCCATTCGCACCAGAGGGGAATCCACGGCTGCCGCCAGATGGTGATCCCGACGGGGGAGGAGCCGACGCCGTCCTTGAGCGACAGCCCAGACAGCGAGGCGGCGCGGGAGGGGAAGGCCAGAGACCAGATCAGCAGAGCGGATTCGGCCTGCATGCGCTGGAACAACATCGCCGGGCTCAGCCCGTAGGAGGAAAGCCGCTGGAAGGTCTCCCGGTGGTCGGCGAAGGGATCCTCCACCGACGCCTCCACGACCAGGTCGTCGGCCTCCGGCGGGAGGGCTCCGTGGCCGAGCAGGCGCGACAGCATCTCCCGTCCGTCGATGACGCCCGCGAACCGGGTGATCGTGTCGCCGCTGACCCGGCAGGCCAGCGTCTCGCCGGGGCTGTGACGCCCGTCGTAGCCGTGCCGCAGGGATCGCCGCAACCCCCGCACCAGGATCACCGGATCCTGCGGATGGAACAGGCGCGGCGCGGCCCGCCGTACGGTGTCGGTGCGCCGAGGGTCGGCCGGCGGATCGACCCGTTCCCGTTGCGTGCGCAGCGTGTGCAGGTCGGTGAGCCCGGCCCGGCCGGTGGTGAATTCGAAGCCGACCTCACGGTCCGCGGCGCCCCGCCGTACCTCATCCAGGGCGGGGGTGGGCGGCGTCGCCGGACGCACCCCGGTGAAGGGGTCGCCGACGACGATCCGCTCCTGATGTGAGCTGCCGGGGCGGGCGACGAACCCCCGCGTGTGCAGCTCCTCTTCCAGCCGCGCCAGCCCGTCGGGGTCGCCCAGCGTCTCCGCCAAGCCGTAGCCGAAGGCCTGGTACAGCAGCTCCGCCTCCGGCGTGCCGAGCTCGCCGCAAACGAGCGCAGCGAGAGCCTCTTCCGAGGTCGACCCGATCGCCACGCGTGGAACCGCCGGGTCCGGCCGCGGGTCCGGGGAGGGATCGACCTGGCGTCCCACCCCGTAGATCACGCCGTGGAAGGTGCACTGGCGGGGCCACCACGGCCGGGTGTCGGTGATCCGCCGGTCGGCGGGCAGCCCGAAGGCGCCGACGGCGGCGGCCCGGGGAATCACGCGCGAGGTCCGGCCCAGCGCCGCCGCCTGGGCCGTGGCGCGCTCGCGCTCCGCCTGGACGCGGGCCAGCCGGTCCAGGTCGGCGTGCCAGCCGTGGCGCCGAAGAATCGCCTCCAGCTCCGCGGGCCCTCCGGCGTGGGCCAGCGGGTCGAGCTCGGGCTGCGAGTACCAGCCGATGACGGCGTAGGCCAGCAAGCGGGAGCCGGGCGGTGGCGAGGACAGGTCGTCGTGGAAAGCGAACCGGTCGACGACATTGTCGTAGACCGCCGCCCAGGCGGGATCGCCGCCGCAGACGGCGGTCAGTTGCTCCGGTCGCAGCAGCGGCGTGCGGTAGGCCGAAGCCCCGCCCGGCCGCCAGCCGTCGAGGTCGGCGCTGCCGCCCTTCTCCGCTTCGAGCATCCAGGCCCGGACCGGCCGCGGCTTGCCCGAGTAGGGGCCGAGCCGGACGACCACCCAGCGATCGGGCAGGGCCGGCCAGACGGGGGCGACGCCCGGTCCGTCGATGTGGCTGGCGGTGAGGCCGTCGGGCAGGGCCCAGTGGAGGTGGACACCCGCGGGAAGCGGCGGTGCGACGGTGAAGGGTGCCTCGCTCCGCGGCCCCGGCGCGGCCGGGTCCTGCACCAGCGCGTCGAGCAGCCGCGAGGCCACGCCACCACGGGCCTCAGCCGATCCCGGCTCGACCACCAGCGCCTGCACGTCGACGGGCACCAGCAGCCGCGGCCCCCGGGTCAGCTCCGCCGCCCACGAGCGGGACGCCGTCGCGGTCAGGCCCGTTCTCGCGGTCACCGCGAAGGCGGGATGGAACGGGAACGGATGCGTCACGGCGACTCCTCCCACACGGCTCCCAGGTCCTCCAGGGAGATGGACGGCGTGAACAGCGGGATCTCGCCCGTGCCGGCGAACTCCTGGCGGTACGGGTGCTGGACGATGCGGGCCGCGAACGCCGCGCTGCCCTCCCCGCCGAGATCGTCATGGAGCCGGCGCACGTCGATGACGCCCGACCCGCCGGGCCTGAACAGGACCGTGACGTCCGGCCCGGTGTCGGGCGGGCGGCGCTCGACCGAGTGGACCCCGGCGGTGAGGTCCACGCCGAACTGCAGGCCCTGGCGAGGCTCCTCGACCACCACTCGGCTCGGCTGGCCGTCGAACAACGCGAGCAGCACGGCGGGCGAGAGCCGTTCGATCCGCAGGATCCGGACGGCCGCGTCGTGGAAAGCCCGGACATGCAGACCCGGCCAGCCAGAAATGAGCCGTGAGCGCAGCAAGAACCCGGTGATCGTCTCGGCCTCCGAGGCGGGGTAGCGGGCGCCCGGTTCGACGGCTCCGGCCCAGACGTCGCGTTCGGTGGCGTCGAGATCGTTTCGGAGCTGCTCGTGGCCGGCGACGATCTGGCCGCGCTCGCGGGTGGTGGTGGCGCCAGCCGACAGCGCGCCGTCCACCATCGCGTCCGTCCAGTTCCGGTCCAGGAAGAAGAAGCGGATCGACTCCGGCGGCAGCAGCCGCTCGTCGCCGACCAGGTAGGCGAAGGGCACGCCGACCAGCAGCCGCAGCCGCGCGAGCCAGCCGAGCACCTCGGCGGGAGCGGATTCGGCATCCGCGCCCGCCGCCGCGAGGACCTGCGCGACGGCGGCGTCGGAGGGATAGTGGGCGCTCACGGAAAGAGCTCCTCAAGGGTGAGCGGCACGACGGCGGGGTCGAAGACGGCAGTGGCGGGATCCAGCCCAGCCCGTACGGCAAGCTGCCTGACCCGGTCGGCGAGCGCATCGCCAAGCGGGGCGAGCTGCGCGGGAGAGGCGCGGAGGCCGTCGAAGGTCTGGTCCAGAGCGGTCAGGGCGTCGGGCGGCCGGGGTGAGGCCGGGAGCTCCGGCGCGACCAGCAGCCGCTTGACCTCGCTCAGGGAGAGTCCCGTTCCCTCGGCGATGAGCTCCATCGGGAAGTCGCCGATCGCCCACGCGGCGTCCGCGACCGGGACCGGCTCGCCGAGCGGAGCGCGCGGATCGGCCAGGGTGGCGATCACCGCGAGGCCGAGACCCTGAGCGACGCTCGACGGGTCGAGGCCCAGGTCGGTGACGGCGGGGACGCGTTGGAGCGCGGCTGCCGCGACCGCGGCGGCCAGCCTCCGGCGGCGCCACGCCCGCAGGGCGATGAGGAAGCTGGGCGAGGAGAGCGCGAGTAGCCGGCCAAGCTCGAAGGCGGCGGCTTCGGACAGGTCCTCCAGCCCGTCGCGGGCGAACGCCCGAGCCTGGTCGGCGGTCAGGTACGGGGTTCCGGGCGGGCGCCGTGGCACCTCTCGGGGAGTGAGCGGGCCGCGATACCAGGCGGCTCCCTCCTCGCCGCGCCGGGTGCGATGGCCGATGACGACATGCCCGCTCGGGGCGACCGCCGGGCAGTCGCCCAGCACCGTGCCGAGCGCTCCCACGTGCAGCCCTCTGGCCAGCGACTCGAAGTCCCCCGGTTCGGGCGCGCACCGGAACCGCCAGTGGGCGAGAACCGGGAAGCTGACGGTCGCTCCGCCAGGCGTGGCCGGTCCGGCGCCGGGTTCCACGCCGGGGGTTCCGGTGGTGGTGGGCAGGTCGGCGAGGCGATGCTCCAGAGACAGGAGGTAGGCGCGATAGGACACGCCCGGCCTGGGCAGCCGCGCGCAGATGACCACGGCCAGGAAGCCGTCGTCGTCACCGGCGGCGAGCTCGGTGTCGGCGAGCGAGACCTCGCGCACGTGGCACAGCAGGCCGAGTTCGTCGGGCCGGGGGAAGAGCGCCTGGATGACGTGGCGCGTGGTGTCGAGCCGGTCGCAGGAGCCGGAGGCCGAGCCGATTCCCAGCGTCTGGTGCAGGGCAGCCGGTACGGCGGTGCTCACCGGCACACCCGTCTGCAGCCTGCCTTCGTTCTCGGTGAGCAGCACGAGCGCCAGCCAGGGGCGGCGCTCCTGGTCCTCTGGGGCGAGCAGCCGTTCCCAGGGCAGGGTGCGCCGCCGCAGCGCCACCTGGGCCAGCCGGGTATCGAACGAGCCCGTGGCCTCCGGCGGCGGGAAGACGCTGCGCAGCTCTCCCGGGGGGAGGGCGAACTGGGGGGCGGTGACGACCGCGTGCCGCGTGACCTCGGCGATCGCACCGCCCTTGTCGATGGTCTGGGTCAGGCGGATCCGGTGGGGACCGGCGGTCACCGGTGGTCTGGCGTGCCCGTGCAGCCGGAACTCGCCCTCTGCGGGAGTCGTCATCAGGCTCCTCCGATCCAGGTCACGGTGGACGCGCCGGGGCCGTCCCCGGCCAGGGGCGCGAGCAGCCTCGTCAGGCCCAGCCGGAGCAGCTCACGGGCGACCCGCTCCGGTGGCCTCGGACTGCCCAGCACCCCGGCGGGCCGGTGCCGTTCGTCGTAGCCGATGGTCACCGACGACCACGCGGCGCCTTGGGGGATCACCTCGTACAGCAGGACCGCCTGACCGTCCTGGTCGATGAGCAGGGGCGGGCCGGGGCTCCGCTGGGTGCCGTCGAGGCCGAGCAGCAGCCCGTCGGCCGAGGCCGCCCGGGCGAGAAGCACGATGACGCAGCGCGTGTCGCCCGGCAGGTCGGTGACGAGCAGGCCGCGTTCGGCCAGCAGGGCGCTGCCGGGAACGAGCGCCGCCTGGACGGGCCGTAGCGCCCGCGTCGGGAGAGGGGCACTGCCGCGGACCCGGCCCCCCGGGACCAGGCACACGCCGGGACTCACCTGGGCGCAGATCGATCCCGCGTGCCAGCCAACCAGTCCTCTCCTGATGGGCGCGCCCATCCCGGCCAGCACGATGGTCTGCGTGCCGCGCGGCACCCGCACCTCCTGCGGACTCCTGTTCACCGTCAGGTCGAGCAGGGCCTCTCCGGCGCGGTCAAGCGTGACCACCCGGAGCTGCTGGTCTCCTTCGATCACCAGGCGGGGGCGATCGTCCTGGCGGTCCGCCGCCGCCCGGCGCAGCCGCCACACCTGGACCTGGCCCGCGCCGAGCGGCACCCCTCCGGGCGAGGCAAGGCGCTGGCCAGCCTGTCGCAGCCACGGAACGGCGTGGTCGGCGGCGGCGAACCCCCGCAGCACCTCCCGCTCCTCGCCGCTCCTGACGAAGCGCCGCCCCGTGTCGCGGGCCACCGCGCCGCCGCCCTTGGGATGCCCGGCCAGCGCCGATCTCATAACAAGCTCGGCTGCCGTCGGCAGCGCCTGCTCACGGGCCTCCGCCAGGGTCGGCGGCGGCCGACGTCGCCATTCGGAGCGGCGCACGGTAGTTCGGCCGCCGGGGGCGGCCGGGTCGGCCGGTGGCCGCAGCACCGCGAGCAGGACCGGCGGCTCCACCGGCGGATAGGTGGGGTCCGGCGGCCGAGTGGGCCGAATCAGGGTGAGCGCCTTCGGTTTCCGCGGTGGCGCCACCAGGCCTTCGGTGATCCTCGCGAGCCGCGGCGGCGCCGTCCGGTCGGCACCGAGCAGCCGCACGGCGAAGCCGCTGGGGATGTCCGCTCCCGGTCCGAGGCAGCGGGCAAAGGCCCTGAGACCGGCGCCTTCCGCCGAGAACTCCGCGGCCAGGGCCAGCGCGTCCTGGCCGGTCTGCTCGGCTGCCCACGTGACGGCGGCGGCCATCGCCGCCGACCAGGTCTGGCCCGGGTCCCGCTCCTCGCTGAGCGGCAGCGAATGGTCCGGTCCGGTCTCCACGTCTGCGAGGGTGCCCGTTCTGGTACCGCCGCCGACGACCGTGACGGCGGTCAGGGCGAGCCCGGTGAAAGCCTCGCGCACTCCACCCTCGTCCACCTCTACACTGTCGAAGATCCGCCACACGCCGTCCGGGACGCTCCCGCGTATGGGCGTCGCCTGCAAGTTCACCGGAGTGCCTAGCGTCCCGTCCGTGGCGACAGGCGTCACCACGGCCTGATGCTCGGAGATCACATCGGCCACCCGCATCGGGCCAAGGTCCAGCGCGGCTCCGCCAAGATCCTGGCCCGCGGCCCGGTTGGAGGCGGTCCTGGTGGTGCTGACCAGGGTGAACTCGGTCAGCAGCCGGAGCGGCCGCTCGGCGCTGCCGTCGTCGAGGCTGCCGGGGTCCGCGCCGGGATCGGCGGCGACCTGGCCCGACCGCACGCTCACGGTCATGGTCTCGCCCACCGGGTCGCCCGCCACCAGGTATTTGTCATGGAAACCGGCCCAGCCGAGCGATTCGGCGCCGAGGGCCGGATCGGTCGCCCCGAAGGCCACCTCCACCCTGGACACGTCCAGGTCGAGCGTGGCCAGGCCCCGCAGGGGCGGGCCCCAGACCCGGAGCTCGGCCCCGATGGCGAAGCCGATCGAGATGCGGATGTGGACGAACCAGACCTTGATGTCGATCTCAAGGCGGACGCTGACCCCGATGTAGACGCTCACGTCGTAGAAGAACGGGTCCCAGGAGACCAGCGCGTCGAGTCCCGCCACGAAGGAGGCCTGGACGAAGCCGCCGTCGAAGGCGGCCTCCGCCCGAGCCCCGGCCATCACGCAGCTGGAGGTCAGCGTGAAGTAGCTCTCCCCCTTGATCGTGATGGCGTCGCTGACGCGCCAGTTTATGCCGAGCCGGGGTACGTCGGGATACTTGGCAGGCTTGGTGAAGCGGGGATGGTAGCCGCCCAGGGAGAGCAGGAACTCACCGGTCCGCAGCCAGATGAGCATGGCGAACCCGCCGGACAGACGGCAGTCCGGGTTCAGCAGCCAGGAATTGTCGGTGAGCTGCGCCTCCACCGAGATCACGCCCTCGCGGGCCGAGAACCGCGCGCGCAGCGCCAGCTCCACCGAGACGATGGGCGCGGCCGGATTGGGCAGCCCCATCCGCGACAGCCCGAGCAGGATCACCTCGACGTCCTCGCCGAAGGCGATCGCCAACACCGCGATCGATTCCACGACCGTGAAGCTGGTGAAGCGCACCCCGGCGGCTAGCCAGAATGACCCCCGGCGGGCCGGGAAGGCGACGCCGAGTTGGTCCAGCGCGCCCATCGGGTCGCGGATCAACGGGCCGTCCGGGTCCATCGCGGCCACGAGCGGGAAGGAACCGATCTCGGTGACCCTCTCCGGTAGCGCGAGCCCTCGGTTGAGGCCCAGACCGGCGCCGAGGCCCATGACGAAGAAGGCCGGTGGCCCGCCGATCGGCGCGGCGAGCGCGGCGAAGCCGAACATCGAGGTGTACCGCTCAGCCGTACCCGAAACGGGATAGCTGCCGTAGGCGCCGACGGCCGTGAGGCCGAACCCGCCGGCCTCCACCTTGAGCATGCCGGCGTACTCCACGCCGCCGTCGCGTTCGCGCTTGCGGAGACCGCCGGCGATGTTCACGCTTGGCCCGGAGTAGGCGATCGCCAGTCCGGCCAGGTCCAGCCGCCAGGTCGCAGGGTTGGCCGGACTCGCCCAGGGGAGGTGTAGTGCCAGGTCGTCGACGCCCATGGCGAAGCCGCCGAGCGTGACGCCGCCGTCCACGAGCAGCCCGATCTCCCGCAGTTGGTCGCCGTCATAGGTGATGGCGAGCCCGACCTGCTCGATGTAGAGCGGGCCGAAGGACTTCTCGATCGGCAGCCACCAGGGGCCCGGTCCCAGCCCCGCCGACAGCCGCAACGCCACAGGTGAGGCACCTGGCTTCCACAACCGCATCGCGGCGTCGAAGCCCGGAGCTGCCGCGGTCGCGTCGCCGCCGGCCGCGTCCGGCTGCAGGATCTTGCCGACGACCGGATTGCTCCCGCCGGAGGCGGAACCGAGCGGAACCGCCAGCCCCTTGATCGCGAACTGGGCGCCCGCGTGCCGGAACTCTGCCCCTTCCCGCAGGTAGGAGGCGTGCAGGGTGACCGCCTGGATTCGCACGCCCAGATCTAGGAGGGGGCCCTGGGCGGCGGTGGTGACCAGGCCGAGCCCGCGCACCCGCAGGGCCGGAGCGAACTGGGGCGGCTCGACGCCGAGGCGATCGGGCAGCGACGCGACCCACAGTTCGAGATGGGGCGCGGCCGGATCGCCCGCAGGCTCCCACGCGCCGTCCCCGGACAGCGCCACGACGATGCCCGCGACCTCGGTCAGCCGGTACGGCTCCGGAGCCAGGCTCAGGCCGATCCCGTACCGCGTCCGCCCGGCTCCGTCCGCCGCCTGCAATAGGGACAAGGTGACGGGGCCGAGCTCGGGCAGGGCGTCGTCGAGGAAGCCGACCAGCGCACGCAGGACGTGGGCGACGGGATCGTCCAGCAGCCCGGCGGCCAGGCGCCAGCGGCGATCGGGCGCCGTGCCGGTGTGGCTGAGCACGCCCGCCTCATCCAGCACGTCTCCCGCTCCGCTCGATTCGAGCAGCTCGCGCAGGGCGCTCTGGGACAGGGCCAGGTCCGTGGCGAGCGGGATCGCCAGGCGCTGGAGCAGCTTGGGTACGGCTCCGGCGAGGTCGGCCGAGTCGGCCGCGCCCCGGCGGTGCACGAGCAGCGGGTCGCCGGGCAGGCGCAGCACCAGCGCCTCACGGTCGGGCGCACCAGGCGGGTCCAGCCAGATGCCAAGTTCGAGGCAGTCCGCGCCATCACCCAGGCGCGCCCGGACGAACGGTCTCAGGTCGACCGGGCCGGGAAGCAGGACATCGGGATCGGAAACGGCCAAGCTGAGCTGCGAGGGCTCCAGCCCTGAAGGTGTTACGGCCACCGAGAGGTCGGCGTCCACGCCGGGCAGCGGGTGCAGGCCGGCTGTGGTGACGCTCACGCGCGGCTCTCCCTCGGCGGTGGTCTCGACGTCGGCGACGATCCGGCCGCCCGGACTGCGCCACAGGACAGGCGGCTGGGCGGGCGTATCCCCGATCAGCGCCCGGGCCAGGGACTTCACCGCAGCCACGACCGCGCCGGGGGATCTGCGGAAGCGGGCCTGCAGCTCGGCGGCCGGAGCCGAGGCGAGGAGCCGTAGCTGCGTGATGGAGATCGTGCCGTCCGGTGCGGTGAGGTCGAGCGCTTCGACGAGTTCGTTGAGCGCGGTGGCCAGCTGCTTGAGGCGGGGGTCGGCCGGGTCGCCCGGCTCGGCGAGCGCCCGCAGCTCGTTCAGCAACCGGGGCAGCGCGTACTCCACGGCCTGGGCACCGATGGCACTGAGCGCACCCAGCCCCGGCGTCTCGGGATACAGCGGGATCACGATCTCGGGCGAACCGGCGGGCGGCGGGGTGAGGCGGACGCCGATCCGGAGCCCGGTTCCGGCCTCCACTTCGATACCCGCCGCCGACCCCGCCGGTCCGGTCCGGCTGGCCGAGAAGGCGAGCTGGGGCGTCACCGACGGCCCGGGGGCGACCCGGAGGATCAGGGCCGCCGCGACCGCCGCCCCGGATCCCGCGCTGCCCCGCAGCTCGATCCTGACCAGCAGGTCGGCGCCGTCCTCGTCGAGGTTCACGGAACCGCCGCCGGGCAGGGACAGCCCGGCGGGCCCGCCGGGGGCCCCGGCCAGCTGCGCCACCGAGGTGATCAGCGTCAAGAGCTTGCCTGGCGCCAGGCGGAACGGCTCACCCG
>NZ_JBIEIS010000028.1:0-175277 GCF_043496855.1 Nonomuraea sp. JJY05
CCGCCGCCCCCTCGGCGCCGGCCAGCGCGGGCTGCCCGAGCCTGACCAGCAGCGCCTCGGCCAGCCCCGCGCCGTCCTCCGGCTGAACGAGCGCGCCGACTCCCCCGGACACCAGCTCGGTGAGCCCGGGCACCGCGCAGGCGACCACGGGCCTGCCCGTGGCCAGGGCCTCGAGCGCGGTGAGCGGCAGGCCTTCCCAGCGCGAGGGCAGCACCACGACGTCGGCGGCGGCGTACCAGGGCCGGACGTCGGTCACGCCGCCGGCGAAGTGGACGCCGGGCACGGCCCGCGACCGCAGCGTGCGCAGCAGCGGGCCGTCGCCGACGATGGCCAGGCGGGCCCGCCCGTCGCGGGCGGCGACGCGCTGCCAGGCCGACAGCAGCAGGTCCTGGCCCTTCTGGCGGGTGACCCTGCCCACGCAGACCGCCAGCGGCGTGTCCTCGGCGATGCCGTGGCGGGCACGCGCCTCGGCTCGCTCCCGCGGACCGGCGGGCCTGAAGCGGCGCAGGTCCACGCCGTTGCGCACCACGACGAGGTCGCCGGGCACGCCGTGCCGCCTGGCCAGCGCCGCCTCGCCCTCGCCCACGCAGATCACCCGGTCGGCCCAGCGCGCGGCCAGCCGTTCCCAGGCCAGCGCGGCGGTGGCGACGGCGCCCCGGGCGGCCAGCCAGGACCAGCCGTGCGGCTGGAAGAGCGTGGGCACCCGGCCCCTGAGCGCCGCCCTGCCCGCCAGCCCGGCCTTGGACGAGTGCAGGTGCACCGCGTCGGGCCCGAACTCGCGCACGATCCGCCGCAACCGCGCCGCCTGGACGACGTCGCCGAGCCCGGGCGCGCGACCGGCCGCCCAGTCCAGCCGGGGCACGCCCAGCCGGTCCAGCTCGCCGGCCAGCGGGCCGGCCAGGAGATCGGGCGGCGGGCAGGCGACCGCGACCCGCCAGCCCCGCCGTGCCTGGTCGGCGGCGGCCATGGCCACGTACGCACCCACTCCGCCGTCCACCGGCTGCGTGACGTGCAGGACGCCCGGCCTCATCGCCATGCCGAGATCCTCCGCGCCAGGCGCGGGCAGCGCCTCTTCAGCAGTTCGCCGCCCGACCTGCGCACGCCCGCCATCGCGGCGTAGGCGGCCGCGCGGGTGCCGCGCCCGAGCAGCACCCGCCGGTTGACCACCGCCTCGGCCTCCCACCTGGCCTTGTGCGGCTCGGCGCCGCGCAGCATGCTGAGCACGGGCTTGCCCAGCCGGTGCGTCAGCGCCAGGTTGGTACGCAGCAGCATGGTGATCAGGTCGGCCCGGGCCCGCAGGTCCGGGTGGACCCCGTACAGGTAGCCGCCCACGAAGTCCTTGCCGATCACCGAGAAGTCGCAGGCCAGCAGCCGCCCGTCCACCCGGTACTCCCACAGCGCCGCGTGGTTCTCGGCCACCAGCGCCTGCGCGGCCCCGGCCAGGTGGTCGAGGAAGCGCGGCTGCGTGTGCTGGGTGTTGATCGCCCGGCTCTCCCACTGCATGGTGTGCAACCGCAGCAGCTCGGCCGTCGCCGCCCTGACCCGGTCCGCCTCGACCGCGGTCACCGACAGGTTCAGCGCGTCGAGCTTGCGCAGCGCGGCCCGCACGTGCTGGGCCCGGCGGCCCTGGAGCCCGGCCAGGACCTGCTCGATGGGGCGTCCGGGCAGCTGGAGGCAGGTGGAGGCGGGCAGCGTCCAGGCCCTGCCGTCCCAGATCTCGGCCAGGCGGCGGATCGCCGCGCCGGGCCGCGCCTCGGGCAGGTCGATGACGTCCCAGCCGGGCTGGGCGAGCAGCCCGGCGCGCAGCTCGCGCAGTCCCGCGTCGCCCTCGGAGTCGTCCACCACGATGTCGGTGAAGTCGGACTGCGCTCCCCCGACGGGTGTCAGCACCCGGCAGCCGAGCCGGTGCTCCAGCCTGAGCGGCGCCGCCGCGACCAGGCGTCCGTCCCGGTGCGCCAGGAACACCCGCAGCCGCCCCTGAGTGCCGTAGACCCGCCACCAGGAGCTGAGCCAGGCGTAGGTCTGGAACGGCGTGGCGGCCGAGCTGCGCGCGTACAGATCCGCCCATTCCGCCGACAACGCGGCCAGCTCCGCGCCCTCCCTGACGACCCGCAGCGTGAGCCCCGCGCGCGAGGTCCCCGGCCGGGCGGCCCTCATGCCGGCGCTCCGGTCAGCGCCGCCGGTTCAGGCCGCGCCTGGGGGCGGGCCTGCGGCGCGGCCAGCCGTACGAGGCCGGCCGCCAGGGCCGCCCCGCAGGCGCCGATGGCCACGCTGAGCAGCGGCAGCGGGGACGAGGGACGGAGCGGGGGCACCGCGGAGGCGAAGGGGGCCAGCCGCACGCGGGTGTCGGCGGCATGGGCGTTGGCGTAGGCGACCAGCCCGGCGGCCGCCCGGTTGACGCGGTCGGCGGCCTCCCGCGCGCCGGTCGCCACGGAGGTGAGCCGCACCAGCGGGGCGTCGGGCGAGGCCGCCGCCCGCAGGCTGTCCGGCTCGTCCGCGGCGCCGATGAGGAACCCGGGATGACTGGAGATCCGGGCGTAGGCGGCGGCGAAGCCGGCCGCCTGCGCCGGGTCGCCGCCGGCCACCACGACGTAGGCCTCGGCGGCGTAGACGGCGTCGCGGGCCAGCGCGTAGGCGGTCCCGCCCAGCGCCCCGAACGCCAGGGACAGCGGAAGCCACCATCGCACGAGCAGGCCCGTGATGCGGACCCAGGTCCATGTCATCGTCACTCCTCGGTGGGTGCGGCGCCCAGCAGGCGCAGGTAGAGCCGCTCCAGCTGGTCCGCCTGGCGGCGGACGTCGTAGAGCCGGACGGCTTCGGGCGGAGGCAGCCTGAGCGGCGGGCGGGCGGCGAGGCCGGACAGCTCCGCGGCGAGCCGGTCCGCCGCGACGCGTCGTGCTCCCGGGGCCGAGCCGGGCGGCAGATCCTCGACGGCCGGGCAGGTGTCGTACAGGACGGGCAGGCCGGACGCGAGCGCCTCGACGACGGCCACGCCGAACGTCTCCTCCACCGAGGGCGCGGCCAGCACGTCCATCGCCGACATCAGGGCACCGACGTCGGGCGACTCCCCCGCGAAGATCACCCTGTGCTCGGCCCCGGCCTCGCGGGCCAGCTCCCGCAGCCGCGGCTCGCAGGAGCCGGAGCCGACCAGGAGCAGGACCGCGTGTTCGAGCGGCGGCAGCGCCCTGATCAGCGTGTCGAAGCGCTTGCTCGGCTCCAGGCGGCCGACGCCGCCGATCACGAACGCGCTCTCGGGCAGGCCGAGCCGCTCCCGGGTGCGGCGGCGCAGGGCGGCGTCGAAGCCGAACGCCGCGCCGTCGACGCCGTTCGGGACCACCACGATGCGCGAGCGGGGCACGCCCCACCTCGACAGCCGGTCGGCCACGGTCGGCGAGACGGCCACGGTCAGGTGCCCGAGCAGCTCGCTGGCCAGGTACAGCGCCCTGATCGAGCGGGTCAGGCGGCGTCCCTCGACGTGCTCGCGCCCGATCGAATGCTCGGTCGCCACGATCGCCGGCACGTTCGCCAGCCGCGCGGCCAGCCTGCCGTACACGCAGGCCCGGTACAGATGGGTGTGCACCACGTCGTAGCGGCGCCCGCGCATGAGCCGGGCCAGCCGTCCGACGGCGCGCAGGTCCCGGTTGCCGCGCATGCCGACGTGGTGGACGGGCACGCCGGCGCGCTCGATGGCGTCCGCCACCACCCCGTGCCCGGTGAGCACCGCCACCTCGCACCGCGCCCGCAGGTACGGAAGCAGGGACCGCAGCTGCTGCTCCGCGCCGCCCGCGGCCAGGCCGGTGATGACGTGCAGGACCTTCACCAGCCCCACCGGACCCGGTGCCGCGCCCGCTTGGCGTGCAGCCGCAGCGCGCCGTCCCGCTCGCCCACGTACGTGCGCGGCAGCGCGTACGTCCCGGTGAGCTCGGACTTCCAGATGGCGCAGGCGTAGGAGTAGCCCGCCTCGCGGACGGCGTCCAGCTCGCGGGCGTTGACGTGCCCGTACGGGTAGCAGAACCCGTTCACCTGGCGGCCCAGCAGGTCCTCCAGCACCGCCTTGCTGCCGGCCACCTCCTGCCGGAGCTCGTCGTCGCGCAGCCCGGACAGCGAGTAGTGCCCGGCCGAGTGCGAGCCGATCTCCATGCCCTGCCGCGCGGCCCAGCGCAGGCCCTCGGCGTCCATGAGCCGCTTGCGCGGGGAGCCGGCGTCCCAGGCGTTGTGCTCGCCGATCAGGCCGGTGACCGCGAAGACCGTGGCCGTGAACCCGTGTTTGCGCAGGACGGGCACGACCTCGCTGAGGAAGTCGCCGTACCCGTCGTCGAAGGTGAGCCCGACCAGGCCGCGCGTGCTGCGGGCACGCGTGAGCTCCAGCATCGAGACCCCGGACAGGCCGCGCCGGGCCAGCCAGCGCATCTGCCGGGCGAAGCGGTCGGGCGAGACCGTGACATGAAGCGGGTCGCTGTCGTATTTGTCCACGGAGTGGTACATGAGCACCAGCGGCATGGCGGTCATGAGCGACCTCGCATCCTGATCAATTGGGTGATCTTGGTGGTGTCGGTGAGCGTGGCCGCGGCTCCCGAGAGGGCCGCGACGGCGCAGAAGGTGACGGCGATCGCGGCGCCGGTCGACGCCAGGACGATCGGCGGCGGCAGGCCCGCCAGCAGCGTCCGCGCGCCCCAGCCCGCGCCGGTGGCGGCCGCGGCGGCCAGCAGCAGGCCCCCGAGCGGGGCCGGCGCCATGTGGACGGGCAGGGCGACGCCCTGCCGCCGCAGTCCCGCGAGCAGCAGCGCGGCGGTCAGCGTGATCCCGGCCGCGTTCGCCGCGGCGATTCCCGTCACGCCCCACTCGGGGCGGGCCAGCACGACGGTCGCGGCCAGCCCAGCGCCCATCGCGAGAGCCGGGTACCAGGACGCGCGGGCGGTGCAGAAGTAGACGCGGCAGGCGACCCCGACCACGGCCTGGCCGAGCAGACCCAGCGCGTACACCCGCATGATCCGCGCGGTGGCGGCGGTGTCGGCCTCGGTGAACGCGCCGTACTGCAGCAGGAGGGCCACGACGTCCGGGGCGCAGACGAGCAGCGCCGCGGTGGCGAGCAGCACGATCGCCGAGGCGGAGACCAGGTCGTCGGCGAGCCTGCGCCGCGCCCGCGCGGTCTCGCCCGCGGCGAGGGCGCGGGCGAGCTGCGGGAAGCTCACCGTCGCCACGATCAGCGACAGGACCATCGGCACCTGGGCAATCTTCTGCGCGTAGTTGAGGTGCGAGATCGATCCTTCGGCGAGATTCGAGCCGACGAACCTCTCGACGAAGACCTGGCTCTGGCGGGCGAGCGTGAAGACCGCGATCGGCAGGAAGGCGCCGATCGGCAGCGGCACGCCGCGCGTGGGCCGCCGGGGCGGCCCGAAGCGCCGGACGAACGCCGGGGCCTGGGCCAGCACCATGCCCGCCCCGCCCGCGGCCACCCCGATCGCCGCCGCGTACGCGCCCTGGTCGCGCAGGGCCCACACGCAGGTGACGATCCCCAGGTTGTAGGCCACGTAGATGGCGGCCGGCGGCGCGAACGCCTGGTGCGCCCGCAACGCCGCGCTCAGATACCCCGCCAGCCCGAACGTCAGGATCGTCACCGACGCCACCCGCATGCAGTCCACGGCGAGGTCGGGCCGTCGGATCCCGGGGGCGAGCACGCCGACCAGCCACGGCGCGCCCGCGACGGCCAGCGCGGTCAGCGCCAGCAGCCCGAGACACAGGTACGGCAGCGTCGACGACACCAGGCCCCTCAGGTCGTCGCCCGCCTCCATGGCCCGGCTGAACAGCGGGACCAGCACGAACGCCATCGCCCCTTCGATCAGCAGGGGCGCGGCGGTCTCCGGGATCGTCCAGGCGACGAGGAAGGCGTCGGTGCCGGCGTCGGCGCCGAAGAAGCGGCCCATCAGCAGGTCGCGGACGAAGCCGAGCAGCGAGCCCAGCCCGGTCAGCAGGGCGGTGACGCCGACGGCCCGCGCCATGGGCGAGGTGGCCTGTGAGGTGGACGGGGTCATCGTGCCACGCCCAGCGCGGCCGGAGCCCCGCTCGCCCAGCCCGTCGACGACGGCCGGGCGACGAGCGACAGGACCAGCCCCAGGACGACGGACGTGACCACGGTCGAAGGCCCGCCGATGTCGCCGTAGAGGAAGTCGATGCTCTGCCAGGCCAGCAGCCCGGCCGCGGCGGGCACGGCCGCCCGCACGGCCCACCAGGCCATGGACCCGAAGCACGCGCACAGCGCGGCCAGCCCGAGCAGGCCCTGCTCGCTGAGCGTCAGCAGGTACATGTTGTGCGGGGAGAGCAGCGGCAGGCGCCGGAAGCCGTTCACCGGGTCGTCGGTGTCGCTGCCGGAGGACAGCTCGATCGGCGCGTAGGCGTCGCGCAGCTCAGCGAACCTGCGCGGCCCGGCCCCGGTCAGCGGGTGATCCAGCCAGATCCTCGTGGCGGTGAGCCACAGGCTGTAGCGGTCGCTCACCGACTGGTCGGGCTGCGAGACGGCGGAGGTGATGGAGGCCAGCCGCCGCCCCAGCAGGTCAGAGCCCGCGCCCGGGCCGAGGGCCAGCACGGTCGCCGCCGCGGCGCCGAGCAGGATCACCCTGGCCGCCAGCGCCCGGCTGTGCACGAAGAGCACGACCAGCGAAGCGCCCAGCAGGGCGAGCCAGGCGCCGCGGCTGAGCGACAGGGCGAGCGGCACGCAGAGCAGGCCGGCGGCCCCGAGCGCGGCGGCCCGGCGCCCGCCCCGCCAGGCCAGGCCGGCCGCCAGCAGGATGATCGCGCCGTAGCTGACCACGCTCGCCATGCCCATGACGTCGAGCGCGCCGAACGTGCCGACGGCCCGTACCCGCTCCCCGGCGTACGACGCGCCGGTGCCGGTGAGCGCCTGGACGCAGCCGACCAGGCCCTGCAGGGCGGCCGCCCCGGCGAGCGCCCCGCCCACGATCAGGGTGTCGGTACGGTCCCGGACCGCCACCAGGACGGCCAGCGGGACCAGCACGAACACCTGGAGGTACCTGACGTGGCCAGGCAGGCTCGCCAGGACGTCGGGGGAGGCCAGCATTGCGATCCCGGCCGCTCCCGCGACGGGAGCGAGCACCAGGGCCCGCGCGGGCACCACGGCGGAGACGACCGACAACGCCCGCGCGGGCACCACGGCGGAGGCGACCGCCAGGGCACGGGCGGACGGCACTGCAGGGCCGGGCAGCGGGCGTGTCGACCGGCTCGCGAGCACGAGGGTCGCCGCGATGGCGACCAGCAGGAGCGAGGCCAGGTCGGCGGCCGTCACCTGGACGCCCGAGGACGGGTCCTGGCGACCCGCCGGAAGGCAGGTCAGGAGCACGGTGGCGGCGGCCGCCAGACTGGGCCGCCGGCAGAGGGCGCGCATGTCTAGCCCCCGCCCGGCCGCAGCAGGGACCACACCGTCTGCAGCATGATCTTGAGATCGGCTCGAAGGGTCCATCCGTCGATGTAGTGGTTGTCGAACCGGGCGCGGTCCTCGATCGAGGTGTCACCGCGCAGCCCGTGGATCTGGGCCCAGCCGGTGATGCCGACCGGCATCCGGTGGCGCAGGCCGTAGCCCGGGACCGTCCGGGAGAACTTCTTGACGAAGTGCGGGCGTTCGGGCCGCGGGCCGACGATGCTCATGTCCCCTTTGAGAACGTTCCAGAGCTGGGGAAGCTCGTCGAAGGAGGCCTTGCGCAGCAGCCGGCCCACCGGCCCGATCCGGCTGTCGTGGGCGATGCTCCACAGGGTCTCGGACTCGTGCGCGTCCGCGGGCTTCAGCGTCCGGAGCTTGATCAGTTCGAGCGGCTCGCCCCGGTAGCCCACGCGCCGCTGCCGGAACAGCACCCCGGGGCCGGTCTCCACCCGGATCAGGGCCGCGCAGACCGCGAGGATCGGCGCGCTGACGACGAGGCCGGCCAGCGCGACCGCGATGTCCAGTGCCCGCTTCAGCGGCCAGGACAGGCCGCGCTGCGCCTCCGGGCGCATCCGCACGAGCGGGAAGCCGCGTACGTGCTCGCGCAGCGTCACGAAGTCGATGATGAGCTCTCCCAGGTCGGGCGCGAGGTAGACGTCGCAGCCGAGCGACCTCGCCGTCCTGGCGATCGACTGCTGGCCCTGCCCGGCGATGACCACCGCGCGCACCCCGTGGTTCTGGACGACGCGGACGACGTCGCCGGGCCTGCCGAGCACGGGGACGCACGGCTCCTCGCCGGGCGTCTCGTCCAGGAAGCCGAGCGGGAGCAGGCCGTACTCGGGGTAGGCGAGCAGATCCCGCGCCAGCCGGTGACCGTGCGCCCCCGCGCCGACCACCAGGGCGGGCACGGCCCTTCCGCGCCGGCGTGCCCTGCGGATCAGGAAATAGAGGACGCTTCTGCCGCACACGGCGAGAAAGGTGAAGAGCAGCGCGACCAGGACGACCACGATGAGCGACGCCGTCTCCCGGAAGGCGGCGAGCGCGCCCACGAGTCCCGCCCCGGCGAGCCAGAAGCCCCGGTCCAGACTGGAGGGCAGGACGCGCGGCGCGTACACGCGGCCGAGGCCGCATATCGCGACGACCAGGATTCCCGCGAGCGCGATGCGCGGCACCGCCTGGCCGGCGTTGGCCGCGGCGAACGCCATGCACAGCAGATCGATACAGATCAGGCCAAGTGGTTGGACAGCCTTCCAGAGCCTGGACCTCTGCTGCCCTCCCCACCGCCTGACCCAGCGGTGGCCCCCAACGCTAACAGCCACTACTTCTCCGGAAATAAGCTAGTTTGACTGGATCGACATGGAGATAGTCGATCTAATCCCCCCAAAAAGCCAATAGTCTCCCTTCGGGCAATTTGCAGCGCCATATTTACGTAGCAAGGTTTTTCCTACGGAATACGCGAACAATCGCCCAACGAAGCCTTGAGCGTAGTCGTGCGCCGCGCGGAAATCGAGAACGTTGCGGGCTGGAATCCCTTGTTGTCGCGCAAGATTTCATTGGTCCCGCGTTGGCGATATGGAGGTGGTTACCGGGTTTAGGGTCGGCTTTGGGTAGAGAGTCCGGATTGAGAGAGATGCTCCGGGTGGTGTCCGGATCCGGGGAGCCCGTTCGTCATGCTGGTGACAGCACGACACGCGAGGAGCGATCGATGAAGTACATGATGTTCGTCTGCACCGACGCCGAACCGGACACGGACTCGACCGGCAGCGAGGACATCGACAAGTGGGTGGCCGACAATGACAGCCGCGGCCGGCGGCTGGACGGCGACGCGCTGGGGCCGGTGTCGGCCGCCACGACGGTCCGCGTCCGCAACGGCGAGCTGCTGGTCTCCGACGGGCCGTTCGCCGAGACCAGGGAGGTGATCGTGGGCTACGACATCCTCGAGTGCGCCCATCTCGACGAGGCGATCGAGGTGGCGCGGGCGCACCCGATGGCCCGCTACGGGCGGCTGGAGCTGCGGCCGTTCGCCGGCCGGTGACGACGCGACGCGCGGCGCGCTCCCCCGCGGCGGCACAGCCCGCCGCGGGGGCGGGCGCGGCGGCACAACCCGTCGCGGGGGCGGGCGCGCAAACCGGCGCGCAAACCGGCGTGGCGGCCATCGCAGGGACCGGCGCGGGAGCCAGGGCCGGGACTGCCGCGGAGGTTGTCGCGGCGGTCGGCGCGGACGCCTGCACCCGGATCGTCGCCACCCTGATCCGCGTCACCGGCGACTGGACGCTCGCCGAGGACAGCGCCCAGGAGGCGCTCGCGCAGGCCCTGGAGAGGTGGCCGCGGGACGGCGTGCCGGACAACCCCGGCGGCTGGCTCATGACCGTGGCCCGCAACCGCGCCACCGACGTGCTGCGCCGCGCGTCCGTCGAGCGCCGCAAGCTGCACGAGCTGGCGGAGCTCCCGCCCACCGCCCCGGCCGCGGACGACCCGGAGGAGGAGGTCGTGGACGACCGCCTGCGGCTGATCTTCACCTGCTGCCACCCGGCGCTGGCCCTGGAGTCTCGCGTGGCGCTCACGCTGAGGACCGTCTGCGGGGTGCCGACCGCCGACATCGCGCGGGCGTTCCTGGTCCCCCACGCGACCATGACGCGGCGGCTGACCCGGGCCAAGACGAAGATCGCGGACGCGCGGATCCCGTACCTCGTCCCGAGCGGCCCGGCGCTGGCCGAGCGCCTGCCCGGCGTGCTGGCGGTCCTGTACGTGCTCTTCACCCGCGGCTACGACCCCGACGGCGAGCCCGGCTTCGCCGACGAGGCGGTCCGGCTGGCCCGCCTGCTCCACCAGCTGCTCCCTGACCAGTCCGAGGTGGCCGGACTGCTGGCGCTGTTGCTGTTCCAGCACTCCCGGCGCGAGGCCCGCCGCGACGGCCGGGGCAACCTGCTCACGCTCGACAAGCAGGATCGCGCCCGCTGGGACCGCGCGGCGATCCACGAAGGGCTGCGGACGCTGGCGGCGGCGCCGGCCGACGGCCCCTACGTCCTGCAGGCGCGCATCGCCGCCTGTCACGCGACCGCGCCGGAACCGGACGCGACGGACTGGCGGGCCATCGCCCGCTGGTACGACGAGCTCGTGGAGCTGCACCCTTCACCGGTGATCGCCCTCAACCGCGCGGTGGCCCACGGCTACGCGCACGGCCCGGCGGCCGGGCTGGCGCTGATCGACCAGGTGCTCGCCACCGGCGCGCTGAAGGACTATCCGCTGGCCGTCGCCGCGCAGGCCGACCTCACGGCCCGCCTCGGTCACCGCGACCACGCCGCCGCGCTGTTCCGCCGGGCGGCCGCCCTCGTCTCCCCCGGAGCCGAACGGCGCGCCCTCCTGGACCGCGCCGACGGCCTCACCTCCGGTTAGTGGCGCCACCGGGGATCGCCTGAGACGCTGAAGCATGGACATGAACCTCGTGGTGTCCGGCGCCGGGCGGGCCCTGGCGCTGGGCGGCAAAGCGGTGATGACGGTCAAGGAGGACGGCTCCCGCACCCGGGGAAACCTCATGGTCGCCGAGATGGTGATCCAGCCCGACTTCGGCGCGCCGCTCCAGCACCTCCATCGCGCTCACGAGGAGGCGTGGTTCGTGCTGGACGGCGAGATCGAGTTCACCTCCGGCACCCGCGTGGTGCGCGCCGGGGCGGGCGACTGGGTGCTCGTGCCGGTCGGCGTGCCGCACACGTTCGGCAACGCCGGCGACGTGCCGGCGCGATTCCTCGCCGTCATGACCCCCGACCTCTACCTCGGCTACTTCGACGAGCTGAGCCGGGCGATGGCCGGAGCGACGGGCAGGGCGACGGGCAGGGCGACGGGCAGGGCGACGGGCGGCGCGACCGGCGGCGCGACCGGCGGGGCGATGGGCGGCGCGACCGGCGGGGTCACGGACGAGGAGCGGGGCCGGATCTCGGCCGAGCTCATGGCCGCGTATCCGACGGAGGTCGTCGACCCGCTCGCCTGGGAGCGGGAGCACCGGCCCGGCTGAGCGTCACATGTAGTCCTTCTTGAGCAGGCGATCGAGCTTGATGCCCAGGTCGAGCAGCTCGGACCGCATGGCGTTGAACTCCTGCGCGATCTCGGCCCGGACGCTCGCGAACTCGTCGGCGATCTGCGTCGGGATGTAGTCCTCGTCATCCCCGGCGGCCACGGCGAGGTGGGTGTTGATCTCCCGCCGGATGGCCGCGATCTCGACGTCGACGGCCGCGAACTGCTCGATCGTCTCGGTGCGGGCCGTCGCCGTCTCGGCCTTCATGGCGGCGAGCTGCGTCTCCAGGCGCTTGGCGCGGTCGTTGATCTCACGGAGCAGGTCCAGCTCCCCGCCGCCCCCCGGCGTGGCGTCGCCGAGCCGGTCGCACGCCTCGAGCCCATCGACACGGAGCTTCAAGTCGTGAATCTCCGCCTGTACGTCCACGGGTTTACCTTTTCGCTTGCTGATGGTGCGGCCGTCCCCCTCGACGACCGCTTTCGGTCACCACATGGTTGCAGTCGGTGAGCAATTTTGGCCAGACCTCGACGAAATCGGGGCTGATTCTTTGCCGGGCGGGGTCAAGACGCTAGCGGCGGTCCTCGATCTCCCAGAGGTGGTCGATGACGTGCCAGGCGATGCGGCGCAGCGCGTAGCGGGGCGGCCAGCCGGTCGTCTGGGGCGGCTCCCAGGCGCGTGACAGCACGTCGGCCAGCTCCGTCCGCATCGCGTCCCGGTCGCCGGGCTCCTTGTAAGGCTTGTGCCGCACGTCCACCTTCCTGGCGAAGGCGCGCTCGGCCTCCTCGACGTGCCTGACGACCCCCGACAGGTCGCGGCCGCCTCCGCGCGGGCCCTTACGCAGGTCCTCGGGCGAGGTGGCGGCGGTCTCGTCGAACATGGCCCAGGCCGCCCGCAGGAGGGCGACCCCGCGGGCCGCCTCGGACGCCGGCAGGGGCTCCTGGTCCAGGTCGGGCACGGTGTACGGGGCACCGAAGTCCGTGATGTCGCTGCCCGGAACGCGGGCCACGACCACCGGGTCACCCGGCGAGAAGTCCAGCCCGGCCCGCGCGGCCACCGCGCCGTAGCGGGGGACGTAGTCCATGAGCAGGTCGAGGGCCGCCTCCTCGCCCTTGGCGACCCGGCACCAGCCGGGCCAGTCGAGCGAGCAGGCGAAGACCTTCTTCGGGCCAATCTCCAGGTAAACGCGGGTCATGGCGTCCAAGGGTGCCACCCGTACCTGTCAGAAGGGGTCAGGTTCAGATGAGGTCGATGAGGTCGGCGACCGAGTCGACCACCAGCGAGGGACGGTAGGGGAAGCGGTCGATCTCGTCGCGCTGGGTCACGCCCGTGAGGACCAGGATCGTGAACAGGCCCGCCTCCATGCCCGACACGATGTCGGTGTCCATGCGGTCGCCGATCATGGCGGTCGTCTCGCTGTGGCCCTCGATCTCGTTGAGCGCGCTGCGCATCATGCGGGGGTTCGGCTTGCCGACGAAGTAGGGGGCGACGCCGGTGGCCTTGGTGATGAGGGCGGCCACGGCGCCGCAGGCCGGCAGGGAGCCCTCGGTGGAGGGGCCGATGGGGTCAGGGTTGGTGGCGATGAAGCGGGCGCCGCCCTCGATGAGGCGGATGGCCCGGGTGATCTGCGTGAAGCTGTAGGTGCGGGTCTCCCCGAGCACGACGTAGTCGGGGTCGAGGTCGGTGAGCACGTAGCCGACCTCGTGCAGCGCCGTCGTCAGGCCCGCCTCGCCGATGACGTACGCCGAGCCGCCCGCGCGCTGGTCGTCGAGGAACTGGGCGGTGGCCAGGGCGGAGGTCCAGATGGACTCCGGGGGCACTTCCAGGCCCGCCCCGGCCAGGCGCGCCGACAGGTCGCGCTGAGTGTAGATCGAGTTGTTCGTCAGCACTCTGAACTTCTTGTCCGACTCTCTGAGCCGCTTGATGAATTCGTCCGCACCGGGGATCGGACGACCCTCGTGGACGAGAACGCCGTCCATGTCGGACAGCCAGGAGTCGATCCGTTTACGCTGAGTCACCCGGACATCGTACCGAGCGCGCCTTATCGACTTCCTGCCCGGTCGATGAACAATGTTCCTCATGTCCTTCACTGAATCCGCCCGTGACATGCGGGACGAGCTCATCCAGCTCAGGCACTCGTTGCACACCACCCCGGAGCTCGGCCTGCACCTGCCGCGCACGCAGGAGAAGGTCCTGGCCGCGCTGGACGGGCTGCCGCTGGAGGTGAGGACGGGCACCTCGCTCAGCTCCGTCACCGCCGTGCTGCGGGGCGGCCGGCCGGGACCGGCCGTGCTGCTGCGCGGGGACATGGACGCGCTTCCCGTGGCCGAGAAGAACGACCTGCCGTACGTCTCCCAATTGCCCGGCCAGATGCACGCGTGCGGCCACGATCTGCACACCGCGATGCTGGCGGGGGCGGCGCGGCTGCTGAGCGCGCGTCGGGAGGAGCTCGCCGGTGACGTCATCTTCATGTTCCAGCCGGGCGAGGAGGGTTTCGAGGGCGCCAAGCACATGATCGCCGAGGGGGTGCTCGACGCGGCGGGCGCGCGGCCCGTGGCCGCGTACGGGATGCATGTGGTGTCGGCGATGTTGCCGCCGGGGCTGTTCGCGTCGCGGCCGGGGCCGATCATGGCGGCGGCGGACACGTTCCTCGTGACGGTCAAGGGGCGCGGCGGGCACGGCTCCAGCCCGCACCGGTCGCTGGACCCGATCGCGGCGGGCTGCGAGATGGTGACGGCGCTGCAGACCATGGTGACCAGGGGGTTCGACGTGTTCGACCCGGTCGTGGTGACGGTGGGCAGCTTCCACGGCGGGTCGGCGGACAACGTGATCCCCGATGAGGCCAGGTTCGAGGCCACGGTGCGCACGTTCAGCAAGGACAACCGGACGAAGATCAAGCGCAGGCTGGTGGAGGTCGTGGAGGGCATCGCGGCGGCGCACGGGCTGGAGGTCGAGGCGTCGTTCGGGATGGGCTATCCGGTGACGGTGAACGACGACAGCGAGGCGGCGTTCGTGGGTAAGACGGCCGACGAGCTGTTCGGCCCGGGGCGGTATTTCGTGTCGCCGCAGCCCGTGATGGGTTCCGAGGACTTCTCGTACGTGCTGGAGGAGGTGCCTGGCGCGTTCGTGTTCCTGGGAGCCTGCCCGGCCGACCGCGACCCGGCCACGGCGCCCTACAACCACTCCCCCGAGGCCGTCTTCGACGACGCCGTCCTGGCCGACGGCGCCGCGCTCTACGCCACGCTCGCGCACGCCAGGCTGTCGTGACCATGCGGGCGTGGGTCGTGGCCGAGCCGGGGCCGATGGCGACGCGGCCGCTGGAGCCCGTCGAGCGGGACGTGCCCGAGCCGGGCCCCGGCGAGGTGCTGGTGCGGGTCGAGGCGTGCGGCGTGTGCCGTACCGACCTGCACCTGGCGGAGGGCGACCTCCTGCCGCGCCGGCCGCGGACCACGCCCGGCCATCAGGTCGTCGGGCGCGTCGAGGGCACGGGCGAGCGGGTGGGGGTGGCCTGGCTGCGCTCCACCTGCGGCGCGTGCAAATACTGCCTGAGGGGCATGGAGAACCTCTGCCCCTCCTCGGGCTACACGGGGTGGGACGCCGACGGCGGGTACGCCGAATACCTCACCGCGCCCCGCGACTACGTCTATCCGCTGCCCGGCGACGTGCCCGCCGAGCGGCTGGCGCCGCTGCTGTGCGCCGGGATCATCGGCTACCGGGCGCTGCTGCGCTGCGATCTGCCGCCGGGCGGGCGGCTGGGGATCTACGGGTTCGGCGCCTCCGCGCACCTGACCGCGCAGGCCGCCATCGCCCGGGGCGCGGTCGTGCACGCGGTGACCAGATCCGCGGCCTCCAGGGCGCTCGCGCTGGAGCTGGGAGCCGCCTCCGCCGGGGACGAACCGCCCGAGCCGCTGGACGCGGCCATCCTATTTGCGCCGGTAGGTACCCTGGTCCCAGCAGCGCTCGAAGCGCTCGACCGTGGCGGCACGCTGGCCATCGCCGGCATCCACCTGACTGACGTGCCCGTCCTGAACTACGACAGGCACCTCTTCCAGGAGCGCACACTCCGCAGCGTCACGGCCAACACCAGGGCCGATGGGCGCGCCTATCTGGAGCTGGCGCTGGCACACCCGCCACGCGTGGCGACGAGCCTCTACCCGTTCGGAGAGGCTGCCCAGGCGCTCACTGATCTGGCGAACGACCAGGTCAGAGGGGCTGCCGTCTTGGTAATGGAATGACGTTTTACTTGACGGCGCTTAGCTCCACTCCGCACACTGATGAAGGAAAGTTACATTAGCCTCACAACCTCTGGAGATTATTGACGCGAGTGAGGCACGATCGTAGTGTCCGGTCAATCCCTACAGAGATCTTCGACAGGTCCGAACACTCCCCGGAGCGGCAAATGAAACGACTGGCAGCGGTAGTCGCGTTGCTGGGCCTTGCCACCGCGACAGCGGCGTGCAGCGGTGGTTCCACCAACAGTTCCGGCGGCTCGGGCGGCGGGGGCGGGCTCTTCACCACGGTCGACGTGCTCAAGCCCGGCCTCGACGCGAGCGGCCCGGCCAACCCATGGGCGCCCAAGGGCAACTCTTTCCTGGGCTACAACGCGATGAAGCTGGGCTGGGTCAAGAACCACCTGACCGATCCCAACCAGTTCTACCCAGGTATCGCCGCCAGTTGGGAGGTCGCTCCCGACAACTCCTCGATCACCATCCACATCCAGCCGAACGCCAAGTGGTCCGACGGCAAGCCGGTGACGGCCGATGACGTCAAGCTCTCTCTCGGGCTGGCCTCCACCACCGGCAGCACCGCGTTCGCGGTCACGCCGGGCGCGGCGGGCGTGGCGTCCGACGTCCAGGTGGTCGACCAGAAGACCGTCAAGGTCTCCCAGGACATGAAGAACCCGAGCATGAAGTTCGCCCGCGGCATCATGGACAACTGGGTCGTGCCCGCGCACGTCTGGAGCAGCCTGCTGCCGGCCGACTTCTGGGACAAGCTGAAGGCCGCCAGGGAAACCGGCGCCGACGCCGACAAGGCCCGCGAGGAGATCCTCGCCATCGGCCAGAAGGTGCTCGCCTTCGCGCCGCCGAAGGACGTCTCCGCCGGCCCGTTCACGCTGGAGCGGGTGAACCCGGGCGAGGCCCTGCTGGTCAAGAACAAGAACTTCTACAACGCCGCGAACGTCGCGCCGGCGCAGGTGAAGCTCCTCAACTACAACGGCAACGAGCAGATCTGGAACTACCTGAGCGCCGGCAAGCTCGACCAGGCGGGCTTCACGGCCATGCCCACCGACGTCATGACCCGGATCAAGAACGCCCCCGGCTCCAACGTCATCAGGGGCTTCTCGCCGGTGGCCGTCGGCATGGCCTTCAACCAGTCGAAGAAACCGTACGACAACGTGCACGTGCGGCGCGGCCTGGCCTACCTGATCGACCGTGACCAGGTGACCAAGGTGGCCTCGCCCGAGGGCGGCACGCCTGCCGTGACGACCTCCGGCATCCACCAGAAGCCCGCCCAGGAGTGGATCGGCTCCGAGCTGGCCAGCCTGAACCCGTACAAGCACGACGTGGCCAAGGCGGAGGAGGAGTTCAAGGCGGCCGGTCTGAAGAAGACGGGCGGCAAGTGGACGCTGGCCGACGGCAAGCCGTGGAAGCTCACCATGCACGCGCCCGCGCCGTTCTCCGACTGGATCTCCGCCGAGGAGAACATCAAGAGCCAGCTCATCGCCGGCGGCGTGGACGCCGAGGTCGTGACCGTCGCCGACTTCCCCGTCTACCTGTCGGAGATAGCGGAAGGCAAGTACGACGTCGGCCTCTGGCTGATGGCGCTCGGCCCCGCGCCGTACGACATCTTCCAGCGCCTCTACGGCGCCTCCAACGGCTGGACCAACGTCGCCGGCAAGGTCGCGCACAGCGCGCCCGGCAAGGCCGGCAACTGGATGGGCAGCGCGGAGGAGATCGACGTCGAGGGCGTGGGCAAGGTCAACCCGGGCGAGCTCACGGCCAAGCTGAACGCGGCCACTCCCGAGCAGGCCAAGCCGATCATGGCGCAGCTCGCCAAGACGGCCAACCAGGACCTGCCGGCCATCCAGCTCTGGGACTACGTCAACACGCAGTTCACCAACACCAGCCGCTTCACCGGCTGGCCGGAGCAGGACAGTGACCTGCTCCGCCTGAACGCCGGCGTCTGGATCCAGCTGGGCCTCATCAAGGCGAAGCAGTAGAGAAAGAGCCTATGGTAGTCATCGCACGGCGACTCGCGGGCCACCTGGCCCGCGGGGTCGTCATGATCCTCGTCGTAGCCACGATCAGCTTCTTCATCGTCAGGAGCATCCCCGGCGACCCGGTGGCCGCGAACGTCCAGAAGCTGGTCCAGCAGGGCATGGATCAGCAGGCAGCCGAGCAGGCGACGCGCGTGCTCTACGGGTTCCAGCCCAGGGGCTCGCTGTGGGAGCAGTACACCCAGTACATGTCGGGCCTGCTCCGCTTCGACCTGGGCCAGTCGGTCACCCACGCGGGCGCGCCGGTCACCCAGGTGCTGGGCGAGGCGGCCAAGTGGACCGTTCTACCGGTGCTGGCGGGAACGCTGCTCAGCTTCCTGGTCGGCATCCTGATGGGCGTCTACGCGGCCATCAAGCGCTCGGGCAAGCTCGGCGACGTCCTGGCCATCTCGGGATCGCTGCTGCACGGCGTCCCGCAGTACGTGCTGGGGCTGCTGCTCAGCGCCGTCTTCGCGACGCTGATCCCGATCCTGCCGGCCGACGGGCCTGTGGACATCCTGTTCGAGCCCGGGTTCAACGCCGGCTACATCGGCTCGCTGGCCCAGCACGCGGTGCTGCCGGTGCTGACGTACGCGCTGGCGGCCTACGGCGGATGGATCCTGGCGATGAAGTCGAGCGTGGTGACGGTGCTCGGCGACGACTTCATCCTGGCGGCGGAGCTGCGCGGGATGAAGCGGTCGATCATCTTCCGCTACATCGCGCGCAACGCGATCCTGCCGCTGTTCACGATCCTCGCGCTGTCGCTCGGGCTGCTGCTCGGCGGCGCGGTGTTCATCGAGCGGATCTTCAACTATCCGGGACTCGGGCTGCTGCTGCTCGACAGCATCACCATGCGTGACTACGCGCTGATGGGCGGGGCGTTCCTGCTGATCACGGTGTCCATCATCGTGGCGAACATCCTCGCCGACCTGTTCTACTCCGCGATCGACCCGCGGGTCCGCAGCGGGGAGGAGGTGTCGTCATGAGTGTCCTGCTCGAGACCTCTTCGACCAGCGCCGCCATGCGCCGCAACTTCTGGGCGGGCGTCTGGCGGGTGATGAAGCGCAAGCCCAGCCGCATGGTGGGTGTGGCGCTCGTGCTCGGGTTCGTCTTCATGGGCGTGTTCGGGCCGATGTTCTATCCCGCGCAGCTGCCCCTCGACCCGACCCAGATCACCAGGCCGCCGAGCTGGCAGCACTGGCTCGGCACCGACGACCAGGGCAGGGACGTGGTCGCCCTGGTGGTCACCGGGTCGCGGTACGTGCTGCTGGCCGCCCTGGTGACCGCGGTCATCACCGTGGTCGTGGGCACCGGCATCGGGCTGTTCTCCGGCTTCAAGCGGGGCCGCTGGGACAACGTCCTCATGCGGCTCACCGACATGAAGCTGACCATCCCCGGCCTGCCGCTGCTGCTGGTGCTGTCCACGGTGTGGAAGTTCAGCAGCGCGATCCAGATGGGCCTGGTGCTGGGGCTGCTCGGCTGGGGCGGCGTGGCGCGGGCGGTGCGCTCGCAGACGCTGTCGCTGCGCGAGCGGGGCTTCATCGAGGCGGCGCGCGGGCTCGGCCTGCCCACCACGCACATCGTGGGCAAGGAACTGCTGCCGAGCATGGCGCCGTACATCGCGATGAACATGCTCATCGCGGTCACCGGCGGCGTCTACGCGCAGGTCGGCCTGTTCTTCCTGGGCGTGTTGCCGTACGAGTCGAACAACTGGGGGCAGATGCTCAACACGGCCGTGTTCCGTTCCGGCGCGCTCCAGGTGCCGAGCGCGCTGGGCTTCCTCATCGGGCCGCTGCTGGCGATCCTGTTGCTGACGCTGGCCATCGTGCTCGTGGTGGACGCCATGGACGAGATCTTCAACCCCCGGCTGCGGGAGGAGTAGCAGTGACCGAGCGAAACGAGGGCACCATCGGACACAGCACTCTGAGTCAGGTGTCCGGAGGCCACCTGACTCGGACAGCGCCGGGAGTGCGCATCGACGGCCTCACGGTCGTCTACAAGACCCCCGCGGGCGAGCTGCCCGCCGTCAGGGACGTCACCCTGACCCTGGAGCCGGGCACGATCACCGGCATCGTCGGCGAGTCCGGTTCGGGCAAGTCGACGATGGCCCTGTCGCTGCTCAACGCCGTCCAGCCGCCGGGCAGGATCGCGGCGGGCAGCGTCGAGATCGACGGGCTCGGCGACGTGGTCGGCATGAAGGGCGAGCACCTGCGCAAGGCCAGGGGCAAGCACATCGGGTACGTGTTCCAGGCCGCCCAGAACTCCCTGAACCCGCTCAAGACGGTCGGCAAGCAGCTGCTCGACCTGGGCCGCTCGCACGGCGTCGACGACCTGCGCGGCCTGGTGCGCGAGGCCAAGGAACTACTGGGCCGGATGGGCCTCGACGGGGCCCGGGTGCTCGACTCGCACCAGCACGAGCTGTCCGGCGGCATGCGCCAGCGGGTCGGCATCATGCTGGCGCTGGTCCTCAACGCCCACCTGGTGGTGCTGGACGAGCCGACGACCGCCCTCGACATGATCACTCAGGCCAACATCCTGAAGATCGTCCGCGAGGTGCACGCGGAGCGCGGCCTCACCACCCTCGTCATCACGCACGACATCGGCGTGGTGGCCGAGGTCGCCGACCGGCTGGCCGTCATGTACGGCGGGCGGCTGGTCGAGCAGGGCCCCACCAGGGAGGTTCTCGGCTCGCCGCGGCACCCGTACACCAGGGGCCTGATCCAGGCCATCCCCCGGCTCGTCGGCGACATCGACGAGGCCAGGGCGCTGCCCGGCCGGCCGCCGACGCTGGCGACCGTGCCGAAGGAGGGGTGCGTGTTCAGGGAGCGCTGCTCGCTGCGCATGGACGTGTGCGACACCGTCGACCCTCTGGCGGCCGGCGACGGGTCGCGGATCGTGGCCTGCCACGCCGTGACCGCGAACGTGAAGGAGCTCGCATGATCACTGGGACCGGCGTCGTCAAGACGTTCAAGCAGCGCGGCAAGATGCTGGGCGCCCGCGAGGTGCGTGCGCTGCGCGGCGTGGACTTCGCGATCCCGAAGGGCGGCGCGGCCTCGTTCATCGGCGAGTCCGGGTGCGGCAAGACCACGCTGGGCCGGATCATCGCCGGGCTGGAGACGTACGACGAGGGCGAGATCCTGATCGACGGCGTCTCCATGTCGCCGCTCAAGCCGAAGCAGCGCCAGCCGCACTTCCGCAAGATCCAGCTGATCCACCAGGACCCGTACTCGGCCCTGAACCCGACCAGGACCATCCACCAGACCCTGTTCGCCCCGCTGTCCCTGCGGGCCGGGCAGACCGGGCGGTCGCGGTCGTGGGTCGAGGAGCGGGCGGCCGAGGTGCTGTCGCTGGTGGGCCTCGACCCGGGCACGGTGCTGTCGCGCTACCCGCACCAGCTGTCCGGCGGCATGCGGCAGCGCGTGGTCATCGCCCGCGCGCTGACCGTCGACCCGGAGATGCTCGTCGCGGACGAGGCCGTATCGATGATCGACGTGTCGCTGCGGCTGGGCATCCTGGCGCTGCTGAAGGACCTGCGCGAGCGGCTCGGCGTGAGCGTGCTGTTCATCACGCACGACGTGGCCACCGCCCGCTACATCGGCGACGACGGCGAGCTGTACGTCATCTACCGCGGCCAGGTCGTCGAGCGCGGCGCGGTGGACACGGTCATCGCCGACCCCGTGCACCCGTACACGCAGTCGCTGCTGTCGGCGATCCCGGTGCTGCACGGGCTGGAGCAGCCCGGCGAGCAGCCGGTGACGCCGCTGGAGTCGCTGGACGAGAGCCAGGCGGACGAGGGCTGCCTGTTCGCCCGTCGCTGCCCGTTCAGGGGCGAGCGGTGCACGAGCGAGCGGCCGCTGCTGCAGCTGACCGAAGGGGTGCCGCAGGAGCACGCGTGCTTCTACCCCGAGCGCCGCAGCGTGATCGCCCGCCCGATGAGCGAGGTGTGATGTCCCACGCCGTGCGGGCCTTCATGCCCGCCGCAGGGTCCGCCACCGGGGCCGTTTCAGGGTCCGTCAGCGGGTCCGGGCTCGCCGAGGCGGCCGAGGTCGCCGCCGCCGCGCTGACGCTGGACGCCGCGGAGGCCGCCCGCCTGGTCGGCTACCTGTCGCGCCCGCCCGCGGAGCGGCGCTGGAGCGCGCTGGCCACCGACGGCGGCGTGGTGATGGCGTCCCTGTCGGCCACGGACCCGGCGGTCGGGCACATCGACCTGCTGGCCGTGCACCCCTCCGCGCAGGGGCGGGGGCGCGGGCGGGCGCTGGTGCGGGCCGCCGAGGAGTGGCTGAGGGGCCAGGGCGCGCGGCAGACGCGCTTCGCCGGCAACCCGCCGTGCTACCTCTGGCCGGGCATCGACGTACGCTACACCGCGGCCGCCTGCCTGGCCGAGAGCCTCGGCTACGAGCGCTACGACATCGCCTGGAACATGACGGCCGACCTGAGCACCGACCTGTCGGTGGAGGACGACCTGCCGCGGCTGGAGCGGTCCGGCGTGCGCGTGCACGCGGCCGGCGACACCGCGGACCACCCGGCCCGCGCGCACGTCGCCGCGTTCGTCCGGGAGCAGTGGAACGAGCGCTGGGCCTGGGAGGCCGCCCACGCGGCCGGCCTGCACTACGCCGAGCGCGACGGTCACGTCCTGGGCTTCGCCGCCTGGGGCGCCCGGCCGGGCTGGTTCGGGCCCATGGGGACCTCCCCGGACGCCCGCGGGCTCGGCGTCGGACGGGTGCTGCTGCGCAGGTGCCTGGCCGACCAGCGGGCCGCTGGACAGTCCAGCGCCCAGATCGGGTGGGTGGGGCCGTTGCGGTTCTACTCGCACGCCGTGGGCGCGCGAGCGGAACGCGTCTTCTGGCTCTACCGGCGCGATCTGGCGTGATGTCAGTCGTAGATGAGTCGTCCTTCCGGCTTTCCCGGCGGCGGGCAGAGGCCCCGGGGGTCCTCGCCGGCGTCCAGGCTGCGGGTCAGGGTGTCGGAGCCCCACAGGTGGTCCATGAACAGGTCGGGGCCCCACCAGCGCAGGTCGTCCGGGTAGAGGGTGCGGGCCACGTACAGCATGGACAGGCCCGTCAGGACGGGCCTGAACGCCTCGCGGTCGTGCACGTGGAGCTGGACGCCGCGCACGGCGACGCCCGCGTGCTTGTGGAAGGTGGGCGTGAACCACGCCTCCCTGAACCGCACGCCCGGCAGGTCCAGCGCGGCCAGCGCCGGGGCGAACCGCGCGTCCGCGTACGGGGCGCCGACCAGCTCGAACGGCCTGGTCGTGCCGCGCCCCTCGGAGAAGTTCGTGCCCTCGAAGAGGCCCGTGCCCGGGTAGACCAGCGCGGTGTCCGGGGTCGGCATGTTGACCGAGGGCATCACCCAGGGCAGCCCCGTCTCGGCGAACGTCATGTCGCGCCGCCAGCCCTCCATCTCGACCACGCGCAGGTCCACATCGAACCCGAACAGCCTGGCCAGCTCCCCCGCCGTCCTGCCGTGCCGGACCGGCAGCGGGAAGCGGCCCACGAAGCTCGCGAACGCCGGGTCGAGCTCCGGCCCCTCCTGGACGGTCCCGCCGAGCGGGTTGGGCCGGTCCAGGACCACGAATCTCAGCCCGAGCCGGGCGGCCGAGGCCATCAGGTCGTACATCGTCCAGACATAGGTGTAGAAGCGCGTGCCCACGTCGGCGATGTCGAACACCAGCGTGTCCACGCCCGACCCCGCGATCGTCCGGTCGAGCGCCTCGCCCTCGAGCTTGTGCGTGTCGAAGACCGGCAGCCCGGTCCTCTCGTCCACGGTGTCGGCCTCGCTGCCGGCCGCCTGGGCCGTGCCGCGCATGCCGTGCTCGGGGCCGAACAGGGCCGTCAGGTTCACGCCCGCGGCCAGCAGCGCGTCCGCGGTGGGAGTGAGATCGGGCAGGACTCCGGTGGGGTTCGTGATCAGGCCGAGGCGGGTTCCGCCCGCGAGTGCGGTATCCACGGCCAGCCGTTCGGCTCCGGTGCGTACGTGTGGCATGAAAGCCATTGTCTGAAAGATATTTACAAGTGTGAAGGAGAGGGTGGAAATTAGCGTCATGATTGATCCGCTACCCGAGCTGTCCACCGAGCAGAGCGATCCCCGCTACAGCCAGATCGACCGGCTGCCGACCGATCAGATCGCCCGGCTCATGAACCAGGCCGACGCCGCCGTGCCCGCCGCCGTCGCGGTGGCCATCCCGGCGATCTCGGCCGCCATCGACGCGATCTCCGCCAGGATGGCAGAGGGCGGCCGGCTGCTGTACGTCGGGGCCGGCACGTCGGGCCGGCTGGCCGTGCTCGACGCCAGTGAGTGCCCGCCCACGTTCGGCACCGATCCGTCACTGGTGCAGGGCATCATCGCGGGCGGGCCCGACGCGCTCACCCGGTCGGTCGAGGGAGCGGAGGACGACGCCGAGGCGGGCGCCGCCGCCTTGAAGGACCTGCAGGTGGGACCGCTCGACTCGGTGGTGGGCGTGTCCGCCAGCGGCCGGGCTCCTTTCGTCCTGGGCGCGCTGGCCGAGGCCGCCTCCCTGGGCGCGCTCACCGTCGGCCTGTCGTGCAACGACGGCGCGCCGCTGTCGGCCGCCGCCGAGCACGCGATCGAGGTGGTCGTCGGACCCGAGGTGGTGACCGGCTCGACCCGGCTCAAGGCGGGCACGGCCCAGAAGCTCGTGCTCAACATGATCTCCACGATCTCGATGGTCAAGCTCGGCCGGACCTACGGCAACAAGATGATCGAGATGTCGGCGATGAACAACAAGCTGGCCGGGCGCGCGCTGCGCATGGTCAGCGACATCACCGGCGCCGACCTGGAGACGGCCGAGACCGCGCTGGACGCGGCCGGCGGGCAGGCGAAGATCGCCGTGCTGATGATCCAGCACGGACTCGACGCGGAGGGGGCACGAGCGCTGCTGGAGTCGCACGGGGAGCGCCTCAGCGACGCGCTGAGCGGCTGAGGGGAACGGGGATGTCCGACCGGCTGGGGGCGGTCCTGGCGGGCGCGGTGCCGCGCGTGTGCCCGGCCGCGGTCGCGCTGATCGCCGTGGACGGCTCCGTGGCCGCCGCGGCCGCCACCGGCGAGCTCGTACGCTACGCCGACGCCGAGGGGACCCTGGCCGCGCAGCGCCCGCCCGCCGGCCGCGACTCGATCTTCGATCTGGCCTCGATCAGCAAGCTCTTCACCACGGCCGTGCTGCTCTCGCTGGCCGAGGAGGGCGCGGTCGGCCTGGACGAGCCGGTGGCCGCCTGGATACCGGGGCTGGACCCGAGGGCCACGCCGCGCCGCCTGCTCACGCACACGGCGGGTCTGCCCCCGACCCGCCGCATCGACCTGGAACTGCCGGGCGCGGACGCCTCCGAACGCATGGAGGCCATGCTGCGCACGCCGATCGCCCATCCGGTCGGCGGCCCGTACCTCTACAGTGACGTCGGCCTGGTCATCGCCGGCCGGGTCGCCGAGCTGGCCGGCGGCGCGCCGCTGGGCGCGCTGGTCCGCGCCCGGGTCACGGACGTGCTCGGCCTGCCCGACACCGGCTACCGGCCCGCCACGCCGTCACGGTCGGCCACGCTTCCAGGGCCGGCCACGCTTCCACGGGCCGCCGCGCTTTCGCGGGTGGCCGCGACCGAGTGGAAGCCGGAGCGGCCCGGGCCCGGCTGCGTGCGCGGGGAGGTGCACGACGAGACGGCGTACGCGCTGGGCGGCGTGGCGGGGCACGCGGGGCTGTTCGCCACGGCCGGGGACCTGCTGGCCTTCGGCGAGGCGCTGCGGCTGGCCGCGATCGGGCAGGGCGACGCCGTGCTGCGCCCGGAAAGCGTGGCCGAGATGCTGCGCGACCAGGGCGCCGAGGGGGCCGCCTTCCGCCACGGGCTGGGCGTGCGGATCGGCGATCCGGCCATCGTGGGGCCCCTGAGCGGGGCCTTCGGGCATTCCGGCTTCACCGGCACCTCGCTGGTGGTCGATCCGGCCCGCGGGCTGACCGTGGTGCTGCTGACGAACGCCGTCCACCCCGTACGGGGACGGGACGGCATCCGCGAGCTGCGCCACGCGGTGGCCGGGGAGGCGCTGCGGCTGCGCGAGCTGCAGCCCCTGACATAGCCTGCAGGTATGTCCGTCCAGCTGAACCACACCGTCGTGCAGGCGAAGGACAGGGACGAGACCGCCGCGTTCCTCGTGGACGTGCTCGGCCTGGAGCCCGCGCCCGTGTACGGGCCGTTCCGCGTCGTCTCGCTCGGCAACGACGTCTCGCTCGACGTCGTCCAGGCGGGTGAGGCCGTGGTGCCGCAGCATTACGCGTTCCTGGTCAGCGAGGAGGAGTTCGACCAGATCTGGGACCGGATCAAGAGCCGCGGCCTGACGTACTGGGCCGATCCGCACCACACGCAGCCGGAGCGGATCAACACCCACGACGGCGGCCGCGGCCTCTACTGGTCCGACCCCAACGGCCACAACCTGGAGATCATCACGGTCCCCTACGGCGGCTGGGGCCAGCGTTCCTGAGGAAGTCGTTCATCAGGGCGGGCATATGACGTCCGGCGGCTCCGGCGGCCGGCCGCGTCGCTCGTCCTCGCTCAGGTCGCGTCCGAGGACGTCGTCCCGATGACGCTGCCAGAGTGCGGGATCGAGCCGGAACAGCTCCACCCGCCCGCCGCCCACGGGGCTCCTCAACAGGGTCTTCCCCTCGTCTGCCGATGCCAGGAAGCCCTGCTTGTCCGCGAAGTCGTAGGACTCGATGTCGATGCGGCCGGCATCCGCCACGTTGATGAAAGGCTTCCAGCCCTCGGTACGGGCACCCGTGGGCGGCGCGGTCGGTGCGGGCCTGCTTCCAGGCGCCCGTGTCGGCGTCGATGATCCCGACCGCGCCCAGCGCCTTGCGCAGGGGCGTCCACCGCGGGAAGCTCTTGCCGCTGACCATGTCGCGCACGGTCGCCACGCCGGTGCCCGCCGCGGCGGCCACGTCCAGGTAGCCGCCCTCGAACTCCTCGGACAACCGGCGCAACACCGCGTGCAGGTCCGCACGACCGTTGATCCTGGCCGGGTCGACCATCAGCCCTTCCGCTGGAGGCGTCTTCCGGTTCGCCATGACGGCCACGATCCTCACCACGATCGGCGCGACCGTACTGATCCTTCAGGCTGCCGCCCGCATCCCGCCCGCCGTCACCGACCTCCTCCGCGCTTTCGTCCCCTTACGCGAGGCGCTACGCGAACTTCTGCGCCGACCGGACTCGACTCGGCGGCTACGCCCATGACCGCTCGCCGTCCTCCGGTCACCAGGCCACGCGTGGCGAGTCGCCCTCGCTCGGATGCTCGGCGACAGTGATCGGCACCGAAGTGGGCTCATCGCATCGGCGAAGCGTTACGCGATAACACGATTTAGTTGGGCTACATTATGCAGTCTTGACAGCATTTGACGTCAACGATAATTGTGGAGGCATTCGTCCAGCGGTTTACGGTCCTTTTCGTCGACACGACAGGGAGATTTTCTGCATGTCGGAATTCATCAACGTCCTCATCGCCATCGACGCGGAAACCATTCTCGAAAGGTTCGGCAGGAACAACGATCCGAACGGGCCGACGTCGATCCCCGACAGCAGCAACCTGATCTACATGACCACCAGGCAGAACCAGCTCGGGAGCACACCGGGCAGCGAGCTGACGATCAACGCCTCCCCCATGGACGTCATCAGGTGGCGCGAGACGACGCTGTCCCTGAACTCCGAGTACACCGGAATCCTCTACAAATTCAACTCCCTGGCCGGACAGGATCTGATCAGCACCCCCACGCCGAGGTCGGTGGTTCTCAGCGAGCCGCAGCCGAACAGTCACGACCCGCTGAATCCCACCACCCAGAAAATCAACAGCTATTACTGGGAGTGCGAGATCTTGGACACGGGGACGGTCACCTACAACTTCAGCTTCATGATTCTCAATCACAAGGGCGAGAAGCAGGGTTACTACTGCTGGGACCCCTTCATCAATATTCAGCCCTGACCCGCTCGGCGAGGCACTTGAGCGTGGGCCGTGGGTAAAGGCCGGCCACCCGCGCCGGGTCGCCGAGGCGGACGTGCGGCCAGGCCGAGCATGTCGCCATGAGGCCGCGCCGATGACGGCCGGGCCGCGTCGTGTGTCGCGGCGCAGGCCCGGTTGGCCGGGCGCGGGATCCCGTGTGCCCGGCCGCTCGCCCCCGGTGGTCGAGGTCGGTTCGCCGGCCGTGCACGCCGAGGCCGAACGCCTCCGCCGAGCGAACGCCTGACACCGGCAGGCGAGCTCCCCCGAACGCGCACCCCCGTGTCGGCCCGGCGCTCACACGCTCTTGGCCCCGATGCGCTTGATCCGGTGCCGGCAGTAGACGCAGGCGGTCGGCCGTGGCGGCGGGAATAAGGGCCGCCCGCAACGGGACCTATTGAGGAGGCCGCAGGATGGGGGCGGCGGATGGCGCGTCAGCTAGGGGGCCAGCGCCTCCAGTGCCTCCTCGGCGCGGCGCATCGCCTCCTTGGCGTCGAGCGTGACGAACTCGCGGTCGAAGTTGAGGTCGTGGAAGACGTCCGTGACGCCGCCGGCGGCCAGCGCGTCCACGTCGCTCCTGATCTTGTCGTACGGGCCCGTCAAGGGGCGGTCGCCGGCCTCCCGGACCTGCGTGACCCCGCGGCAGACGAAGCGGAACGCGGCCGCGTCGCGCCCCGACTCCGCCAGCGTCTCCTTGATCAGCCCCACCCGCCCGGCGATGGCGGCCAGGTCCTCCCTGCTGGAGCTCACCCACCCGTCGGCCAGCCGGGCGGCGCGGCGCAGCGCGACCTCGGCGGTGCCGCCCAGCAGGATCGGCGGCGGCCCCGGCACCGGCTTGGGGTCGATGTGGGAGGCCGGCACCCGGTAGAACTCGCCGCGGTGCTCGACCACGTCGTCGGCCCAGGCCTTGCGCAGCACCTCGACGAACTCCTCGCCCCTGCGTCCCCGCCGGTCCATGCCGGCGCCCGCCGCCTCGAACTCCTCCGGCAGCCAGCCCAGCCCGAGCCCCGCCGTGAGCCGCCCGCCGGACACGGTCTGGAGCGTGGCCAGCTGCTTGGCCAGCACGACCGGCTGCACGTACGCGTTGACGACGGCCACGCCGAGCCGGATCCGCTCCGTCACGCCCGCGAGGTGGGCCAGCGTGATCAGCGGGTCGTGCACGCTGCGGTACGTCGGCCCCATCGGGTGCCCGACCGGGTACAGCAGCCGCTGGAACGTCCACAGCTCGTGGTAGCCGAGCTCCTCCGCCCTCCTGGCGACGCGGCGCATGTTCTCGGGGGTCGCCCATGGGCCTGACTGGGGCACTGCGAAACCGATCCTCATGCCCTCTAGTCTGACCGACGTGAATCCGCGCCCTGTAGGAGCCTTCAACCTGCAAGGAAGAACGAGACGAGCCACCCACGCGCCCATTCCGCCGACATCCGCCGGGAGCTGGGTGAGGTTGGGGTGAGTGAACGTCCGGAGGCCGTTCACGTTGTAGAGGTCGGGGAAGACAGAGACCGGGCTGCTCACCGTGAAAGGGCCGGCTGCCGAACGTCGTATGCGGGAACGAGCGCGGTCAGCCAGATCACCCTGTCTTCCTGCTCGGCCAGCACCGGAGCCACAGGCGGAGAGAACCGCCATCCAGTCCCGTCGAACAGCTTGGCGTCGTTGCCAGTCTCGGCTGTCAGCCCACCCGTGATGCTGTAGACGGCCAGGCGGGATTGGCGAGATGGGACACCACGAGCTTCGCTCACCACTGGCACGCCCAGGTGCGTGATGCTCTTGCCTGATGGCAGGGCGGCCTTTGCGCACGCCATCTGCCGATCTAGCGAGGGCCGCCTGTCGGCCTGCTCGGGCAGGACGGTCGCGCACGTCAGCTTGGACAGGTCTTCACGCCGTAGCACGGCCGGAGCGGGCGACGGAGTGCCGCCGCCGCAGTTGATCGTGATGTCGTCGGCGTTGTTGATGATCGTCATGGATACTCCGAGTAGGTCGGGCCCTGGCCGGCAGACGGATCGCGGTGATGGTCTACCGCTGGTCCGGCGGCAGGTCCGGGCGTGCGGTGTGCTTGGCCACGTAACGGGACACGTACGCGATCAGGCCCGGCAGCAGCGGAATCGTCAGCGACTCCACCCAGTCGGGCAGCCACGCGATGAGGTCCAGGTCGGCGTTCACCGTCTGCAGGACGGCCAGGACCGCCGGCAGGGCCCGCTCGCGAATCCGTGGGTCAACTCATCGACCTGATGCCTCACAAGTCGTAGTCAGCCATGGACATATCAGTTACCGTCCCGAATGTGACCACCCCCGACGGGCCGACCGTTCGGCTGCCACCTCCCGCACCACCACCGGCCAGCACGCCATCAGCGCAGATGACTCCGAAGCGGGTGACAAGAACGTTCCGGAAGCTCGCCCGGGCTGCACCACAGCCAGCCCCGCTCCCACCACCGCCCCACCCAACACAACAACGCCTGCTACAGGGACGGAAAGCCCGGGTACCTCCGCCTACGCAAGAGGAGCTCAACGCCTTATCAGTGGAGAAACGGCAAGAATTGTACGACGCTCACCGGGAGAGGCCATGGCAGCGCCTCACCTCGCTCGGAGTACTGCTCGGACTGATCTTTACCGGTGGTGGCCTGATCTACACAGCCCGAACTTGGGAACAGGGCAGGAAACCCTCAGAGCCACCCAGCAGCAGCAGATTACAGACCGATACACGAAGGCCGTCGAACAGATCGGCTCAGACAAGTCGGTAGAGGTGAGGGTGGGGGGCCTGTATGCCCTAGAACGAATTGCCAAAGATTCCCCGGCAGATGCCGCGACTATTGCACAGGTTATGGTGGCGTTCATCTTAGGTCATGACAGAGAAGGAGAGACCAAGGCATCCCCGTCTCCAACTTCACCCAAGTCCGGATCCACACCTCTCTGGCGGCCTGGCGCCGACGTTTCTACTGCCGCGAGAGTACTTGGGATACTAAAAGCCCCTGGCCTGCCGGAACGCAGCCTTTCCACTGCCGACTTTGCAGGCGCAGATTGGGCCCGGGTAGATCTGCAGCATGCCTATCTGCCCAATGTGAGCCTATCTGGCGCGGACCTAACTGCCGCGGACCTCACTGGCACGAACCTATCTGGAGCCAACCTTATTTCCGCAGACCTGTCCGTTGCGAGCTTACAAACTGCAAATCTGGCCAACGCGGGCCTGAAAGGCACGAAATTTTTCTCCGCAGACCTAAAACACGCAGACTTGACCAATGCGAACCTGAACGCCGCAGACTTAACCTTTGCCGACCTGAAGGACGCGAACTTGACCGACGCCTTCCTGCTTGAGGCGACTTTGGGCGCCACCAATCTGAGAGGCGCAGACTTGACAGGCGCGAACCTGACCGGTGCAGACCTTACCGGCGCCGACCTGAGAGATGTCAAAGGCATCACACCGGAGCAAGTTCGAAAGGTTGCGATAACAGACAAAGATACCCATTTCTGAGTCGCCGCTCAGTCCATGCGCAGGAGCCTGGGCCACGTCTTCGGCCCACACTCGCCCTCTGCCTTCAGTCCGGCCACCTTCTGGAAGGCACGCAGCGCCTCCTCTAAAGGCTTCTCGAACACCGAATCGTCGATACCGCGCCAGGCCATAGCCGCGGGCGTGCAGCAAGTAGAACAGTGCCGTCACATCATCGACGAGGCACCGCACCGTCACCGCGGCGCCGTAGATCGGCCCATACGCGCCGTCCCCCTCGAACGGCTCGATCATGACCTCATGCCTGAGTAGCCAGTCAGGAGCATCAGGCATCACCAGGCCGTCGTGTCGAACGCGTACCCCGCCGACAGCAACCCTGCGGTATGCGGACGCGTCCGGCGCGTGCCGGGCCGGATCCGCCTCACCGCCACCGGCCCGCCCCAGCCGCACCGAACCGATCTGGATGTCCTTGAATGCGCTGGCCACACCGTACGGGTCGCCAGTCGCGATCATCCATGCGGCGTGCGCGCACGTCGCACGCATGATCGGCGTCCCGCTCCTTCAGGTCGGTCGGCATGTCCTGCTCGTCGGTGGCGTACATCGCGCCGATAAGCAGCTCGTCGATCCGTTCACTGGCGCGGGCCAACGACGCCTCGATCCCGTCCGGGGCAGTCTTGGCGGTGTAGGCCGCGTAGTCGCCGGCCGTCGCGTACACCACCACCACGCGAAATTTTGGAGTCAATGCAGCTTCGATCAGGCCACATTCAAAGGCGATGCCCAGTTCGGCAAATCGCACCACATGGACGAAGCCTCGTTCATGGAAAGCAACTTCGCCGGACGAACTTACTTCACAGAATCAACTTTTGAGCGTGGAACCCTCTGGATAGGAACGCAGAGACTCGCTTCGATGGGGTACATTTCTCGCGAAGAGCCATTTTCGACGGGGCAAGCTTCTTGAGCTTCACTCCTTTCCAAGAGGCAATGGCGGAGTGCTACAGCACATTACATCGTGAAGGGCTTTTCCGGTTGCGGACAGTGGAGCCCTGCTCGACGACGCCGAGCCAGCCGTGCTCACGCAGCCATCTGACCCAGCGCTTCACGGTCGCCTTGGACAGGCCAGTGCGCTCGCAGAAGCCAGCGATCGTCGGCCGGGAGCGCATGGTCGTCCAGTCAGTCACCCATGCGATCACCTGGGCGACGCGGAGCAGGTTGCCGTACCCGTCGTAGCGTAGGGCCGGCATGTCGGGGTCCTCTCGCAGGGCGCGCAGGAACGATTGCTGGTGGGGGGGACGGCGCATCCCGCGCGGCACGGACGCGAGGACGAGCGGGTTCGAGGGCGACAGGACTTCGGCCCCGCCAGCCTTCCGCGTCACTCCGGCACCCCTGCATAGGGAGCCGCGGGGGACGGCAAGATCGTTCCGCGCATATTCCGCGAGGGGCGGCACCCGCGGGCATCGACTGGCACACGATGGCACACGCCGAACATGGGCGGGCCGCCGTCACCGCGGGTCTGGTCGGGGGTTTGGTCCGATCCGTCGATCGCGTCCGGCGGCATGCACCGCCCATACCGCCGAATACTCTGTACGAGTGGGTCTGGAGGAGGAGCTGGCGGGGATCGCCGGGGCGTACGGAGGAGCGGGCGAGCCCGTGCTGCATCCGACGCGCACGGACGTCGTGGTGTTACGCAGGGGCGAGGTCGTGGTCAAGGCCCACTCGCGGCGCGACGACGTGGAGTCGTTGCGGATCCGGTTGCGGGGCGCGGCGTCGGCGGCGGTGACCGGCGTGATGCTGGCCCCGCTCGACCCCGAGGTGCTGTCGGTCGCGGGCCGCGCGGTGACGGTCTGGCCCGCCGGCCGCCCCGTCGCGCAGGAGGATCCGGACTCCGCGCCCTGGGAGGAGGGCGCCAGGCTGCTGGCCAGGCTGCACGCCGTCCCGCTCACCCTGCTGCCCGGCCTTCCCGCCGCCGGCGGGCCCGCGCGGGCCGCCAGGGCGGTGGGCCGGATGAGCGGCGACGGCCCGGTGGAGCAGCTCATCAGGCGGACCTTCAAGGAGCTGCCCGAGCCCGACCCGCTGCCCGGCCTGCTCACGCACGGCGACTGGCATCTGGGCCAGCTCGTCCACCGCGACCACTGGCTGCTCATCGACGTCGACGACCTGGGCGTCGGCGACCCGGCGTGGGACCTGGCCAGGCCCGCCGCCTGGTATGCCGCCGGGCTGCTCGATCCGGCCGTCTGGGAGCGGTTCCTGGGGGCCTACCTGGCCTCCGGCGGGCCCGCGCTCGGCCGGGGCGACGACCCGTGGCGGCGGCTCGACGTGCCCGCCAGGGCGCTGACCGTCCAGCTCGCCGCCGTGGCCGTGGTCAACGCCGAGCGCGACGGCCGGGAACTGGACGAGGTCGAACATTCGTTGGTCGAATCGTGCAACAGAATCGTCCGAGCGTGACGGGGTTGCGCGCGGTAGGTTTCAACCCTGAGACCTCGAAGCCAAGGAGAGCGACCTAGATGCAGTGCCCAAAGTGCCGCGGCAACATGCGGACCTATGAGCGCAACGGCGTTCACATCGAGCAGTGTGACAACTGCCGTGGGATCTTCCTCGACTACGGCGAGCTCGAGACCCTCACCCGGATGGAGTCCCAGTACCACACGTCTCCTCCTCCGCCCCCCGCCCCCGGCCCCGCCTGGGGCGCCCCGCACGGCGGCGGCCACTACGGCGGCCACCACCACCGGCAGCGCAGCTGGGTGGGCATGCTGTTCTCGACCTGACCGCGACGAAGGCCGCGCACCGGTGGGGGTGCGCGGCCTTCGTGCCGTTCCGCGGGGGTTCAGGGGGTGCGCGGTCAGCCCGGGAAGTCGTCGGGGTCCACGGGAGAGGTGCGGGCGTTACCGCCCGCGATCGCGTGCAGCGTGATCCGCCAGTCGTGCCAGCGGATCTGCGTAGCGGTGAACGTCGTCTTGAACTTCACCGACTTCTGGAACCTCTCGAAGCTGCAGTTGCGCGTGAACGACTTGATCTTGCCGTCCCAGTCCACGCCGTGCGTGAAGTAGACCTTGTAGCTGCCGTCGCGCACGCCCTTGACCTTGAACTTGGCGTTCTTGCGCACGTACACGCTGAACGACTTGCTCCCGCCCTTCATGATGGTCACCACGGCGTCGCGGGTGCCGCCGTTGTCGATCTCCAGCGAGCTGCGGCCGTTGAAGGTGGCCCTCTTGATGAACGAGCCGTTCTTCAGCCGCCGGGTCTGCTTCTTGCCGGCCTTCACGCTCACGACGTCGGCCGGGTAGTCGCCGGCGCTCTGCAGGGCCGCCCCCGCCTTGTCGAGCGCGGCCAGCTTGTCGTCGAGGTCGACGAGGACGGCCGAGGACGTGCACAGGTTCCGCGCGCCGACCTTGCCCGCAGTGGAGCCCAGCTCGCCGGCGAAGTCGCGCAGGCTGGCCACGTACGCGTCGTGCTGGGCCCGTACGGCGTCGGGCGGGGTGATGGCGCCCAGGGCGTCCGCCGCCCCGCTCAGCGCCTCCTCAGCGCGGCCGACGCGCTGATCCAGGGCCTTGACCCCGCGCGCGCCGGCCAGGGCGCTGATGGCGTCCGCCATCGACTTGTGCCTGCTCTGGAGCTCGCCCTTGTAGGCCTCGGCCGTGAGCGCGGCCGGGCTCGGGGTGCCCGCCACCGTGCCGCCGCCGGCGGGCACGCCGCCGCCGTTGCCGCCGGCGACCCCGCTGACCTTCGGCTCGCCTCCGGTCGGGGACGGTAACGCCGAGGAGCACGCGCCGAGCGTGAGGGTTGCCAGGGCGAGAACGCAGGAGATCAACCGGGGTCCAGCCACCTGTCACACTATCGTCCGATTGATCCCTGCCCGTCAATCAGGATTCGGACAGTCCGGCATTGCGATCCTGTCGCAGCCACCGGGTGATCCCGATCGTCTCCAGGAACGGCACGTCGTGGCTGGCCACGACGAGCGCCCCCCGGTAGGCGTTGAGCGCCTGGGAGAGCTGGCGGACGCTGGCCATGTCCAGGTTGTTCGTCGGCTCGTCGAGCAGGAGCAGTTGGGGCGGCGGCTCGGCCGACAGGAGCGCGGCCAGCGTCGCCCGGAAGCGCTCGCCTCCCGACAGCGTGCCGACGGCCTGGTTGACCCGCTCGCCCCTGAACAGGAAGCGCGCCAGGCGGGCCCGGACGTCGTTCACGGAGGCGGACGGGGCCACGGCCCGCACGTTGTCCACCACGCTCAGCGCGTCGTCCAGGAGGTCGAGGCGCTGCGGCAGGTACCGCACCGGGACGTGGGCGCCGTGCTCGACGATCCGCCCGAGCAGCGTGGTCTTGCCCGAGCCGTTGGGCCCCAGCAACGCGATCCGCTCGGGACCCCGCACCACCAACGTCTCCAGCACCACGCCGCCCGCCTCGACGCCGCCCACCTCGACGCCGCCCACCTCGACGCCGCCCACCTCGACGCCGCCCACCTCGGCGCCGCCCGCCTCGTTGCCGCCCGCCTTGACGCCGGCGTCGGGGGTGCCGCCGGCCTGCGGGGCGTGGCCCGGGGGCGGGGCGAGGGGGAGGGTCAGGACCGTGCGGCCCGCCGGGACCTCGGTGCCCGGCAGCTCGATGCGGATCTCCGCGTCGTCCCGCACCCCCTGCTCCGCCTCCGTCAGCCGCCCCCGCGCCTCCTCCAGCTTCTCGATGGCCAGGTTGCGCTGCTTGCCCGCCGTCACCTGGGCCTTCCGCTTGAGCGCGTTGGCGACGATCTTCGGCGCCTTCTTGTTCTCGAACGCCTTCCTGCCGGCCCGCGCGCTCCGCTCGATCCGGGTACGGGCCTCGATGAGCTCCCGCTGCTGCCGGCGGATCTCGCCTTCCGCGGTCCGTACCATCCGCTGGGCGGCCTCCTGCTCGGCGGCGACCTGCTCCTCATAGGCGCTCAGGTTGCCCCCGTACATGCGCACGGCGCCGTCGCGAAGCTCGGCGATCTGGTCCACCAGCTCCAGCAGCGCGCGGTCGTGGCTGACCACCACCAGCACCCCCGGCCAGGCGGCGACCGCGGCGTAGAGCCGCTCCCGCGCGTCGAGGTCGAGGTTGTTGGTGGGCTCGTCGAGCAGCAGCACCTCGGGCCGTTTCAGCAGCTGGGCGGCGAGCGCGACCATGATGGTCTCGCCGCCGGACAGCGTGCCGACCGTGCGGTCCAGGCCGACGTGGTCCAGCCCGAGCCGGTCGAGCTCCGCCCGGGCGCGCTCCTCGACGTCCCAGGCGTCGCCGACGGCCGCGAAGTGCTCCTCGGCCACGTCCCCGCTCTCGATGGCGTGCAGCGCGGCCCGCGTCGCGCTGATCTCCAGCAGGTCCGACACGGTACGGCGGGCGCCGAGCGGGACGTTCTGCGGCAGGTATCCGATCTCTCCGGACACGGACACGGATCCGGGCCGAGGGGCCAGCTCCCCCGCGATGATCTTCAGCAGGGTGGACTTGCCCGACCCGTTGATCCCGATGAGCCCGGTGCGTCCCGCCGGGAAGGCGGCGTCGAGCCCGTCGAGCACCTTGGTGCCGTCCGGCCAGCCGAAGGACACGTGATCTACGACAATGGAAAAAGACATAAGGCGGCTCCCGTCACAAAGATCGAAATTTCGTGACTTGGCGGGAATCACCGCAAACGCGCGCAGCACAAGCAGAGGATCAGGGGCGAAAGAGGATCGCCAAGAGGTCCAGGTGTGCGCGCATGCCCACGACAGGGCGGAACGGCGCGGTGCCCGCGACCTCAGATCCTCACGTCAACAGCCCCCACGGCTCGGCGATATGACGCCCAAAGGGTATGCGAAGGGTCGATCACCGCGCAAGGCCACGCGCCCGATGCGCCGCGACGTTGACCCTGTTCGCGCAGGCGGGCGAGCAGAACCGGCGCCGCCCGTTGCGGGAGGTGTCGACGAAGACGATCTCGCACCCGTCGCGGTCGCACCGCCCCAGCCGGTGCCTGCCCGCGAACGACATGGCCATGGCCAGCCCGCCGGCCGTCGTGTCCTTCGCCCTGGACACGACGTCCGCGCTGGGCTCGAAGAAGTGCAGGTGCGGCTCGCGCCCGTCGTGCGCGCTGACGTACGGCTTGGACGCGGTGACGTCGAGCAGATCGTTGATCAGCTTGATCTGCGTGTCCTGGTCCGGCTCCCCGAACACCGGCGACAGCCGCCCAGCCCACACCCGCAACTCCTCGGCCTGCTCGGCCGTGACGACGGTGCGGAGCAGGCGATGCTCGGTCAGCATCGCCTGCACCGACTCGGGACTGAAGTCGGTCGCGTTCACCAGCGCCGCCGCGAGGGCCGCCCCGTTGCCGCCGTAAGCGTTGAAATGCATAAGGCCATTACAGCAGATTGGAAACATGCACTCCGGACACCTGCACGACCCCCTGGCCCTGGCCGTCGTCTCCTCCCACCGCACCTCCGAGGGCACGGTCTCCTACCTGCGGTGTGCCTGCGGCGTGTGGGAGGTGCGCACCTCGGCCATGGTCGCCACCGTCCCGCCCCACCGCCGCAGCTGACGCACCGGGGCCCTGGCTGGATCGATCGCGGCTCAGCTCAGCCGGGACCGGTAGACCGCCCTGGCCTGTTCCAGCAGGGACACGTGGTCGCCGAACTGGTAGGTACCGGCCAGGCGGCCGTGCTGCCTGATCAGGTCCTCCAGCAGGTCGAGCCACTCCAGGCACCACTCGACGTCCTCCCGCCGGGCGACCCGCCGCCCGTCCACCTCCACGTAGACGGGGCTGGTCAGGGCGTACCCGGTGGAGGTCATGGTGCGGGGGTGCCGGTCGCACAGGACCTCGGCCATCACGTACGTGGACTCGTCCACCGTGAGGTCGGCCGTCGCGATCAGCGGCTCGTCGAGGGCCCGCCCGGGTTCGTTCGTCAGCCGCTCGGCCCCGGCCCGCACGCCCTCCGCCGTGCGGATGCGCACCGCCGCGGCCTCGGGACCGATGGCGGTGGCCGTGACGCGGACGCGCTGCCCCTTGCGGGCCTGGATCACCTGGCCCGGGCCGTGACCGGCCACGGTCAGCTCCAGCCAGGGGCCGGTGGTGGCGAACGTCCGGCCCGCGCGTACGGCCGCCGCGAACGACCTTGCGGTCAGCTCGCCCTCGACCTGGGCGTAGACGCGGGCCCAGCCGGGCGGGTTCGACTGGTTGTCGGAGCGGGTGAAGGAGATCATCGCGTCCGTGCCCGCGGTCACGGCGAGCCGGTTGCCCGCGCCGATCAGCCGCCGGTACACCGCCGCCGTGGACGGGATCGAGGCGTGCGTGAGCACGTCGAGGCTGTCCACGAGCCCGAGCGCGACGTCGGCGACCAACTCGCGGGCGGCGCAGTTGCGCCACACGGGCGACACGATGCCCTTGGGCGGGTCGCCGTCGCCGATCGGCGTGCGGAAGGGGTGGCTGTAGCCGACGAGCGCGCCGAGCCCGCGCAGCTCCCGCAGCCCGTCGGCGTTGGGCGGCCAGTCGGCGTCGCCCGCGAACCCGGTGTGGCAGCGACCCGGCGCGGCGCGCGGCGCGAACGCGTAGACGTGACCGAGCAGGTCGTTGCGGTATTCGACGCCCATCCTGGCCACGTGCGTGGCGTCGGACCACGGCAGGTCCACGTCCGTCCAGTGCTCCAGCGCCTCGCGGTCGTAGACGCGCCTGCCGGAGACGTTGGCCGCCAGGAGATTGAGCACGTGCAGGTCCTCGCCGTGCTGCGCCGCGGCGGCGTCCGCGGGCGCGCCGACGAGGTCTCCCGCCCAGTTGAGGTGTACGTGCATGTCGGCGCCGTACCAGCCGCGCGCCGCCGCGTCGTAGATGCGCCGCGGGGCGAGCTCGACCAGGCGCTCCTCGCCCGGCCGCGGTACGAGCTCCACCTTCGCCTCGCCGTACTCCATGCCCCTCGCGACCGTGATCGTCAGGGGCACGCAGGGCACCTCCAGGACGATGTCGTCGCCGTGGAAGTAGGGGCGGCCGTGGTAGTCGTACCGGTTGGGGGTGTCGTCCGGGAACCAGCCGCTGCCGTCCTCGCTCGTCACGCTCCACCGGCACGGCATCCCCGCCACCAGCCGCAGCCGGGCCGCCTGGGTGGGGCGCAGGAGGGTGTCCAGCTCGATCCGCACTCCGTCCACCGTGACCGAGCTGTCGTGGTCCACCTCCACCAGCCACGCGCCGCCGGGGTCGAGCCGCCGCTGCGTCTCGTCCACGCTGACCAGGCAGGCCTCGTCCCGCCCCGAGTCGATCAGCAGTGACATCCGCTCCTCGCCGCGTCCGGGCGGCGGCTCGGCGGGCGGGACGAACGGGAGCCTGCGCGTCCACCGCAGACCCTTCCTCGTGCGCCGGTTCGGGCGCGACGGGAGCAGCACCATCCGCGGCGTCCCTTCGAGCCGGACCTCCTCGGGCCCGACCCGCACGGCGGCGAGATGCCGGGGCAGCTCGCCGCCGAGGGTGTCGCGCAGGACCCTGTCGTAGTCGGGCTCGGCCAGGTGGGCCCCGAGCCGGTCGTGCGGCTCGCCGGGACGGCTCTCGGCGACCGCCTCGACGACCAGCCGCCAGAACCGGTCGTACAGCGCGACCGGCAGCACCCTGCGTCTGGCGAAGAACTTCACGTAGTGACTCCTCCGCTCCTTGAAGCAAGCAGCTTCTCGCTAAGCCGCTTGCGCAGCCTCACGAAGGGCAAGCCCTGCCCTCAAGATGTTGATCGCCGCGTTCACGTCGGCGTGGCGCAAAACCCGCACGCCGTACATCGGAAGACGGCCTGGGCGACACGGTTCTCCTTCGCGCAGTGCCCGCAGCGCGAGCAGGTACGGGAGGTGTTGGCCACCGTCACCGTCCTTGGGCCACTCGACCGTGTCGAACCGGCCCCGCCCCTTGAAACGCGGGAAGCCTGGGGCGTGCCCGGCTTTGACGCGGGCGAAGAACGCCCGGTACGCCTTGTCCAGCCTGCGCAGCGTGGCCTGCTGGGAGGAGAACGACCACCGGCCCTGACCGTCGGGGTCGTCGGCGCGGATGTGCTTCAGCTCCGCCGGCTGCTCGCCGTAGCGCACCCTCACCCCGGCTTTGCGGTAGGCCGTACGGCGGTGTTCGAGAGCCGCGTTGTACAGCTCCCGGTGGTCTTGCAGGCACTGCGCGAGCGCGGCGGCCTGCTTGCTGGTGGGGCGCAGCAGGAACTTGAACGACCTGCGCACACCCCACCCCCCACGCTCGGTAACGAGACCACCACGGTATCGCCCTGCACCGGCAAAACCCGGAAGGACATTTGTGACCCGCGGACCTGACAGGTCAAGGCACGCTCGGGCCTTGGCGGCCCTCCCGCTCCCGATTCCCCCGTCGCCTGAAGACGACGGTTTCCTCGGGAGACTCTGATGGATCTCCGGCTCACCCCAGGTGATGCCGTGCTCGGCCAGCAGCCGCCCGTACTCCTCCAACGCCCCCGCCACGCTTTCGGGCAGCACTGGCTCGGCACACATACGCGCCCCTCCCTGTCGCTCGCGCGTCATCGTGACATGGGTCACGGAAGGCAAGCCCTTGAGGGGAGTGCCAGGGATCGGAAACCTTCTCCTGCGGTAGAAGATTTGTACTTCCGAGTATTCCGTTAGGCGCACTGAATACGGCAGAAAGCGCTCTACCGCGATTTTCGGCTCGCCGGCATGTGTCCCTTGCTGGAGCAGTCGAGGGCGGTCTATCGGTCCCGGCTGGGCTGAGGCGCGAAGCCCCGGGCATCGCCGCTTCTGGCCGCACGTGTTAAGTTTTGGCCATGCGGTCAAAAAATGAGCCGGACGGCCAGAAGCGGCGGTCGTTCATCGAGGAGGCCAGGCGCGCGCAGATCGTGGCGTCGGCCGTGGAGGTGATCGCCGACGTCGGGTTCGCCCAGGCGTCCCTTGCGCGCATCGCCAAGCACGCGGGCATCAGCAAAGGCGTCATCTCCTACCACTTCGCCGGCAAGGACGAACTGATGGAGGAGGTCGTCACCCGCGCCTACACGGAGGCCGCCGATCATGTGATGGCCGCGATGGAGGGCGTGGAGGGGGCCGGCGCGCTGCTGCGGACGTACTTCGTCGCCAACGCCGCGCACATGCGCAAGCACCGCTCGAAGATCCTGGCGCTCGGCGAGATCTTCAACAACCTGCGCACCGCCGACGGCAAGCCCCGCTACGGCGTGCACACCAGCGAGGAGATCTACCGGGCACTGGAGATGATCTTCCGCCTCGGACAGCGCACCGGCGAGTTCAGGGACTTCGACCTCCGCGTCATGTCCGTCTCGGTGTCGGCCGCCCTGGACAGCATGTTCGGCTACTGGGCCGCCTATCCCGACCACGACCTCGACGCGCACGCGCGCGAACTCGCCGACCTCTTCGAAAGGGCATGCAGGAGATGAAGACCGAGCCGCGGACCCGGCTCCACTCGATCGACAACCTGCGGATCGTGCTGACCGCGCTGGTGGTGGCCCACCACGCCGCGGTAACCTACGGGAACATCCCCCTGTGGTTCTACACCGAGCCCGCCAAGGACCCGTCAGGGCAGGCGCTCGACATCCTGGTGGTGTTCAACCAGGCGTTCTTCATGGGGTTCTTCTTCCTCATCTCGGGCTTCTTCACCCCCGGCTCCTACGACCGCAAGGGCTCGCGCGCCTTCGTGCGGGACCGGCTGGTGCGGCTGGGCGTCCCGCTGCTCGTCTTCCTCGTCCTGCTGCGGCCGCTGGTGAACTTCGGCGGGCTCGCGCAGCGCCCGGACATGCCGTACTGGATGTACTACCTGGGCTCGTGGGACCCGGGGCCCATGTGGTTCGCCGAGGTGCTGATCGTCTTCGCGCTGGCGTACGCGTGGTGGCGCCGCCGGCGGCCGGCGCCCGACCCCAACCCCGCGCCGCTGCGGCTGCGGTCGGTCGTGCTGTTCGTCCTCGGACTGTCCCTCGCCACGGTCCTGTGGCGCTTCCGGGTGCCGACCGGCACGTACGTGCCGGTGCTCGGGCTGCCGACGCCGAACTACCTGCCGCAGTACGCGGCCATGTTCGTGCTCGGGTGCGTGGCCTTCAGGCGCGGGTGGTTCGAGACGCTGCCCGCGCGGGCGGGGTCCCTCGGGTTCGTCGTGGCGGGTGTGTCGAGCGCCGTGCTGGTGCCGCTCTCGTCCATGACCAGCGGGACGGTCAGCTCGGCCGTGACAGCCGTCTGGGAGTCCACCTTCGCGGTCTGCATGATCATCGGGCTGACGGTGCTCTTCAGGGAGCGGTTCGCCGCGCAGGGGTCGCGCGGGAGGTTCCTGTCCGACCACGCCTTCACCGTCTACATCGTCCACCCGCTCGTGCTGGTCGCCGTCGGCTACGCGCTGCGCCCGCTGGAGGCGATCGCGGTCGTCAAGTTCGCGATCATGCTGGTGGTGGCGCTGCCGCTGTGCTGGTCGCTGGCGTACCTGGTGCGGTCGCTGCCGGGGGCGAAGCGGGTCCTGTGAGCATCTTCGGGAGCGGGGCGGCGCGGCCGTCGCGGACGCACACGTACGTGACCGTGCCGACGGCCACCAGCTCGTCCCCGCGCCGCATCGTGAACGTCATCGTGATCGACGTGGTGCCCACCCTGGCGGGCGCGCTCTCCACGGCCAGCACGTCGCCGAGGCGGGCGGGCGCGTGGTGCTCGCACCCGCTCGCCTTGACCACCAGGTCGGCGCCCTCCCGCCGGAGCCGGTCGTAGCCGCCGCGGGCCCCGATCCAGTCGAGGAACGCGTCCTCGATGTACTCGTAGTAACGGGAGGCGTGCATCATGGCCTGGGCGTCGCAGTGCCTCGGCCGCACCGGCAGGTGGGAGATCATGGCGGGAGCGGTCACCCGTCGTAGAAGGAGTCGAGGGTCTTGCCGTGGCGCTCCTCGACGGCCTTGCGCTTGATCTTGAGGCTGGCCGTCAGCTCGCCCGTCTCCACGGTGAAGTCCTCGGCCAGGATCGCGAACTTCTTGACCGTGGCGTAGCTGGCCTCGCCGGCGTTGACCTGGTCGATGGCCCGCCCGACCTCCTCGCGCACGCGCGGATGCTCGCGCAGCTCCTCGGGGTCGGACGGCAGCCCCTCGGCCTGGGCCCACGGCTTGACCACGTCCATGTCGAGGGTGACGAGCGCCGTGACGTAGTTGCGCCGGTCGCCGTGCACGAAGACGTGCGAGGCGTACGGGCAGGCCGCCTTGATCCGGCCCTCCAGGTACGTGGGGGCGACGTACTTGCCGCCCGAGGTCTTGATCAGCTCCTTCTTGCGGTCGGTGATGCGCAGCCGCCCGGCCTCGTCGAGTTCGCCGATGTCGCCGGTGTGCAGCCAGCCGTCTTCCAGCGCCCCGCCCGTCTCCTCGGGCAGCCCGTGGTAGCCGCGCATGATGCCGCGCCCGCCGATGAGGATCTCGCCGTCGTCGGCGATGCGGACCTCGGTGCCCGGCAGCGGCGGACCGACCGTGCCGAACTTCACCGACTCCGGCCGGTTGAGGAAGCTGCCCGCCGACGACTCGGTCAGCCCGTACCCCTCCAGGATGGTCAGTCCCGCCGCGTCGAAGAACTCGGCGATGTCCTGCGAGAGCGGGGCGGCGCCGGAGATGAAGAAGCGGATCCGGCCGCCGAACCGGTCGCGGAGCTTGGCGAAGACGAGGCGGTCTGCCAGGGAGTGCTCGATCCGGGTGGTGACCGGGATGTCCGCCCCGCGCTGGCGGGCCCTGACGACCCGGATGCCGGTCTGCTTCGCCCAGTCGAAGATGCGCAGCTTGATCCCGCCCTCGCGGCGCACCGTGGCCACGACCGTGTTGTGGATCTTCTCGAAGATGCGCGGCGCGGCGGCCATGAACGTCGGCTTGAGCACGCCGAGGTTCTCGGCGATCTTGTCGAGGCGGCCGTCGATCGCGGTCGCCACGCCGATGTCGATCATGACCACCTCCAGCAGCTTGCCGAACGAGTGCGACAGCGGCAGCCACAGGAAGTGCAGGTCGGACTCGGAGATCATGCCGAGCTCGCGGACCGCCTGCGAGACGTAGAGCCAGTTGTCGTGGGTCAGCTCCACGCCCTTGGGGCGGCCGGTGGTGCCGGAGGTGTAGATGAGGGTGGCCAGGTCGTCCTGGGCGATGGCGTCCACCATGGCGTCGTAGTCGCCCTCGCCGCTGAGGGAGGCGAGGGTGACCACCCAGCCGTCGTCGCTGGGCGAGCCGTCGATGACCACGACGCGGGTGACGTCGGGCAGCTCCTTCTGGACTGATCTGAGCTTGGCGACCTGGTCGTCGTTCTCGGCGATGACGATCGTGCTGCCGGAGTCGGTGATGACGAACGCCGACTCGGCCGCCGTGTTGGACGGGTAGATGGTGGTCGTGGCCGCTCCGGTCGCCAGCACCGCGAGGTCGGCCAGGATCCACTCGAAGCGGGTCGAGCAGAGGATCGACACGCGCTTGCCGGGCCCCGCCCCCAGCCCGGCCAGGCCCAGGGCGAGCCCGCGCACGCGTTCGCCCACCTCGCGCCACGACAGGGAGGCCCAGCCGTCGTCCGAGGGGAATCGGTACGCCTCGGCGTCGGGGGTCGCCGCGATCCGGTCGCGCAGCAGGGACGGAATGCTGGCCATGCCTGAACCTCCTGGACGGTGTTGACGCCGACTCTAAAAGCAATCCCGCCATTTGGGATAGACCAGCGCGCCGCGTGCCGTCCGTCTCAGGGGCGTTTGAAGGCGGACAGGAGCCGGTCGGCGGCGAGCGCGGGCGTCAGCTCGCCCGCCAGGACCTCCCGCTCGACCTCCTCCGTGATCGCCGCGACCTCGGGGTCGTTGCGCAGCTCGGACAGCAGCCGCTCCCGCACCAGCGTCCACGTCCACCCGACCTGCTGCCTGCGGCGCTTGGCGGCCAGGTCGATCGACTCCTGGTGGCTCAGCACGTTCGCCCAGAGCTTGTCCAGCCCGTCGCCGGTGAGCCCGCTGCACGTGAGCACCGGCGGCGGCGTGGAGTCGGAGCGGAGCATGCGCAGCGCGCCCGCCAGCTCGCGCGCGGCCTTCCTGGCGGGCAGCTCGTGCTCGCCGTCGGCCTTGTTGACCGCGATGACGTCCGCGAGCTCCAGCACGCCCTTCTTGATGCCCTGGAGCTGGTCGCCGGTGCGGGCCAGCGTGAGCAGCAGGAACGTGTCCACCATGTCGGCCACCGCGGTCTCCGACTGGCCCACGCCGACGGTCTCGACCAGCACGACGTCGAAGCCGGCGGCCTCCACGACGACCATGGCCTCCCTGGTCGCCTTGGTGACCCCGCCCAGGGTGCCGGAGGTGGGCGAGGGGCGGATGAAGGCGGCGGGGTCGACCGACAGGCGGGCCATGCGGGTCTTGTCGCCGAGGATGCTGCCGCCCGTCCTGGTGGAGGAGGGGTCGACGGCCAGCACGGCCACCTTGTGGCCCTGCGCGGTCAGCATCGTCCCGAGCGCGTCGATGAACGTGGACTTCCCCACGCCGGGCACGCCGGAGATCCCCACCCGGCGCGCGTGGCCGGCCAGCGGGGTGAGCTCGACGAGCAGGCGCTGCGCCAGGACGTTGTGGTCGGGCCTGGTCGACTCGACCAGCGTGATCGCGCGGGCGATCCACGTACGGGACCCGGCCCGTACGCCTCGGGCGTAGTCCTCCAGCGAGTGCACCCGGCTTACCCCTTTCTTCCCAGTTGATCAGTTAATCTCTGACAAGTCTTGACTTTTGCCAGTAGGGTGCTGGAGTTCTGATCTCAGCCGTCACAGGAGTCACTCCCCTCATGCCCAACGTCGAACCCCTCCGCGAGGGCGACCCGGCAACGGTGGGACCCTACCGGCTGGTCGGTCGGCTCGGCGCGGGCGGCCACGGTGTCGTCTACCTCGGCCAGGCCCGCAACGGCACCCCGGTCGCCGTCAAGGTGCTGCGCGAGGGGCTCGCCGTCGGCGGCCGCCTCGCCACGGAGATCGCCGCCGCGCGCAAGGTCGAGCCCTTCTGTCTCGCGCAGGTGCTCGACGCCTCGACCAGCGGCAGGCCGTACATCGTGTCCGAGTACGTGGACGGACCCTCGCTCGAGCAGGTCGGCCGGCTCGGCGGGGCGGAGCTGCAGCGGCTCGCCGTGGCGACCGCGACCGCGCTGGACGCCATCCACCAGGCCGGCGTCGTCCACGGGGACTTCAAGCCGGCGAACGTCCTGATCGGGCCCGACGGGCCGCAGGTGGTGGACTTCGGCATCGCCGGGGCGCTCGGCACCGGCGTGAAGGCGACCGGCACCTTCGTCGGCACACCCGCGTACATGGCGCCCGAGCAGCTCGCCGGGAAGGCGGCGGGGGCGGCGGCGGACGTGTTCGCGTGGGCGTCGGTGATGGTGTCCGCGGCCACGGGGGTGCCGCCGTTCGGGGACGACTCGCTGCCCGCGGTGATCAACCGCATCCTCAAGGACGAGCCGCGCATGGGCGAGCTGCGCGGGCCGGTACGCGAGATCCTGCTGGCCTGCATGGCCAAGGATCCGGACTCCCGCCCCGCGATGCGCGACGTGCTGCTGCGGCTGACCGCGCCGTCCCGCCGGCAGACGGCCCCGCACCAGACCCAGCCGCACAGGCCCGACCCGCCGCTGGCGGCCTGGCAGGACACGCCCGACGCGACCCTCGACCAGGACACGCCACCGCGCCGGACCCGCGCCCAGGAGCCGGCCGCGGACCAGCCCGCGGCCCCGCTGCCGCGCAGGACCTCGCGCCAGGGCCACGGCACCGACCCCCAGCCCCTCGGCCGGCCCGTGGCGGGGCAGCCCGCTCCGCCCGTGCACCCCGCCGGCCAGAACCCGCACTTCGGCCAGGGCACGCCCGCGCACCTCGACCAAGGAGCGGCCGCACACCAGCAGGCCGCACACCAGCAGGCCGCACACCAGCAGGCCGCACACCAGCAGGCCGCGCACCAGCAGGCCGCGCCTCATGGGCAGGGCTCGATCGGGCAGCACGGCCAGGGGCCGGGGACGTTCCCGATGGCGGCTCCGGTGGAGGCCGCGGCTCCGGCCGCCTTCCCGCACCACGCGCCCGCCGAGCCGCAGCCGGGGTTGCCGCCCGCCGAAGGGCCGGGCGAGCGGCCGGGCGCCGAGCAGGTGGTGGCCGAGCCGTCGGTGGCCCAGCACTCGGCGCTGGTCGACCTCCTCGTGCCGGGCGAGCCGCAGGCCCCGCCGCCCCAGGCGCCCGGGCCGCCGCGGCGGCCCGGGCGGCGGCGGGCGAAGAACGTGCTCATCACGGGCGTCGCCGGCGTGTCCGTGCTGGCGCTGGCCGGCGCCATCATGTGGCTCACCCCCACCACGCCCACCCCCAAGGCCAAGAACGTCGCCGACGTGAGCAGCGCGCCCACCACTGAGGCGGCGAGCACGCCCACGACGCGCCCGAGGCGCTCGCGTACCCCCAGGCCCAGCCCGCAGACCGAGGGCACGCCGAGCAACGTCCCGACCACCGATCCGACGACGGGAGCGACGGCGGATCCGACGGCCGGTGCCACGCCCGCCGCCGGCCGGCTCAGGCTCGTCTACGTCCGCCCGGGCGGCGCCAGGGACGGCGACTGCTGGACCGGCGGCGAGGTCACGCTCCAGGCGCTGGTGCAGCGCACGGGCCAGCCGGTGAACTTCCGCTACACCTGGTACATCGACAGCGTCGCCGTGGGCCGCTCGTCGGCGCTCGTCACCGAGAACGGCCAGCGCTTCCTGACCTCGCCGCAGAGCCTCAAGAGCACGGGCGGCGTCCATCGCGTCACGCTCCGGATCACGTCCCCGATCGCCACCCAGCGGACGATCTCCGTCACGATGTGCGACCGGGGAACTTACTGACGGTTCCTCAGCTGGTCCAGCAGGTCGAGGGCGGCGTCGGCGATCACCGTGCCGGGCGGGAAGATCGCGGCGGCGCCCGCGGCCCGCAGCTCGTCGTGGTCGCCGGGCGGGATGACGCCGCCGACCACGATCATGACGTCGCCGGCGTCGAGGTCGGCCAGCGCCCGGCGCAGCGCGGGCACCAGCGTCAGGTGCCCGGCGGCCAGCGACGACACGCCCACGATGTGCACGTCGGCCTCGACCGCCTGTCTGGCGACCTCCTCCGGCGTCTGGAACAGCGGGCCGACGTCCACGTCGAAGCCGAGGTCGGCGAACGCGGTGGCGATCACCTTCTGGCCGCGGTCGTGCCCGTCCTGGCCCATCTTGGCCACCAGGATGCGCGGGCGGCGGCCCTCGGCCCGCTCGAAGTCGGCGCACGCCCGGCGGGCGCGCTCGATGTTGGCGGAGGGTCCTGACTCGTCGCGATACACCCCAGAGATGGTACGTACCTGCTCGGCGTGCCGGCCGAACACCCGTTCCAGCGCGTCGGAGATCTCGCCGACGGTCGCCTTGGCCCTGGCGGCGTCGACGGCCAGCTTGAGCAGGTTGTGCTCCAGGCCCGGCGCGGGGTTGTCGGCGGCCTTGGTGAGCGCGTCGAGCGCGCGCTGCACGGCGCCGGGGTCGCGTTCGGCCCTGAGCCGGGCCAGCTTGTCGAGCTGCTGGGCGCGTACGGCGCTGTTGTCGACCTTGAGCACCTCGACGGCCTCGTCGCTCTCGGCGCGGTACTTGTTGACGCCGATCACCGGCTGGCGGCCCGAGTCGATGCGGGCCTGTGTACGGGCGGCCGCCTCCTCGATGCGGAGCTTGGGCAGGCCCGCCTCGATGGCCCTGGCCATGCCGCCGGCGGCCTCGACCTCCTGGATGTGGGCCCAGGCGCGTTCGGCGAGGTCGTGGGTGAGGCGCTCGACGTAGTAGGAGCCGCCCCACGGGTCGATCACCTTGGTCGTGCCCGACTCCTGCTGGATGAGGAGCTGGGTGTTGCGGGCGATGCGGGCGGAGAAGTCAGTGGGCAGCGCGAGCGCCTCGTCGAGGGCGTTGGTGTGCAGGGACTGCGTGTGGCCCTGGGTGGCGGCCATGGCCTCGAGGCAGGTGCGGGCCACGTTGTTGAAGACGTCCTGCGCGGTCAGCGACCAGCCGGAGGTCTGGGAGTGCGTACGGAGACTCAGCGATTTCGGATTTTTCGCGTTAAATCCAGAAACCAGCTTGGCCCACAGCAGCCGGGCGGCCCTGAGCTTGGCGACCTCCATGAAGAAGTTCATGCCGATGCACCAGAAGAACGACAACCGCGGCGCGAACCGGTCGACGTCCATCCCGGCGGCGACCCCTGCCCGCAGGTATTCGACGCCGTCGGCCAGCGTGTAGGCCAGCTCCAGGTCGCAGGTCGCCCCGGCCTCCTGGATGTGGTAACCAGAAATGCTGATGGAGTTGAATTTCGGCATCTTCTCGCTCGTATAAGCGAAAATATCCGAAATAATCCGCATCGACGGCGCCGGGGGATAAATGTAGGTGTTGCGGACCATGAACTCTTTGAGGATGTCGTTCTGGATGGTCCCCGCGAGCTGCTCCGGCGCGACACCCTGCTCCTCGGCCGCCACGATGTAGAGCGCGAGGACGGGCAGCACGGCGCCGTTCATGGTCATCGACACCGACATGCGGTCGAGCGGGATGCCGTCGAACAGCTGCCGCATGTCGTAGATGGAGTCGATCGCCACCCCGGCCATGCCCACGTCGCCGGCCACGCGCGGGTGGTCGGAGTCGTAGCCCCGGTGCGTGGCCAGGTCGAAGGCCACCGACAGCCCCTTCTGCCCGGCGGCGAGGTTGCGCCGGTAGAAGGCGTTGGAGTCCTCGGCCGTGGAGAAGCCCGCGTACTGGCGGATGGTCCAGGGCTGGTTGACGTACATGGTGGGGTACGGGCCGCGCAGGTAGGGCGCCACGCCCGGATAGGTGCGCAGGAAGTCGATGCCCTCGAGGTCGTGGGCCGTGTAGAGCGGCTTGACCCCGATGCCCTCCGGCGTCTCCCACACCTCACCGGCGTGCTGCGGCGCCCGCGGCCCGTCCTTGGGCAGGGCGTTGAGCGGGATGCCGGAGAAGTCCGGGATCATCGGGTCACCTCCAGGTCGTCGAAGGTCTCGCGGAGCACGGCCAGCGCGTCGCAGCCCGCGTAGAGGTTTCCGTCCACGCCTTCGTACTCCCCCTTCCCCGCCAGCCAGACTTTCCTCGCACCGGCCTTGCGCAGGGCGGTGGCGACGGCGGCGGCGTGTTGGGCGTAGAGCTTGTCGGTCGAGCACAGGCAGGCGACGGGGGCGCCGCTCACGGCGAAGGCGGTGGCGATCTGCTCGGGATCGGCCCCGGGACCGGCGGTCTCGGTGTCCAGCCCGCCCGCCTGGAACAGGTTGGCGGCGAACGCGGCCCGCGCGGTGTGGGCGGCCACAGGCCCGATCGTGGCGAGGAACACCGTGGGCCGCTCGGGCTGCGCGTCGGCCAGATCGCGCAGGGCCTCGAACTCCTCGGCGTAGCGGACCCGGGGCAGGCCGCCCGTCTCGGAGGCGGCCTGCGCGGGCGTGGGCGGGCGTACCGGCTTCTCGTGCACGTCGGGGAACTCGCTCACGCCCGTGATGGGGAAGCGGCGGTGGGCGACGTCGTCGGCGCGGCGGGCGCGGGTGGCGGCGATCCGGTCAGAAACGAGCCCGGTGGCCCGGGTGATCCCGCCCGCCGCCTCGATCTCCTGGAACCAGGCCCAGGCGCGTTCGGCGAGGTCGGCGGTGCGGCGCTCGACGTACCAGGAGCCGCCGGCGGGGTCGATGACGCGCCCGAGGCCCGACTCCTCCAGCAGCAGCGCCTGCGTGTTGCGGGCGATGCGCCGCGAGAAGGCGTCCGGCAGCCCGAGGCAGGCGTCGAACGGCTGCACCGTGACCGCGTGCGCGCCGCCGACGCCGGCGGCGAAGCAGGCCAGGGTGGTGCGCAGCATGTTCACCCAGGGGTCGCGGGCGGTCATCATGGCCGAGCTGGTCACCGCGTGCTGCCGCTGCCCGCCGGGGCCACCGAAGCCGGGGCCGCCGGGGCCGGCGTCAGCGCCGCACACCTCGGCGACCCTGGCCCACAGCCGGCGGGCCGCGCGCAGCTTGGCGATGGTGGCGAACTGGTCGGCGGTGGCGGCGTACCGGAACTCGATCTGCCCTAGCGCTTGCTCAACAGAGAGCCCGCCGTCCGTGAGCGCCCGCAGCTCGGCGACGCCCTGGGCGATCGAGCAGCCCAGCTCCTCGGCGTCGCTGCCGCCCGCGTCGTGGTACAGGGTGGCGTCGACGGTCACGGCCCCGAGCCCGGGGAACCCGTCGACGCAGCGCCGGGCCAGCTCCAGCCCCGGGCCGTCCACCGCGGAGGCGCCCAGGTTGCCCCGCACCGCGCTCCCGCGCCCGAACAGGACCTCGGCGGCCTCGCGTACCCGCTGCCCGGCCTCCAGCACGACCGGCGCCAGGTCGAGGTAGACGTCCTTGAGCACGGCGCCCAGCCGGTCCACCGGGATCGCGTCGTCCCCGACCACGAGCCACAGCGAGGTGACCCCGTTCTCCAGGTCGGCCAGCACCGCCTCGGGGTCGGCCACGGCGTGCCGCTGGCGCACCTCCCAACCGGGAGTGCCGCGGGCCCCGCGCACGTAGGGGGCCTCGCCGGGCAGCCCGGGATCGCCGGGCAGGTCGTCCAGGTCGTAGAGCGGCGCGACCGTCACCCCGTCGTAGGTGGCGGTGGACAGCGCCTCCTCCGGCGCCTCCGTCTCGATGCCCGACTTGCGGAGGACCTCGACCGCCAGCGCCCGCCAGCCGTCTCGCGAGATGGACTCGAACCCCGTGGCCAGTTCCATGGTCGGATACTAGGCGGAGCCACGAAGGCGCGGTAACCCCGGGGCCACCCCAGGCTCGGTGTGTCGCCGACCCCGGTCGACCCCAGATTCAGGACGCGGGTGACTCCCACGCCAGCCGCCACGTCAGGGGCCCCACGATCCCGTCGTCCTCGATGCCCTGCCGCCGCTGGAACTTGCGGCACGCCTCGCGCGACCCGGCGCCGTAGGCGCCGTCCACGGCCAGGTCGAAGCCGCGTTTGCGCATCTGCGCCTGCCAGGTGCGCACGTCCTCGCCGTACATGACCGGCGGATACTTCAGCAGCCGCCCGGGGAACGGCGGCGTCGCCGGCTCCGTGGGCGGGGTCCCGCCGGGCCGGGGCGCGCCCCGCCGGATCCAGTCGTAGAGCGGGTCGCCGGGACAGTCGGTCGAGTAGCCGTCGCGGTGCCCCTTGATCTCCTTGCCCGCGCGGCCCTTGTCGCGCAGGTACTGGACCGCGTCCAGGATCGCGTGCAGCACCCCGTCGGGCGGCTGGACGAGCCCCGCGTTGCCCACGAGCCCCAGCACCGCGTAGTGGCCGGCGTTGAGCCCCGGGCCGTTGGCGGCGGGCAGGTGGTGGAGCCCCCGGCCCTCGAACACCTTGCGGTGCGGGCAGGCGACCATGGTGTTGCCGGTGAAGTAGACCGTCCCCTCCCGGCGGGCCAGCCAGCTCTGGTTCTCGGTCCGGGGACACCAGATCCGGCCGCGGTAGGTCTCCTTCCGGATTCTCAGGGCCGGCCGGGGCATGACGGACTGCTGCCGCCGGATCGTGGTCAGCCACATGCCCGTCTCGGGCAGGCGGCTCATGGCCGCTCCCGACCCCGACAGCAGCGCGGCGAACATGAACGCCTCCGCCGCCGCCCGGTCCTCGCGCGCGAGCCGGTCGCGCCCGGCGTCGCCCGCCGTCAGGGAGGTCTCCAGGAACAGGGCGAGCTGGGCCCGGGACAGCGACAGGAGGAAGTCGTACGCCGGCACCCCGCCGGGCGCCACCTCGATCAGCTGCCGTCCGGCGTCGGCAGGGAGCAGGAACCGGACGAGATCGTCCTTGACCGCCTCCCTCCATCGGGACGCGCCCAGGGCGGGAGGGCCGAAGACCCCGTGCAGCGCCGCGCGGATGCGCATGAGATGCGCCGGGTCGCGCCGCGACCGGTGGATCGCGACACCGCCGGCGTCCGACTCGCCCTCGGCCGAGAACCACGCGACCAGCTCCACGAAGGCGTCCGACCACTTCGGCTCGGCCGGCAGGTCGGCGCAGGGCGCCGCGACCGGGATGCGGTCGCGGTGACCGATGGTCTCGGTGGTCACCCACAGGCGCCGCGTGCCCTCCCCCACCTGGCGCTCCACGGGCCAGCGGTGATGGGGAGTGGTCAGGGAGGAGTGGGCGGGCCCCTCCATGCGGATCATCTCCCGCTCCATCGCGGGGAACACGCACACTTCCAGCACGGGCTGCCACTCGGACATGCCCGTGTCGTGGTCCAGCGTGAGCGCGACGTCGCCCGCGCTCAGGTCCCGGTACGACTTCCACCCCTGCCGGGTGAGGAGCTCGGTCTCCTCGTCGACGCAGTAGCCGATGTCGATCCAGCCGTTGTCGTCCATGTGGAACGCCTGGATCGACCGCACCAGCGCGACACACCCGCTGTGGTCGGAGACGATGCCGGGCTCGACTCTGCCGCCCGTGTAGTGGACCTTCACTCCCTTGGTGGAGTCGAGCTGCGTGTAGTCGCCGCGCGGCGAGCGGGCGTTCCAGTCTTTGCGTAACACCAGGTCGATGGCCACGGTGAGCTCCGAGAGTCGCTGTCGAGACCACCGAGCGTAACGCGGAGCATGCGGACAGGTCCTGAAGTTGGGTGATTTGACCTAGGGTCTGATCACCCGTCTGTCCGTCACGATCGCGGTGATGAGATCGTGCGGCGTCACGTCGAAGGCCGGGTTCAACGCCCGGGTGCCCTCAGGCGCCACGCGTACACCTCTGACCGTCACCACCTCCTCCGCCCCTCTGTCCTCGATCTCGATGTGCTCGCCGGAGGGGGTGTTGTGGTCGATCGTGGACTCGGGCGCGACCACCACGAACGGCACCCCGGCGCGCTCCGCGCCGAGCGCCAGGGCGTACGAGCCGATCTTGTTGGCGGTGTCGCCGTTGGCGGCGATGCGGTCGGCGCCGATGAGCACCGCGTCCACCTCGCCCTTGGCCAGCAGGTACGGCCCCGCGGAGTCGGCGATGAGCCGGTGCGGCGCGCCCATCCTGGCCAGCTCCCAGGTGGTGAGCCGGGCGCCCTGCAGCAGCGGGCGGGTCTCCAGCGCGAGCACCTCCTCCAGCCGCCCGCGCTCGTGGAGCGTCTGCACGACGCCGAGCGCGGTGCCGCGTTCGACGGCGGCCAGCCCGCCGGTGTTGCACACGGTCATGATCCGCAGCCGGTCGCCTTCGAGCAGGTCGGCCCCGCGCTCCCCCATGGCCACGCAGGCGGCGATGTCGTCGTCACGCACGCGCAACGCGGCCGCGAGCACGGCCTCGCGGCCCTCCCGCAGGTGGGCGGCGGCCCGGTCGACGCCCCAGGCGAGGTTGACGGCGGTGGGCCGGGCGGCGCGGAGCCTGGCGATCTGCGCGGGGTCGCCGTCGGCCAGCACCACGCCGAGCGCCCCCGCCACGCCGAGCGCGGGCGCTCCGCGCACGGCCAGCCGCCGGATGGCATCCACCAGTTCGTCCACGGTGTGGATGCGCAGCATCAGGCACTTGTCGGGCAGCAGTGTCTGGTCGACGAGCTCGACGGCGCCGTCCACCCAGTCAATGGTCCTCACACGGCAAACTGTACGTTTTCAGCGCTCGGCGAGGACGATCACCGAGTCGCCCTTGTTCAGCACGATGGGCTCGGACTTGTCAGGGTTGAGGACGATGCCATAGTGCGGCGGGTCGTTGCGCGCCAGGGCGTTGCGGTAGCCGATGGCGGTCTCGCCCCTGCGCCTGGCCGATTCCACGACCGTGGAGAAGTGCACGCGCGTCCCCGTCTTGACGTAGGAGGCGGCGGGCCGGGGGTAGATCTCCGAGCCGCGCGAGTCGAACAGGTAGCCGAACACGTCCGCCAGGTGCCGGTTCTCGGCGAGCTGGGCGAGCAGCAGGCCGATGACGGTGTCGCTGATCACGATGTCGTCGGCCTCGGTGACCTCGGCCAGGGCCCGGTTGTTCTCGTCGTGCATCTCGCTGACGATCGAGTAGTGCTCGCCGAGCGTGCTCTGCATGTCGCGCAGCTGCAGCAGCGTCATGAGCGTGCGCGTGTCGGCGTGGTGGGCGGCGAAGCGGTCGTCGGAGAGCACGATGACGTGCTGGAAGAGGCCGACCCCGAGCGACTCCAGCGCGTACCTGTCGGTGGTGTCGCAGTCCTTGACGTTCACGGTGAGGTTGCGCAGGCCCGCCAGGCCGGTGCCGGCCTTGGGGTGGTCGGCGGCGACCTCCAGCACCGAGCCGGGCGCCACGTAGCCGTCGAGGTAGCGGACGATCTGCTCGGCCCGGCCGTTCCAGTTGAGCAGGAGCGTGCGCTCGGCCTCGGTGGGCGGCGCCTGCGCCTCGACGATGGCGGACTCCTCCATGGACGGCTTGCCGGCGGCCAGGCGGACGTGGGAGTCGTCGTGGGCGATGACGATGACCTCGTCGTCGGCGTTGATGACGGTGTCCATGGGCGGGTTCAGCACGACGCCGGTCGGCCGGCGCAGGCCGATGACTGAGGCGGTCTGGTAGGCGTGCAGCGCATCGCCGTACGTGACGCCGACGAGCTTCTTGGGCGTGCGCAGGTAGATCTCGCCGCCGTCGAAGTTCAGCAGGTCCATGCAGACGACGGACATGCCCGACTGGCGCGAGGACTGCACGATGAGCCGGGAGGCGGTGTCGTCGGAGTCGACGAGGTGCACGTCCTCGCCGCCGGCCAGGCGGGCGGCGGCGATGTTGCGGCTGGAGGTGAGCCCGGCGACCACCGGCGGGTGGACGCCGCGGCGCTTGGCCAGCGCGAGCAGGATCTTGATCACGTGCGCGTCCGGGTCCTCGCCCTCGGGCGAGAGCACGACGACCGAGCGGGCGGTGGCCAGGTTCATCAGCGCCAGGTCGCGCGGCTCCGTGGGCCGCCCCGTGCGGCAGACCAGCCGGGTCCTGCCGAGGTCTCCGACGGCCTCGCGGATGTCGTCCTCCATGGTCAGCTTGTCGCGTTCGGCCAGCACGGCGATGACCGAGCCCTTCTGGCTGGCGTGCGCCTTGACCAGCTCGGCCACGATCGTGAACACCTGGTCCGACCAGCCGAGCACCACCGTGTGGCCGGACTCGACGATCCGCGAGCGCCCCCTGCGCAGGCGGTCCACCTTCTGCTTGAGCCCGTTGGACAGCAGGCCGACGAGCATGCTGACGATGAACAGGCCGCCGATCGACCCGGCGAACATCACGGCCATGTACGCGGTCGAGCCCTTGTCGCTGGCGAGCTTGCCAGGGTTCAGCGCGTGCATGAGCGAGATCCAGAGCACATGTCCGGGGCCGTTCACGCCGTCGGGCTCGTTCGGCGCCAGCCAGAGCGTGAGCCCGGCCACGACGACGATCAGCCCCACCGACACCATGGCCAGCCAGCCGATCAACGAGGCGGTCCCCCTGGACATGGTGTTGTCGAACCAGTAACGCGTCCGCTCACGGAACGTCGCCTTCGACACTTCCCCGATACCTCCGCTTAAGGTGTGATTTGGCCAACGCCCCAAGGTACCGGTGGATCTTCACCAGCGCATGAAGACCGGTGAGGTATCGGGTCATCGCGAGCCCCCTGCGACCGGACGACCCGCCCGAGCGCGGGCGACCGGCGGACGCGGGCCAGGCCGGCGCGCCACCCGGACGGGCGCCCTCGACAGGAGCCGGCCGATACGCCGAATTTTCTGCAAAACCCTTCGACATGTGACGGCTGGACGCTGGATCATTAACGTTATGTCTGTGATGAGGGAGGTGCCGTTCCCCAGCCGGGAGTCTTCAGAGCTCCCCATGAACATCTGGATCGACGACGCCGACTCCGCCATCGACGTCATCGACGCGCTGGCGCTGTCGCCGTTCGCGACGGGCGCGCAGCCGTGGTCACGTCTGGCCAATCTGGAGCGCGTACGCCCTGACGCCCCGCTGAGCCCCGCCGAGGGCCGCCTGCTGCGCACGGCGCGGGTCGAGGACGGCTCGGAGTCGCGGCTCATCGCCGGCGAGGGCTGGACCCTGCGCGTCGTGCGCCACCGCAACCGCACGGCCACCGTCAGCGTCACGGCCGTGGACGAGGAGCTGGCCAAGAGCGTGCTCGCGGAGAGCATCGAGGGCGCCGAAGAGGCCATGCCGGAGGTGGACCACGTCGAGATGGGCTTCTGGTGGCGTGGCATGCACGGCGGCACGCGCTCGGAGAAGCCGATCACGGCCCAGCCCTGGGACGAGATCAACAAGAACTACTCGGCCAAGGTCCGCCCGGCGCTCGACCGGCTGATGTCGATCACCCCCGACGACGTCAACGGCCGCCTGATCTTGCTGCACGGCGAGCCGGGCACCGGCAAGACCACGCTGCTGCGCACGCTGGCCAAGCAGTGGCACGACTGGTGCCAGGTCGACTGCGTGCTCGACCCCGAGCGGCTGTTCAACGAGCCGGGCTACCTGATGGAGGTGGCCGTCGGCTACGACTCCGACGAGGACACGCAGCGCTGGCGGCTGCTCGTCCTGGAGGACTGCGACGAGCTGATCAGCTCGGGCGCCAAGGCCCAGGCGGGCCAGGGGCTCTCGCGCCTGCTCAACCTGACCGACGGCCTGCTCGGCCAGGGCCGGGACGTCCTGGTGGCGATCACCACCAACGAGGACCTCGCCCGCCTCCACCCGGCCGTCGTCCGCCCCGGCCGCTGCCTGGCGCAGGTGGAGGTCGGGCCGCTGAGCAAGGAGGAGGCCGTCGCGTGGCTGGGCTCCTCCACCGGGGTGAGCACGTCGGGCGCGACGCTGGCGCAGCTGTACGCCCTGCGCGCGGGCCGCGCGTTCACCCCGCAGCCGGGCGACGAGTCCACGGGCCTCTACCTCTGACCGGCGCGCCGGCCAGAGGCGGTCATGTGGTGGTCACGTGGCGGTCACGTCAGGTAGGTGTGCAGGCGGCGGGCCTCGCGGACGAAGTTGTTCGACGCCCGCCGCCCGGCGATCTCCGCCACGCAGGGCACCGGCCCGCGCGCTCCGGCCCACCGGGCGGCGCGCAGCGCGAACGCGAGCACCTGCGTGTGCCGGGTGTGCGGCCGCTCCTCCGGCCCCGGCAGGAACACGGGCAGGAACCCGGTCATGATCCGCCACACCTCCCACTGCGCTCCCTGCTCGGCCGCGCTCTCCAGGGTCTCGAGGACCGGGCCGGGCTTGAGCCACGTCCTGCGCAGCAGCAGCCCGAGCTGCCGGCCGATCCCTTCGGCGTCCTCGTCGCCGCGGGCCGCCAGGTCCACCAGCAGGCGCGCCCGCACCACGGGCAGCTTCGACCAGGACGGGTCGGCCAGGAAGAACGCCAGCACGAGCGCCATCCCCTCGCCCCACGGACCGCCGGCCAGCGCGAGGGCGTACGCCTCGGGCGGCCTGGCTCCCTGCGTCGGCCACCCGTACAGCAGGTGCGGGACGAGGTGCAGCGCGACGACCTCCCGGTCGGACGGCATCACGTACGGCCACCACGGCAGCAGCTCGCCCTGACCTTTCCGCCGCCGGCCGGGCTCGGTGAGCAGCTCGTCGACCAGCGGCAGTCCTGTCGGCGCCACCCGGATCCTGGGCGCCAGATCGGGGGTCCGGGTATCGGCCGCCTCCCGGTCGTCGCGGTATTCGCCGCCGGGATCCAGCCGCCCGGAGGCGAGCCAGCCGACCTCCGTGACCGGCTCGGGGCGTCCGCCGTCCATCCACCGGGCCGCCGCCCGCCCCGCCTCCGAGGTGAGCCGCCGCGCCCGCGCCACCACCTCGGGCGCCACCTCGCGCGGCAGCCGCAGCAGCGCCTGCTGCAGGTCCGCCGGCAGGGCCTCGACACCGCGTCGCTCGTAGCCCGCCAGCCGCGCCACGAGCTCCCCGGCGTCCACGTGCCCGGTGCCCTCGGTGGGCTCGGCCAGCAGGTACGGCGGGAGGGCGCCGGCCTGGAGCGCCGAGTGGACCTCGGCCCAGCGCCGCAGCAGGAACAGGTGCGGCGCCGACACCGAGCCGGCCCGGGGCAGCCCGCCAGCCATGGAGCCGCCCGTCAGGATCAGCCGGGCGATCTCCTCGCACCATTGCCATACGTCCAGCCACGGCCGTTCGTGCGAGCGGGTGCCCAGCCGCCACTCCGACAGCCTCGCCACGAGCCCGTCCCGGTCGTCGTGGTGCAGGCGTACGACGCCCGCCAGCCACAGCTCCGCGGATTCCCATCCGCCCCCGCAGGGCCCCAGCTCCACGGGCGCCGTCACCGGCCCGGGGAACGCCTCGGCGAAGCGCGGCGCCGGCAGCGGGGCGGGTGTGAAGGGCTCGGGGGGCTCCTCGGCGGCCTCCCCGCCGAACACCGCCACGAGGGTCTCCCCGAGCTGGTGCGGCAGCAGCCCGAAGGAGTCGCGCAGGGACTGCGCCCCCACCGGCGTGAACCGCTTGGCGTGCTTGACCGCCATCCGCACCGCCCGGCCCTGCACATCGGCGGACTCGCAGGCGAACGCGTACCCCAGCGCGGGCGCGAGCTCGTCGAGGTCGCCCGGCCAGGCGCGGGCGACGGCGTCGAGCCAGGTCAGCCCGGCCGTCACCAGCTTGCGCTCCGGCCGGAACAGCAGCGCCCGCAGCGCCTCCGACACGTCCGCGGGGTCCAGGTGGTCGAGCCCGCGCAGGTGGCGCAGCGCCATCTCCGCGACGGGTCCCGGCGCGGCGGGCAGCAGCCGCAGGTAGTCGGGGGCGTGCTTGCTCACCTCGTCCGGGGTCGGCTGGAGCAGCTCGTGCAGGTGGACGAAGAAGCGCAGGTCGGCGGCCTCGCCACCGCGCAGGAACCGCCGTACGCATCCGTCGAGCAGCAGGTCGCGGCGGCCCTGACCGGCCAGCTTCGCCAGCGCGGCCAGCCAGGTGCCGCCTGTCAGCGGCTCCGGGCGCTCGCCGCGCAGGACCGCGCCCACGCCCTCCGCCTCGAACAGCCGGGGCAGGAGGTGGTCGAGCAGCGGGTCCTCGCGCTCGGGCGGCCGGCGCACCCAGGCCACCACGAGGGGGTCGTGCTCCGGCGGGACCACGCCGGTGCGGCGCAGCATGGCCAGGGCGAGCCTGTCCATCTCGTCCGAGCGGCGGCGCCGGCGGGGAGCCGGGCGCAGCCGTAGGGCGGCGCGGGTGGCGAAGTCCTCCTGCCACGCGGCCGGGCGGGTGGACAGGACGCGTTGGAGGATCTCCGTGGTGGCGATGCTCACCTCCCGGCGGTCCTGGAACTCGCGGCGGTTGAGCCAGGCCACGACGGCCGCCGCGCCGCCGATGGTGGCCGCGCCCGCGACCCGCAGGGAGTCGACCCAGTTCTCCTCGCGCTCGTGCGGCCAGGGCGGGTTCCAGGGGGTGTTCCACTCCCAGCGCTCGTACTCGTGCACGGTGCGGCCGGCGCGCTCGGCCCGGCGCACGTGCTCGCGCCAGGCGGCCTCGCTCTCGCGCTCCCTCCTGGTGATGCGCTCCAGCTGCCGGTCCTCGGCCCGCCGCTCGGCCACGGCGATGTGGGCGGGGAGCAGGGCGGCCACCTCACGGCGTTCGCGCTCGCCGAGGGCGAGCACGCGCTCGGCGACCCGCTGCGGGTCGCCGGTGTCGAGGGCCGCCACCACCGTCTCCCATGCGGTCATGGAGCGACCTCTACGGCGACGCGGGCGACGATCCTGGCGGCCAGCACGTGCTTGCACGGCCCGCGCGAGCCGCGGTGGTCGAACCACCACTGGCACGTGCACTCGCCCTCGGCGATCCGCACCCGCCGCACCCCGCCGTCGGTCGTCACCTCGGCGCTCTCCCCGAGCAGCCGTACGGCGCCGGAGTCGACCAGCGCGCGGGCGGCCGTCAGCCGGGGGTTGAGCTGGGCGACCTGGTCCCTGTCGTAGGGCAGCTCGCGGTGGAAGTGGGCCGCCTCGTGCAGGTCGTAGCCGACGCGCCCGGCCGTGCCGAGCTGGGTGAGCGCGGCGCGTACGCGTTCGAGCGGAAGCCCGGACCGGTCGGCGAGCAGCCCCAGCTCGACCGTGGGCTCGAAGTTGAGCAGCATGCCCACCACGTCGGCGTCGTCCGCGGCCTCGTCGGTGGCCAGGTCGGACAGCACCGCCCCCTCGCCGGAGAACCCGCGCCACGGCTCGGGCGAGACGGCCAGCGTGTAACGCATGCCGGGCAGCTCCAGCTCCCACCCACTGGCCGTGGAGGAGCCGTCGGCCGGCCCGTAGACCCGCAGCGCCTTGGCGAACCTGAGCAGCGGCAGCAGCGTGGCCACCCGCCCGGTGCCCGACAGGCAGACCCCGCCGCGCGCCGGGCCGGAGGCCACGCGCAGGTCGCGGCCTGAGGGGACGGCCCAGACGGTGGAGCGGGCGCCCTTCGGCAGCGAGCGCAGGAAGCGCACGGCGTGCGGCCCGGCCAGCTCGGCCCGCAGGTCCCAGCCGGACGCGATCACCTGCACCTCGGCGAACCCGCGCAGCCACCGCGACGGCAGCGGCACCTTCTTCTCCACGACCGCGCCGTCGAGCGTGGTGACCGTCAGCTCGTCGGGGCCGACGCCCAGGTGGAGCGGGTCCCGGCCGCCCACCCTGGCCAGGGACTCGCGCAGCGGGCCGTTGACGTCGACGTTGGTGGTGCCCCGGTCGAGCACGTCGCCGTCGAGCTCCAGCACGTCCAGGCGGGCGTAGACGCCGCCGCACGCCGAGAACGACTCGAACCGCAGCCGCCCGCCGTCGCACGTCACCACCGGGTCGCGGGTCCAGCCCGGCCTGGGCTGGTGGTAGCGGGCGAGCGCGACGTCCGCCACCGCCAGCAGCCCGGCCGCGGCCGGCGCCGCGTGGGTGAGCAGCCCGCTGAAGAAGCGCGGGTGCGTCTGCGGCCCCGATAACGCCATGCCACCGGAGGTCGAGAGACCGAGCCTGCCGTCGGTGAGCGTGGAGGGACCCGCATAGGAATATGCCTGTACCGCCTGAGTCATGCCCCGAACCATAGAGATCACCACCGACACAAAATGGGGCCGGTACGTAAACCATCCGATGTGCGACACAGGGTGCGAAACCACAATATGGCTGGTGCTCACCGTCGATCTGGTCCGCGTCGCCTTCGCCCGCTTCGCCGTACCCGCGGGTCCACCGTGGGCAGGCTCGCGGGCAGGCTCGCGGGCAGGCTCGCGGGCAGGCTCGTGGGCGAGTGCGGAGCAGCGGATCGGGTTCCCGGCGACCCAGCTCATACCTTCGTGGACCGCGCGCACCGCGCCGGGCTCGTGGATCGAGGTGTCGCTCCGGGCCAGGACCGAGCGGGGCGATCTCACCAAGTGGTACGTCATGGGCCACTGGTCGGAGCACGGCACCCCCCGCACCTCGGTGCCCGGCCAGGGCGACGAGGACGGGGACGTGGCGGTGGACACGTTCGTGGCCCGGCGGCCGGTCGTGGCCTACCAGGTGCGGGTCGCGGCCTACGGCGCGGACGCGCGGGTGACCGGGCTGGGCGTGATGGCCTCGGCCGTGCCGCGCCGTCCGGTCGCGCCGAGCCCCTTCGGCGCCGCCGGAGCGGTGGAGCTGGCGGTGCCCGCGTACTCCCAGCACGCGCACGCCGGGCACCATCCGCAGTGGGACGGCGGCGGCGTCAACTGGTGCAGCCCGGCCTCGGTGGCCATGGTGCTGGGCTACTGGGGCCGCGGTCCCGGCCCGGCCGAGCTGGCCTGGGTGGGGGACGGCGACCCGGCCCCGGCCGTGGATCACGCGGCCATGGGCACGTACGACGAGAGCTACCAGGGCACCGGCAACTGGCCGTTCAACGTGGCGTACGCGGGGCGCTACGGCCTGGCCGGGTTCGTGACGCGGCTGCGGTCGGCGGTGGAGCTGGAGGCGTTCGTGCGGGCGGGCGTCCCGGTGATCACGTCGCAGTCGTTCAAGGCGGCCGAGCTGCCCGGCTCCTGCTACTCCACCAGCGGGCACATCCTGGTCGTCACCGGTTTCACCGTCGAGGGCGACGTCGTCGTCAACGATCCCGCGGCTCCGGACGACGCCTCGGTTCGAAGGGTGTATCCGCGGGCAGCGTTCGAGAACGTATGGCTCAGGGGCTCGGGCAGCGGGGGCATCGCGTACATCCTTCACCCGCCTGACCATCCACTTCCCCCATGTACGAATGGCAATTGGTGACTTGATGAGCATTCGACCGATCGACGTGGCCCGTACCGACGGCGGCCCGCAGTGGGTGGAGGCGGTGGCCACGCCCTCCGGTGTCGAGGTCTGGTGGGACGAGCCACGCCCGGCCGAGGGCGGGCGCCGCTGCGTGGTCCGCCGCCTCCCGGACGGCACCCGCGTGGACGCCCTGCCGCCGGGCTGGAACGCGCGCAACCGGGTGATCGAGTACGGCGGGCGCTCCTGGCGTCCGCTCCCGGTAGGCGGGCTCGTCTTCACGAACTGGGCCGACCAGCGCCTCTACCGTCTCGCCCCCGGCGAGGGGGCGGAGCCGGTGGCGATCACGCCCGAGGGGCCGTACCGCTACGCGGACCTCTACCTCCCGCCCGGGCGGGACGAGGTGTGGGCGGTCCGGGAGACGGACGGCGTGCGCGACCTGGTGGCGGTGCCCCTGGACGGCGGCCCGGTCACGGTGATCGTCAAGGCCCAGCACTTCCTGATGAACCCCCGCCTGTCCCCCGATGGGCGCCACGTCGCCTGGATCGGCTGGGACCACCCGAACATGCCCTGGGACGGCACCGAGCTGTGCGTGGCCCCGCTGCGCGAGGACGGCACGGCGGGCGCGTACCGCGTGGTCGCCGGAGGCCCCGAGGAGTCGGTGGCCCAGGCCGAGTGGCGCGACCGCGGCAGCCTGTACGCCGTGACCGACCCCACCGGCTGGTGGAACGTCCACCTCGTCCCCCTCGACGGCTCCCCCGCCACGAACCTCACCCCGATCGAGCAGGAGTTCGGCGCCGCCGCGTGGAAGCCGGGCATGTCGTACCTGGCCATCACGGACACGGGCGAGCTCGCTGTCGTGTACGGCACGCCGGACCTGCGCCGCCTGGGCGTCCTGAACCCGGAGACCGGCGACATCAGGGACATCGGCGGCACGGCCACCTACTGGTCCTCGACCGTGTCGGTCGCGGGCGGCAAGGTGGCGGCCGTGGGCGCGACCCCGTACACGCCGCTGGAGGTCACCCTCGTCGACCTCGCCGACGGCACCCACGAGGTCGTTTCGCCGCGCAAGCCGCTGCCGGATCGAGACCTGCTCCCCACCCCCGAGGCGGTGGCCATCGAGGGCGTGCACACGCACCTCTACCCGCCGTCGGGCGGCCGGAGCGGCCCGAACCCGTACGTGATCTTCGTGCACGGCGGCCCGACCGGCAACCTCCCGGTCGTGCTCGACCTGGAGATCGCGTACTTCACCAGCCGAGGGCTCGGTGTGGCCGTGGTCAACTACGGCGGATCGACCGGGTACGGCCGCGCCTACCGCGAGCGGCTGCGCCACCAGTGGGGCGTCGTGGACGTGCAGGACTGCGCCAAGGTGGCGCGCGGCCTGGTCGAGATGGGCAGGGCCGACGCCGCGAAGATCGCCATCCGCGGCGGCAGCGCCGGAGGCTGGACGACGGTGGCGGCGCTCGTGCACAGCGACGTGTTCGCGGGCGGGGTCGCGCACTACGCGATCACCGACCCGGAGAGCTGGGCGGCCGAGACACACGACTTCGAGTCCCGCTACCTGGACGGCCTGGTGGGCCCGCTGCCCGAGACCCGCGACCGCTACACCGAGCGCTCACCGCTCCTGAACGCCTACCGCGCCTCGGGCCCGTGCCTCATGCTGCACGGCCTGGAGGACGCGATCGTGGACGTGAGCCAGGCCGAGCGGTTCACCGCCGAACTGGACAAACATGGCAAAGAGTGGGCCTTGATCACCTACCCCGGCGAGCAGCACGGCTGGCGCAGGGAGGAGACTATCGTCTCGGCGCTGGAGGCCGAGCTGGCCTTCTACGGGCTGATCTTCGGCATGGAGACTCCCGAGGTGCCGCCTTTGACACTGAAGGGGAGAGCGTGAAAAGCGTTGCCGAGATCTGCTCGGATCTGATCAGGTTCGACACCACCAACCCGGGCTCGGGCGAGCGGCCGGCGGCGGAATACGTCGCCACGCTGCTGGCCGACGCGGGGATCGAGCCGGTGGTGTTCGAGTCGGCTCCGAAGCGGACCACCGTCGTGGCCAGGATCGACGGCGACTCCCCTGACGCGCTGCTGATCCACGGCCACCTGGACGTGGTGCCCGCGGATCCGGCCGAGTGGCAGCTGCACCCGTTCTCGGGGGAGATCGTGGACGGCTGCGTGTACGGGCGCGGCGCGGTCGACATGAAGGGCTCGTGCTCGATGACCCTCGCGGCCGTGCTCGACCTGGCCGCCCGCGGCGTGCGCCCGAAGCGTGACCTGGTGCTGGCGTTCCTGGCGGACGAGGAGGCGACGGGCGACTACGGCTCGCGGCACGCCGTCACCGAGCACCGGGAGCTGTTCGACGGCGTCACGGAGGCCATCAGCGAGTCCGGCGGCTTCAGCGTGGCCTCCGGCGAGCACCGGGTCTACCCGATCGCCGTCGGCGAGCGCGGCACCGCCTGGATGAAGCTCACCGCGCACGGCGTGGCCGGGCACGGCTCGCGCCCGCCGGTGGACAACCCGGTCGCCACGCTGGTGCACGCCCTGTCGCGGGTGGCCTCCCACCAGTGGCCCGTACGCCTGACGCCGTCGGTGGCCGCCCTCCTCCAGAGCCTGTCGGAGATCACCGGCCAGGAGATCGACCTCGACCGCCTCGACGCGGAGGCCGCCCGGCTCGGCCCGCTGGGCGGCCTGTTCAAGAGCCAGATCCGCAACTCGGCGAACCCGACGATGCTCGACGCCGGATACAAGGTGAACGTGGTGCCCTCGACCGCCGAGGCGCACGTGGACGGGCGCTACCTGCCGGGGCTGCAGGAGGAGTTCCTGGAGACGATCGACGCGCTGCTCGGGCCGAAGATCACCCGCGAGTTCGTCAACCTGGAGGACGCGCCCGACGCGCCGTACCCGTCGGCGTTCTTCGACACGCTGGCGGGCGCGCTGGTGGCCGAGGACCCGTTCGCCCGGCCGGTGCCGTACGTGATGGCCGGCGGCACGGACGCGAAGTCCTTTGCCAGGATCGGCATCAAGGGGTACGGCTTCGCGCCCCTCATGCTCCGGCCGGACCTGGACTACTTCGGGATGTTCCACGGCAAGGACGAGCGGGTGCCGGTAGAGGGGCTCGAATTCGGCACCCGGGTACTCACCCGACTGCTCGCCTAACCCCTGGGCGGCCCGAACCACGTGGTGAGCGCGTCGGCGACCCCGTCGCGCCCGCCCGCCCACGCGACGTAGCCGTCGGGGCGCACCAGCAGCACCTCCGCGTCCCCGGCGCCGGGCAGGGCCGAGGGGACCGCGTGCGCCACCCGTACGCGGTCGCGGTGGCCCGCCATAGCGGCGTCGAGCTCACCCCCACCGGGCTCTCCCCCACTGGGCCCGCCCTCGCCGGGCCCGCCCGAGAGGGCCAGCGCGAGGCCGCGCCCGTCCCGCAGCAGTTCGGCCAGTGGGACCCCGGGGACCGCCGCCAGGCGCGGGGCGAAGCGGCCGACCAGGGGGTGCGCCGAGCCGGGCGCGTAGTCCACGTCCGTCCCGTCGGCCATCCCCGTGAAGTGCCGCTTGGCCTCCGGCAGCTCGATCACCTCCGCCAGCACCTCCCGCAAGGCGTCCACCTGCGGCCTGGGCCGCATCAGCGCCACCTGGGCCCGGGTGTTGCGCAGCACCCGGGCCGCCACCGGGTGCCGTTCGGCGGTGTAGGTGTCCAGCAGCGCCTCGGGCGCGCGCCCCCGGGCCACCAGGGCCAGCTTCCACCCGAGGTTGACCGCGTCCTGCAGCCCCAGGTTGAGCCCCTGGCCGCCGATCGGCGAGTGCACGTGCGCCGCGTCCCCCGCCAGCAGCACCCGCCCCATGCGGTACGTGCCCGCGTGCCGGGTGTTGTCGCTGTACCGGATGCCGGTCTCCAGCCGCTTGACCACCACGTCGTGCCCCGTCACCCGCCGCAGGCTGCCCTCCAGCTCCTCGGCCGTCATCGGCGCGTCCCGCTCGCCGGGCCCGCCGTCGAACTCGATGGTGGCGATCTCCCCCGGCACCAGGGACAGGTTCACCAGCCCGCCGGGGTGGCGCAGGGACGACGTCACGGCCTCGGCGGAGGCCAGTTCGGCCACGGCGGTCCGCCCCGTCATGGTCGGCGGCGTCCCCTCGAACGCGAACCCCGACCGCTTGCGCACCAGGCTCCGCCCGCCGTCGCACCCCACGAGGTAGGCGGCCCGTACCGTCCGCCCGTCGGCGAGCTTGGCGACGGCGGCGGACTCCTCCTGCGCGACGTCACTGACCGCGCACCCCTGCCGGATCCGCACCCCCATCCCGGCGGCCCGCTCGGCCAGGACGGCCTCCAGCCGGTCCTGCCTGAGCATGAGGTATTCGGCGTCGCCGGCCTCGCCCAGCAGCGGCAGCCCGCTGAAGTGCCCTCTGATCAGCCCCTGCCGGAGCAGTTCCACCATCATGGCGACCAGGTCGGCCCCGGCGGGCTCCCGGCGCGCGGCCAGCTCGTCGAGCATCGCCCACTGCTCGCCCGCCACCGGCTCGACCAGGTCACGCAGGGCCAGCGACTGCACCGTGCGCGCGTTGAGCGAGCGCAGGCCGAGGCTGCGCGTCCGCCGCTCCTCGCCCGTCGCCGCCTCCAGGACCAGCGGGTCGGCCCCGCCCAGCTTGAGCTCGCACGCCAGCAGCAGCCCGACGGGCCCGCCACCGACGACGATCACATCGGTCATCTCCGCTCCTCTACTTACGTCGTAAGCTTACGCAGTAAGTAGAACACATACACCGTAAGCTTTGTCAATCGGGAAAGGAGCACCGGATGGCACGACGGGAGCCGCTGAACAGGGAGAGGGTCCTGGACGCGGCCCTGGAACTGGCCGACAAGGAGGGCCTGGAGGGCCTGACCATGCGACGGCTGGCCAAGGCGCTCGGCGTCGAGGCGATGTCCCTCTACAACCACGTCTCGAACAAGGCCGACATCCTCGACGGCGTGGCCGAGCGGGTGTTCGAGCAGGTCGAGCGGCCGGACCCGGCGCTGCCCTGGCAGGAGCAGGTGCGCGAGCTGGCGCTGAGCATGTACCGGGTGTTCAGCCGCCATCCGGCGGTGCCGCTCGCGCTGGTCACCGACCAGTCCAACCCGACCTCCGTACGGGCGCTGGAGCCGCTCGACGCGCTGGTGGGGGCGCTGTTCCGGGCGGGGTTCGACGAACTGGGCGCGTGGCGGGGCCTGACCGCCGTGAACAGCCTGGTGTTCGGGTCGCTGGTGCTGTCCACGGGCGGGTTCACCGGCGACTCCGGCGTGCACGCGGGCGAGCAGGGCGTCAGCGCGTACGTACGCGAGATGGATCCGGTACGCCTGCCGCATTTCAGCAGGCTGCTGCGGAGCACCCGGGAGGGCGTGGACCCGCCGGCGGACTTCGCGCAGGCCCTGGACATGCTGATCCACGGCCTGGAAGAAGAGGCCCCCGACTAGTGGAACAAAGCATTCCGTTCTGCTATGCTGAAAGCACCACGAAAGGGGGCTCACCAATGAGCGACACCACTGTAAGCGGCTGGGACATCCTCGACGGCTCGCACGAGGCGCTGCGCAAGGTCGTCGGCGCCGTGCCGGCCGGGGCCTGGCACCTGCCCACGCCCTGCGCGGCCTGGAACGTCACCCAGGTCCTCCAGCACGCGGCCGGCGACCAGATCGGCTTCGCCGCCGCGCTGACCGGCGAGCCCGGCCCCGCGTTCAACCCGTTCGAGCCGTCGGGCGAGCCGGAGGCGGACCCGTCGGCCTTCACCGAGGAGGCGCTGGTCCGCTCCGCCCGGGCGTGGGCGGGCGTCGACCGGGGCGCCGCGGAGGTGCCGACGCCGGTGCCGCCGCACAAGATGTCGCCGTGGTCCGGCTCGACGGCGTGCGCGCTGGACGCCGCCGTGCACGCCTGGGACATCGCGGTCGCGACCGGCCAGGCCTCGCCGCTCACCCCGGAGCTGGCCAGGCCCCTGCTGAAGGTGGCCATGGAGATCGTCGAGCCGCTGCGCGCCTGGGGCGCGTACGCCCCGGCGCTGGGCTCGGAGCCGGGCGACGACGACGTGGCGGCGCTCCTGCGCTACCTCGGCCGCGACCCGCGCTGGACCCCCTCCGCCTGACGGCCCGGGATCAGGAGAACTTCGACTTCGGGCGCTCCTGGAGCTCGCCGTCCACGTAGATGTCGAGCTTCTCGTTGTAGAACGCGATCAATCCGGCGACCTTCGCGCTCTCCGGCAGCGGCGTGCGGTACGACCAGGCCAGGTCCTTCTGGCCGTTGACCGTCCAGTATTCAGCCGTGCCCTTGTAGGGGCAGTGGGTGGCGGTGTCGGTGTGTTCCAGCAGGTCGAGCCGTACGTCCGTCTTCGGCAGGTAGTAGCGGGCGGGCAGGCCCGTCTCGAAGAGGATGCGCGGGCTGCGGGAGTCGGCCACGGTCACGCCGTCCACCTCGACCCGCACGTGGCGGGAGCTCGGCAGGATGTCCACCCGCGTGTACGGGTCACGCGGGTGGAAGTAGACCTCCTCGTCCTCCTCGAACCAGGCGTCCATGGCGTCCCACTCGAAGCGGACGTGGCCGCGGATCTGCTCCAGCGGCGAGTCGGGATAGACGAGCGCGGCGTCGGCCGCCTCCGCCGTGCCCGAGGTGACGGTGTGGACCAGGCCGTCTCCCCTGCTCGGGGAGTGCTTGGCCGCGCCGGTGGCCTTGAGCGCGGACTCGTCCACGTCGGCCGGCGGGAAATAGTAGGTGGGGTAGTACGGGACCTCCCACACCAGGAGGGCGGAGGTGGAGTCGGCCACCACCCGGCCGCCGAGATAGGTCCTCACACGCTTGGCCGTGGGCTCGACGCGTACCCGGCCGCGGTTCGTGACATCCATGTCAGCGGCAACCCCGGACGCGGCAGCGCTATTCCGGCCCTGCGTGCGGGGCTCAGCTCAGTCCGAACGCGGCCAGCGTCGCCCACGTCGCGGCCGTGCCGACCACCGCTCCGACGACGACCTGGGGCCAGGTGTGGTGCGCGAGCCGTACGCGTGCCCAGCACACCAGCGCGACCACGGCGGCTCCGGCGATCGCGGCCGGCCAGGCGGGCAGGACGTGGGCGAACACGACGACCGTGCCCGCCGAGACGGCGGCGTGAAAGGAGATCTTCCAGCGCAGCGTCACCGGCACGGTGACGGCCAGCGCGACCAGCATCGCGGTCACGGTGGCGACGAGCAGCGTCGGCGCGCCCATCACCACCAGCAGCGCCAGCGCGACCAGCACGGCCGCCACGGCGGCGAGCAGGGGGCCGGTGCGGCGGGCGCGGTCCACGATGTGGTGGGAGTCGAGGCGGCCCGCGCGCACGCCGACCGCGATCACCGCCGCCGGCACGCCCCCGCAGATCGCCGAGGCCACCAGCCCCCATGCGGCGCCGCCCCAGCCCTGGGCCAGCAGGCCGACGACGGGCGGCATGAGGATCACCAGCACTTGGGGTGCCAGCAGGTTCGTCACGCGCTTCGCCACCAGGTCGGCTGTCATGCCACGGAAGCGTAGTCGATCATGCCCTGCCACCCGCTCCCGCCCGTCCCACCCGCCCCACTGTCACCGGTGCGGCACCGTTCGCCGCGCGGGCCGCATCCGGGGGCGGCCCGTGTAGAAGGCGGGGCGCTTGGTGGCCCGGGTTGTCAGCCCTTGCCGGCCGCGTTCACGATCCGGGTGGTGGAGCGGCCGGGGATGGAGGCCATCTCCCAGCACTCGGCCCCCAGGATCGCCGCGGCGGCGGCGCGGGCGCCCGCGTGCGGGTCGCCGGCCGTGTGCGCCAGCGCCCCCGGCCGCATCGGCTCCAGCAGGTCGATGTAGTCCTCCGGCCCGTGCGCCTCCGGCGGCCCCGTCACGATGAACACGCCGGTCACGAAGCGGAGCGCGGCCAGCACCTCGGCCCGCTCCTCCGCCGGGTTGAGCGGGCGGCTCGGCCCCTTCCAGGCGCGCACCCGGGGATCGTCCTCGACGCCGACGACCAGCGGCAGGCCGCGATCGGCGACCGCGCCCAGGTAGCGCACGTGGCCCACGTGCAGGATGTCGAAGAAGCCAGTCACGACCGCCGCCCCCGCCCGGTCGTACGGCTGCACCCAGACGGCCTCCAGGCTGCTCACGCGACCTCCCACGCTCTCCCCTATGGCCTAGACGACTCGTCGATCGCAGCGTACTCGGTCGGCGTCCGCGGTCGTGCAGCCGACCTCGGGCAAGGTCATTCCTACCTTTTCGCGATAATCTCCGGCCCACCACCGGCGCGTCTCATAACGTCACCGGATTTGGGGGAGGTCGCCGTGGCACCGCCGGACTTTCACAGCGTCGACGGAGGCGACTCCCGTGATCTCGTGGCCCGGCTCCCGGGCGTGCCGTCGCAGGTGGCCAGGGCCCGGGGGCTCGTGACGGCCGCGCTCGGCCGCGACCACCCCCTGTACGACGACGCGGCCCTGCTCACCAGCGAACTGGCCACGAACGCGATCCTGCACACCAGGTCCGGGGCGGGCGGTTCGTTCACGGTGACCGTGAGCAGCTCGGAGACGGCGGTGCGGGTGCTCGTGTCGGACGCGGGGTCCGACGGGCCGCCGTGCGTGTGCCGTACGAGCGCGCAGTCCACCAGCGGACGGGGCCTGCCGCTGATCGAGGCGCTCAGCCACCGCTGGGGCTTCACCCGCGAGGACGGCACGACCACGGTCTGGTTCGAGCTCCTGTGGTCGCACCTCTCGGCGGGGATGGCCGTCTGACTAGACGTCGAGGCGGCACAGGCCCTCGGCCAGGGCCTTGGTGGTCAGGCGGGTACGGCTGTCGCAGCCGAGCTTGGCGAAGATGTGCTCCAGATGGGTCGTCACCGTGCGGACGCTCAGCACCAGCGCGGCGGCGATCTGCGGGTTGGAGTCGCCGGCCGCCACCCGGGTGAGCACGTCCACCTCGCGCCCCGTCAGGTCGTACGGCAGCGGGCACGGCCGCTCGGCCACGACCGCGCCCTGGAGCGCCCCCTGGAACCCGACCCCGGCCCTGAGCAGCCGTAACTCGTGCCAGCGCCCCTCGCGGTCGAGCCAGAGCCCGTGCCTGCTCAGCTCCCGCGAGTCGATGAACGCCCGGGCGAACGCGGCCATCGCCGGATCCTCCCGCAGCACGGCCGACTCCTCGTGACCCGGCACCTCGCGCCGCGTCCCGACCCGGTCGAAGGCGACCGCCCGGAAGTCCGGCGGCAGCCCGACCGGGTCGATCACGCACCTGGTCAGGTCGGTGACGTGGGCGAGCATCGGGCTGATCGCGACGACCAGCGCGCCCGTGAGCCGGGGAAAGGAGTCCTTCGTGGCCAGGTGCAGCAGCCCCGTGTAGCGGCCCTCGCTCAGGAACAGCGGCGCCGTCAGCCCCGCCCGCCAGCCGTAGGGGGCGAGGTGGCGCCGGAAGTAGCGCTCGGTGTCCGGCTCCGGCATGACCACCGGCGCGCGGGTGGCGATGGCCCTGCGGCACGCCTCCAGCCCCGCGTATTCCTCGGCCGCGTCGTGGTCGATGCGCGGGTGGCCGTCGGACACGACGCTGTGGTGCCGCCCCGTGGCCGGATCGAACGCGACGAACTCGTACGCGTCCACCGGGACCACCCGGCGCAGCGCCGACATCGCCGCGTGGGCGCCGCCGCTGCCCGCGACCTGGTAGCCGACCTCGGCGAACGCCTGGAGCTGGCGGAAGTCCAGGGTGATCTCGGCCACTGAGCCTTTATATCATTTGCCAAACCTTGAGGCCGTCTTGAAACTTTTTTTCACGAGCGGCCGGAGGCCCCGGTGAGGGGCACGCGGCGGCCGACCAGGCACCAAGGATCGGGGCGCCGTACGGGCTCGCCGCGGGGCCGGGCGAGGTGGCGAGCGGATTCGCGACCGGTGTTCCGGAGCTAGGAAATCGAAAAGATAACGGCCTCTTCCCTCCGCGCGTTACCGGCTCGTAAAGTCCGCTGCAACGCCGTGTCGGGGGAGGATGTGTCTTGACCGAGCTGAGCGACCGTGAGGCCGAGCTTGTTTCCGCGCACGAACAGGAACGCCCCGCGCGGCAACTCGGCGGGCCTCTACGGCTCGGCGTGTGGATCGTGGGCGGATTGCTTTCGGTTTATTCGCTGGTGGTGGTGTTCCGGCCGGTAGAGGCATTGGAACACCGGATGACGTTCCTGGCGGTGGCGCTGCCGCTGGTCTTCCTCTGCTACCGGTCGGGCTGGTCGTCATCCGTGGCACGGCTGTTCCGGCGCGGCGCCGCGGCGAGCCCGCCCCCCGAGACGCCGGCGGAGGACGACCCGCTCGCGGGCGTGTCGAGGGCCGTGGCGCACCCGGAGGGGACGCGGCGATCCGAGCGGCCGACCGTGGCCGACTGGCTGCTCGCCGCCGCCTCGCTGGCCGTGCTGGTCTATCCGCTGCTCGACATCGACGGGTTCCGCAACCGGGGCTCCGGCGCCGCGCTGACGGACCTCGACATCGTGGCGGGCCTGGCGCTGACGGTGCTGCTCCTGGAGGCGGTACGGCGTACCGTCGGCTGGTCCCTGACCATCATCTGCGTCATTTTCCTGATTTATGCCTATTACGGTGCGTATTTGCCGATTGACTGGACTATCGGGCACCGGGGCTTCGACCTCGGCCAAATCGTGTCCCAGCTCTACACCGGCACCGAGGGCTTCTTCGGCGTCCCCATGCAAGTGGCCGCCAGTTACATCATCCTTTTCACGATTTACGGCGCCGTGCTCGACTATTCGGGCGCGAGCAAGTTCTTCATCGACCTGAGCTTCGCCGCCTTCCGCAAGTCCCGCGCCGCCCCCGGCCGCACCGTCACCACGGCCGGCTTCCTGCTCGGCACCGTGTCGGGCTCCGGCGTGGCCACCACGGTCAGCCTGGGCAGCGTCGCCTGGCCGGTGCTGCGGCGGGCCGGCTACCCGAAGGAGCCGGCGGGCGGCATCCTCGCGGCCGGCGGCATCGGCGCCATCCTGTCGCCGCCCACGCTGGGCGCGGCGGCGTTCATCATCGCCGAGTACCTGAGGGTCAGCTACCTCGAGGTGCTCCTGTACGCGACGATCCCCACGCTGCTCTACTACCTGGGCATCTTCCTGGCCATCGAGATCGACTCGCGCCGCTTCAGCACCCACGCCGTGCAGGTGGACGCGCCCAAGGCGGGCAAGCTGCTGCTGCGCTTCGGCTACCACTTCAGCTCGCTCATCCTCATCATCGTGCTGATGGCGCTGGACCGCTCGGCGTTCCAGTCGGTGGTGATCGCCACCGCCATCGCGTTCGCGCTGTCGTTCCTCGACCCGCGGCACCGCATGGGCCTCAAGCGCACCGGGCAGGCGCTGGCCAAGGGCACGCTGGAGGTGCTGCCGGTGACCGCGGTCTGCGCGGCGGCGGGCATCATCGTCGGCGTCATCACGCAGACCGGCCTCGGCCTGAACCTCAGCGCGATCATCGTGGACTTCGCCGCGGGCAACCTCGTGCTGACCACGGTCATGTCCGGCATCGCGGTCATGCTGCTGGGCCTGGCCGTGCCGGTGACCGCGAGCTTCATCATCGCCGCGGTGATCATCGGCCCGGCGCTCACGACGCTCGGGGTGACGCAGGCCGAGGCGTACATGTTCGTCTTCTACTACGCGGTGCTGTCGGAGGTGAGCCCGCCCACGGCGCTGTCCGCGGTCGCGGCGGCCGCGATCACCGGCGGCAACACGTACAAGACGATGATGATGACCTGGCGCTACACGCTGCCGGCGTTCCTGGTGCCGTTCGCCTTCGTGCTGACGCCCAACGGGCAGGCGCTGCTCGGGCAGGGGCCGATCGCCACCGTGCTGCTGATGACGGCCGTCTCGGCCGTCGCCGTGGCGGCCCTCGCGCTGGCTACCGGCGGCATGAGCGGATGGCCCGAGCGCGTGCTCGCCGCGATCGCCGCGGTGCTGCTGCTCTTCCTCGAACCCGTTCCCATCGTCGCCGGTCTGGCCGTCCTGGCCGTGGCCGGAGCCGTGCACCTCGTCAGAAGTAGGAGAAGGGACCCAGCGTGAAGCGGATCTTTGCGATAGTGGCCGTCGCCGTCCTGACCGCGGCCGGCTGCGGCGGAGGTGGCGCGGGCGGCTCCGGCAACCGGCTGTCGATCGCCACGGGCGGCACGACGGGCGTCTATTACGTGTACGGCGGCGGCCTGGCCAAGCTGCTGTCGGCCAACATCCCCAACACCCAGGCCACGGCGTCGGTCACCTCGGCCTCCGTCGAGAACATCAAGCTGCTGGCCTCCGGCAAGGCCGACATCGGCTTCTCCCAGTCCGACACGGCGGCCGACGCGGTCAACGGCAAGGACACCTTCACCGCGAAGCAGCCCATCAAGGCCATCGCTCGCATCTACGACAACTACACGCAGCTCGTGATCGCGCCCGGCGTCAGGGCGGCCAAGGTGGCCGACCTGAGGGGCAAGCGCGTCTCGCTCGGCCCGGCCAACTCCGGCACCCAGGTCGTGGCCAGGCGGGTCCTGCAGGCGGCCGGCATCAACCCGGACAACGACATCACCAAGCAGCAGCTGTCGATCAACGAGTCGGTGCAGGCCGTCAAGGACGGCACGATCGACGCGTTCTTCTGGGTCGGCGGCCTGCCCACGGCCGGCATCACCGACCTGGCCACGAGCAAGCCGGACGTGAAGGTGCTCGACACGAGCGACGTGCTGACGACCATGCAGTCGACATACGGCCAGCAGTACGTCGGCCTCGACGTGGACCTGTCCGTCTACAAGCTGTCCGGCTCGATCAAGACCGTCGGCATCGCGAACGTGCTGCTGGTGCCCGACAAGATGAGCGACCAGCTCGCCTACGACATCACCAAGACGCTGTTCGAGAAGAAGGCCGAGCTCGCGGCCGTGCACCCGGAGGCCAGGAAGCTCGACCTCATGCTGGGCCAGCAGGTGGCGCCGGTCGAGCTGCACCCCGGCGCGGCGCGCTACTACAAGGAAAAGGGCTGACGAGGCTGCTCGCGGCCCTCGCGGCGGTGGCGGCGCTCTGCTCCGGCGGGAGCGCCGGACGCCTCACCGTGAACGGCCTGCCCGTCGTCGCGGGCGCCTTCTCGATCGGGTACGTGCACTCGATCTACAAGGCGCCCTCCGCGGAGGTGTTCACCGTGGAGGGCCGCCGGTTCACCATGCGGGCGGTCGTCTCGACCAACGAGAGCGTCCTGGAGTACTACGCGCTCGACGGGACGCGGGTGCGGACCCCGGAGGGCACGTGGGTGCTGCGCCTGGCCACGCCCGCCACGTACGAGGAGTTGTCGCTGCTCACCACGTCGATCGGCCGCCGGACCCTCATCTCGGGCGGCCGCTGCCTGCCCCTGTTTCCCGCGGACGGCGCCGCGCGGGTGCGGCTGGCCCTGGAGGAGCGGCCGGACGCGCACGGCGGGCCCTGCCGCCCGCCCTACGACCTGGCCGCGCTGCGCTGGGCCCCGAAGGCGCTCACAGCCAGTCCTTCTTCTTGAACACCACGTACAGACACGCGGACACGCCGGCCACCAGCATCGTGGAGATCCAGAATCCCCACGGCTGGCCCTCGCCCGGGTAGGGCACGTTCTGCCCGTAGTAGCCGGTGATCAAGGTGGGCACGGCGATGATCGCGGCCCAGCTGGTGAGCCGCTTCATGATCTCGTTCAGCCGGAAGCCCTGCTGGGCGAGGCGGGTCTCGCGGACGTTCGCGAGCATGTCGCGGATGGTCTCCACCCATTCCGCCACGCGCAGCACGTGGTCGTTGACGTCCTCGTAGTAGGGGGCCATGGCGGGCTCGGCGATGAAGTCCTGGTCGCGGTGGAGCAGGGTGCCGACCACCTCGCGCATCGGCATCGAGATCTTGCGGAGCCGGGCGGTGTTCTTGCGCAGCTCGTACATCCTGCGCTGCAGCGCCCTGCCGTCATGGGGCCCGTCCTCGTCGAACAGCGACTCCTCCAGCGCCTCCGCCTGCGCGTCGAGGTCCTGCACCAGGTCGAACTGGCTGTCGACCACGTAGTCGAGCAGGCCGTGCAGCAGGAACGACACGCCGTGGCCGGCCAGCCGGGTGTTGGCGTCCCAGCGTTTGACCACGTCGCGGATGTCGAAGTGGTCGTTCTCGCGGACGGTGACCAGGGCGTTCCTGGTAACGAAGATGTTCACCTCGACGGGGTCGAGCTGCCCCTCGTCGAAGTGCACCCCATAAACAGTGAGAAACAAGTGATTGTCGTATATATCGACCTTCGGCCGCTGATGGTCGGACAGCACGTCCTCGACCGCCAGCTCGTGCAGCCCCAGCTCCTCGCTGATCACGCCGAGGTCGGCGGGCGAGGGGCAGCACAGGTCGAACCAGACCGTGTTGCCGGGATCCTCCACATAGTCGGAGACCTCCTCGATCGGGAAGTCTTCCTTTTCGAGGACGCCGTTCCTGTACAGACGTGTGTGCACTAGCCGAGTCTGGCAAATCGCCTCGCGTTACGCACAGCCGCTCCCCCAGGGTCGTTGTTGAAGTAGACGTAGGCGTCCGGCCAGCCCGCCTCGCGCACGCGTCTCGCCCACGTCTTCAGCGCGGTGTCGCCGTACGACCAGTGGGACGGCCCCTCGTGCATGCGCACGTAACCCCACTCCGCGGTGCGCCAGAGCGGGCTCTGCGGCTTGCCCAGCCGGTCGGCCCAGCACAGCGCGGCCTCGTGCGCGCTCAGGAGTTCCCGGACCTCCTCCGTCCACCACGACTCGTGCCGCGGCTCCACGGCCACCCGCACGCCGGCGGGGAAGCAGCGCAGGCACCGGTCGAGCCGGTCCACGTCGACCTTCAGGGTGGGCGGCAGCTGCAGCAGGATCGGCCCGAGCTTGTCCTTCAGCTCCGAGGCGCGGCTCATCAGGCGCTCCACCGGCTCCTCGGGGTCGGCCAGCCGCTTGATGTGGGTCAGGAACCTGCTGGCCTTGACCGCCATCACGAACCCGTCCGGCGTGCGCTCCCGCCAGGCCGCGAACGTCTCGGGGCTCGGCAGCCGGTAGAAGGCGTTGTTGCTCTCGACGGTCGGGAACTCCGCCGCGTACTCCTCCAGCCAGAGCCGCAGCGGGACCTTCTCCGGATAGAGCACTCCGCGCCAGTCCTTGTACTGCCACCCTGAGGTGCCCACCAGCCACGACATGCTTTACGCCTACCCAGCGGGCCGGGGTGCAGTACTGTCTTCAGCCAAGGAGGACGTTTACTTCGATGGGCGCCAATCACGCGCATCCCCCCAGCTCCCGGCGTACGGTGATGGCCGGTCTGGCCGTGCTGGTGCCGCTGGCGATCATCACCCTGGCCGGCCTGCTGTGGCTCTGGCCCGACGGGACGGTGAGCACCGGCACCGCCGGATCCGGCGAGCAGTCCAGCGTGCAGCGGGTGACCGGGACGGTCACCGGGATCACGCTCAAGAAGTGCCCCGCCGTCACGGACGGCGCGCCCCAGCCCGACCCAGCCACCTGCGGCAACGCCGACGTCCGCGTGGAGGGCGGCCAGACCGTCACGCTCCGGCTGCCCAGCGGGCCCGGGGCCCAGCACTTCGCCGCGGGCGACGACGTGATCCTGCTGCGCGACGCGGACGGCAACCACCAGATCTCCGACCACGACCGGTCGACGCCGCTGTGGCTGTTCGGGGCGGCCTTCGCCCTGGCGGTCATCGCCTTCGGCCGCTGGCGGGGGGTGACGGCGCTGGTGGGGCTGGCGGTGACGTTCGTGCTGCTGCTGACGTTCGTCATCCCCGGCATCCTGGAGGGCGAGCCGCCGCTGCTGGTGGCCATCGTGGGGGCCTCGGCGATCATGCTGCTGGTCCTCTATCTCACGCACGGCTTCTCGCTGGCCACGTCGATGGCCGTGCTGGGCACGCTGGCCAGCCTGGCGCTGACGGGCCTGCTGTCGTACGGCGCTCTGGGGTTCGCCCGGCTCAACGGCATCACCGACGACAGCGCGCTGGCGCTGGACATGAGCCTGAAGATCGACACGCAGGGCCTGCTGCTGGCCAGCATCATCATCGGCGCGCTGGGCGTGCTGGACGACGTCACGGTCACGCAGGCCGTCACGGTGGCCGAGCTGGCCCATGCCAACCCCTCGTACGGCTTCGCCCGCCTCTACCGGGCGGCCGGCCGCATCGGCCGGGCGCACATAGCGTCGGTGATCAACACGATCATCCTGGCGTACGCGGGGGCGTCGCTGCCGCTGCTGCTGCTGTTCAGCATCGGGCAGCAGCCGCTGGGCGAGGTGCTGACGACGCCGGTCATCGCCCAGGAGATCGTCCGCAGCATCGTCGGCACGCTGGGGCTCATCGCCGCCGTGCCCATCACCACGGCGCTCGCGGCCCTGACTGCCTCCCGTCACCACCCGGAGGAGGACGCCCAGAAGCCTGCCGCCCGTCAGGACGCGGCGGAGAGCTTCTTCACGCCGCACGCCCACCAGCACGGCCCCGCCCAACCTCCAGCTGAGCGCCCGGCCCGGCACCGCCGCCGGGCGAGCACCTGAGCGCGGCCGCCCGTCAGAGGGCCTCGGCGCTCCCGTCCACCCGCAGCTTGCGCCGGGCCCGCTCGTAGAACGTGGTGCCCAGCCGCACGACCTTCGCCGCCCCCGGCCACGCGGCCACGGTGACGGTGTCTCCGGGGCACAGGTGGGCCACCACGGCCCCGTCGACCTCCACCGCCAGCCGCCCGCTGGTGGGCAGCACCTCCAGCGTGACCTCCTCGTCGGCGGGCAGCACCAGCGCCCGGTTGAACGACGAATGGGCGGCGGCGGGCACCACCAGCACCGCCTCCACCCGGGGCGAGACGATGGGCCCGCCGGCCGAGAAGCTGTAGGCGGTCGAGCCGGTGGTGGTCGCCACGATCACCGCGTCGGCCGCGTAGCGCACGAAGTCGCTGCCCGCCGCAGTCACGGAGATCGCGGCCAGCCCTTCCCCGGGGATCCGGACCAGCGCGATGTCGTTGAACGCGGTCACGTCCTTGCCGAAGAGCCGGCTCTTGATCGCCATGCGCGGCTCGATCGTGTAGCGGTGGTCGTCGATGGCCGACAGCGTGCCGGCCAGCTCGTCAACGTCGATCTCGGCCAGGAAGCCGAGCTTGCCGAGGTTGACCCCCAGGATGGGCGTGGGCCGGCCGGCCAGCAGCCGCATGGTCCGCAGCATCGTGCCGTCGCCGCCCAGCCCGACCAGCAGGTCGGCCCGCTCGACGAGGGCGTCGGCGTCCACGGGCACGGCGGTGCAGTCGATCCGCCCCACTTCCTCGGGCAGTCCGAGCACGGTGGCGCCCTTGTCAGCGGCCCAGCGCAGGATGGTGTCTATCGCCTTCTTGGAGTCGCGCTGGGGATGCAACACCAGCCCGACCGTACCGACCATGCCCATGAGGCCAACACTAGGCCAGCCGCCATGGGCCGGTCGGCATGGACCCTGCAGAATTGGACTCTGCAGTAATGGACCCTGCAGTAATGGACCCTGCAGAAAGGGACGCTGCCGAATCCGTCAGCGGACGAGGCAGGGCCGCTTCGGGTCGAAGACCCAGTCCTTCACCAGATACCGCATGGCCACGGCGTCGTCGCGGGCGCCGAGTCCGTGGCGGAGGTAGAGCTCGTGGGCCTCGGCCAGGGCCGCGCGGTCGAGCTCGACGCCGAGCCCGGGGGTCGTCGGCACCTCGATCGCGCCGTCCGTGATCCGGAACGGGCTGGTCGTGAGGGCCTGGCCGTCCTGCCAGATCCAGTGCGTGTCCAGCGCCGTGATCTCCCCCGGGGCAGCCGCTCCGACGTGCGTGAACATCGCCAGCGAGATGTCGAAGTGGTTGTTGGAGTGAGAGCCCCAGGTCAGCCCGAAGTCGTGGCAGAGCTGGGCGACGCGGACGGACCCGGCCATGGTCCAGAAGTGCGGGTCGGCCAGCGGGATGTCCACCGCGCCCGCGCGTACGGCGTGGGCCATCTCCCGCCAGTCGGTGGCGATCATGTTCGTCGCGGTGGGCAGCCCGGTGGCCCGCCGGAACTCGGCCATCGTCTCCCGGCTGGAGAAGCGGCCCTCGGCCCCGCACGGGTCCTCGGCGTAGGCCAGGACGCCGCCCAGCCCCCGGCACAGCCGTACGGCGTCGGCGAGCAGCCAGCCGCCGTTGGGGTCGAGGGTGATGCGGGCCTCGGGGAAGCGGCGGGCCAGCGCCGTGACCGCCTCGATCTCCTCCTCGCCCGTCAGCACCCCGCCCTTGAGCTTGAAGTCGGCGAAGCCGTAACGCTCCTGGGCGGCCTCGGCCAGCGCGACCACCGCGTCGGGCGTGAGCGCCTCCTGGCGGCGCAGCCGGGACCAGCGGTCCTCGCCCGCGTCGTCCACCCGGTAGGGCAGGTCCGTCCTGCCCGGGTCGCCGACGTAGAAGAGGTAGCCCAGCATCGGCACCCGGTCCCGCTGGCGGCCCTCGCCGAGCAGGTCGGCCACCGGCAGGCCCAGGTACTGGCCGTGCAGGTCGAGCAGGGTGGACTCCAGGCCGGTGACCGCGTGCACAGTGGTGCGCAGGTCGAAGGTCTGGGCGCCGCGCCCGCCCGCGTCGCGGTCGGCGAACCGCTCGGACACCGACCGCAGCAGGCTCCGGTACCGGGCCACGGGCTCGCCGGCCAGCAGCGCGCCCGCCTCCTCGACGGTCCGCCGGATCGCCTCGCCGCCGGGCACCTCGCCGAGGCCGGTGCGCCCGTCGGAGTCGGTGGTGATGACGACGTTGCGGGTGAAGAACGGGCCGTGGGCGCCGCTGAGGTTGAGCAGCATGCTGTCGTACCCGGCCACCGGGACGACCTCGACGCGCTGGATGGTGGGAGACATGGGAACCTAGCTGATCTTGTTGATGAGGGCGGTCAGCTCGGCCTGCTCGCCGTCGGTGAGGTTCTGCAGCGGCGGCCGGACGGGGCCGGCCGGGCGCCCGACGGCGGCCAGGCCCGCCTTGATGATCGAGACGGCGTACCCCTTCTGCCTGTCGCGGATGTCCAGGTACGGGATCAGGAACTCCTTGATCCGCCGGTAGACGGCGTCGCGGTTCTGGGCGCGCACGTCGGCGTAGAAGTCGAGCGCGTACTGCGGGACGAAGTTGAAGATCGCCGAGGAGTAGGTGCTCATGCCGAGCTGCAGCAGCGGCAGCGCGAACGTCTCGGCCGTGGGCAGGCCGCCGATGTAGGTCAGGCGGTCGCCGACGGTGGCATAGATGCGCGTGAGGTGCTCGATGCTGCCGACGCCGTCCTTGAACCCGACGAGGTTGGGGTTGCGGTCGGCCAGAGCCTCGACGGCGCGGTCGTGCAGGATCGCGTTGGCCCGGCTGTAGACGATCACGCCGAGGTTGGTGGCGCGGCACACCGCGGAGACGTGCTCCACCAGGCCCGCCTGCCCGGCCTCGGTGAGGTAGGGGGGCATGAGCAGCAGCCCGTCGGCCCCGGCGGCCTCGGCGGCCTGGGCCTGCGCGACGGCGTTCGCGGTGCCGCCGGTGGCGGGGGCCACGACCGGCAGCCTGCCGTTCACCTCGCCGACCGCCGCCCGCACCACCTGGTCGATCTCGGCGGGGGTCAGCGAGAAGCCCTCGCCGGTGCCGCCCGCGGCGAACAGACCGGCCACGGGGTACGCGCTCAACCAGGACAGGTGGTCACGGTAACCCGCCTCGTCGAACTCCAGCTCCTGCGTGAAATGGGTGACAGGGAACGACAGCAGGCCGCTCTTGAGCTGGGCGGCGAGCTCCTGGGGCGAGAAATTCGGCATGAACGTCCTCTGTTGACACGCGGCCCGTGGGATCCCCCGCACCGCCGGTAAAGGTTGATGCCGTCAGGCTAGGAACAAGGGTGGATTCCTGTCCAAGCCCGATTCTGTATCTGGCGATACCGAACGAGCATCGTTCCGCCCGGGGCCGGGCAGCAGCTCCAGGACCCGCCACAGCGCGGGGTTGGTGGAGCCGTGGTCCCAGATGACGTGCAGCTCCACCGGCTTGCCCGCGACGCCGTCCCCTTCGTCGAGCGGGTCGCCGCCGCCCCGCACCAGGTCGCAGAAGACGATGCCGTCGATGCCGAGCGAGCGGGCGCTGGCCGGCGCCAGCGCCACGCCGCGGCCGGCGGCCACGAGCAGGGCGGCGGTGAGGATCTGGTGCACCTGCTGCTCGATCCTGGGGTGGGCGTTGGTGAGGAAGCGGATGGTCAGCTCGTGGAAGTAACGCGACTGCACGGGGTTGTAGCTGATGACCGGCAGGCCGTCGAAGTCGTCGGGTGCGAGCGGCCGGCCCAGGTCGGCCAGCGGATGGCCGAGGGGGACCACGGCGCACAGCGGCTCGCGGTAGACCACGCGGGAGCCGAGCGTGGCGATGTCGAAGGGCGGGCGGGCCAGGCCCAGGTCGAGCTCGCCGCGCAGGATGCCGTCCACCTGCCCGGCGGTCACCCGCTCGTGGAGGATGACGTCGATCTCCGGCAGCTGCTCCGTCAGACGGCGCAGGATCGTGCCGAGCATGCTGATGGCCGAGACGGCGGTGAAGCCGAGCCGTACGGTGCCCGTGGCGCCCTTGGCGATGCGGCGCGCCCGGTCGCCGGCGGTGTCGACGAGCGAGAGCATGCGCCGCGCGTCCTCCAGGAAGCCGCGGCCGGCGTCGGTGAGCACGACGCGGCGGTTGTCGCGTTCCAGAAGGGTCACGCCGATCGAGCGCTCCAGCTTCTGGATGTGGCGGCTGAGCGGCGGCTGCGTCATGCGGAGCCGATCAGCGGCCCGGCCGAAGTGGAGCTCCTCGGCCACCGCCACGAATGCCCGGATCTGATCCAGTGTTAGCATGATGCTCGCAGAGTATCACCTGATACCGAATTGAGCCTGGACAGGCATCGAGGCAGGTCCATAGTCTCCGGAGACTACAGAGCGGAAACAACCCCGTAACCTCCATAGACGCCGCTCGCATTTAAGGAGAAGTCCATGCCGACATCACGGATGACCCGCCGCCGCATTCTCGCGGGTGTCATCGGCGGCGCCGCCGCGCTCGCGCTGACGGCGTGCGGCGGCGTCAAGACCACGTCCTCCGGCGGCGGTGGCGGTAAATATCCGACGGGCAACATCGAGTTCAGCGTCGGCGCGTCCGCGGGCGGCTCCACCGACCTCATCACCCGGGCGCTGGCCCAGGGCATGGGCAAGGAGCTCGGCGTCTCCGCCCCGGTGCTCAACAAGCCCGGCGCGAACGGCGCGCTCAACGCCAAGGAGCTCCAGGCCGCGAAGCCCGACGGCTACAAGATCGCCGTCCAGAACGCGTCCCTGTTCACCATCACGCCGCTCACGGTCTCCCCCGCCGAGGCCACGAAGATCGACTCGTTCGACGTCATCACCGGCGTCTCGCGTGACGACTACGTCATGGCGACCAACTCCCAGTCCGGCTACAAGTCCATCGAGGACATGAAGAAGGCCGGCAAGACCATCCGCTACGGCACGACCGGCGTCGGCACGGGCGCCCAGCTCGCCTCCGCGCTGACCTTCAAGACCGCCGGCATCGAGGCCACGGCCGTGCCCTTCGACGGCGGCGCCCCCGCGCTGACCGCCCTGCTGGGCAACCAGGTGGACGTCTCCACCATGCAGATCGGCGAGGCCATCGAGAACATCAAGGCCGGCAAGCTCGTCCCGCTCGCGGTCTTCTCGGACAAGCGCATCCCCTACCTGCCGGACGTGAAGACGGCCAAGGAGCAGGGCTTCGACGTCCTGGTGACGCAGTACCGCTTCCTGACCGCGCCCAAGGGCACGCCCGAGGACGTCAAGGCCCGCCTGCTGGAGGCGGCGAAGAAGACGTTCGCCACGCCGGAGTACAAGAAGTTCAACGAGGACAACTCGCTCACCCCGATGGAGGTCTCCCCGCAGGAGGTGCTCTCTTCCCTGCAGAAGGACACCGCCACGTACAAGGAGCAGCTGAGCAAGTACGGCATCAGCCTGGCCGGATAGTCCCAAGGAGCGAGCATGTCCATGTCTGACCCTCTTGAGGCTGGCCCTCTCGAGTCCGGCCCTCTTGAGGAGGTCGCCGACGACACCCGGCCACCGCACGCCGGCCCTCTCTCGCAGATCTCGGCGGCCCTGGTGGCGCTGGCGGTCGGAGTCGCCGGGGCGATCGGCTCCCTCGCGCTCGGGCTCGGCCGCCTGACCCAGCCGGGCCCCGGCCTGTGGCCGTTCGCCATCAGCGTCGTCATCGTGGTGCTGTCGGCGGTGCTCGTGTTCACCGGCCGCAGGCTCGAGGACACCGAGCGCTTCTCCAAGGCGAGCCTGCTCACCGCTGCCGGCCTGGTGACGCTCATCCTGCTGGCCTGGCTGCTGCCGCTGATCGGCTTCGAGATCCCCTCCCTGCTGCTGGTGTTCGTCTGGCTGCGCTGGCTGGGCAAAGAGTCGTGGCGCACCTCCATCGTGGTCAGCGTGTTGACGGTGGCGGCGTTCTACCTGCTCTTCGTCGTGCTGCTCCAGGTCCCGCTCCCGCGCCTCATCTGAGAAGACCCCATGGACATCTCCCCCATCCTCAACGGCTTCGGCGTCGTCCTGGAGCCGGCCAACCTGCTCTACTGCCTCATCGGCGTGATCATCGGCATGCTCATCGGCGTGCTGCCCGGGCTCGGGCCCGGCGCGACGATCGCCATCCTGCTGCCGATCACGTACGGCATCGGGCCGGTCTCCGCGATCATCATGCTGGCCGGCATCTTCTACGGCGCCCAGTACGGCGGGACCATCACCTCGGTCCTGCTCCGCCTCCCCGGCGAGGCGTCCTCCGTCGTCACCGTCTTTGACGGGTTCGCCCTGGCCAGACAGGGCAAGGCGGGCACCGCACTGGGCATCGCCGCCATCGGCTCCTTCGTCGGCGGCACCGTCTCGATCGTCGGCCTGACGCTGCTGGCCCCGATCGTCGCCGGCTTCGCCCTCGACTTCGGGCCGCCCGAGTACGCGGCGCTGGGCGTGCTCGGCGTGCTGCTGATCTCCTCGGTCGGCAACGGCAACAAGCTCAAGGCGATCATCGCGGCCTGCGTCGGCCTGCTCATCGCGACCGTCGGCCGCGACACCTTCACCGGCGCCGAGCGGTTCACCTTCGACAGCCTGAACCTCGCCGAGGGCATCGACTTCATCCCGATCGCCATGGGCCTGTTCGGCCTCAGCGAGATCCTCTACAACCTCGAGGAGCGGCACAACCAGGTGCACGCGCCGGCCAAGGTCGGCAACGTGTGGCCGTCGCGCCAGGACCTCGGCCAGGCCAGGGGCGCGATCGGGCGCGGCTCGCTCATCGGGTTCGTGCTGGGCGTCCTGCCCGGCGGCGGCGCGGTGCTGTCCTCGCTGGCGGCGTACGCCTTCGAGAAGCGCCGCGCCAAGCAGCCCGAACGCTTCGGCAAGGGCGCCGTCGAGGGCGTGGCCGCCCCCGAGACCGCCAACAACGCCGCCGCCACGTCGTCGTTCATCCCGCTGCTGACGCTCGGCATCCCGGCGAACGCGACGATGGCGCTGATGTTCGGGGCGCTGCTCATCCAGGGCATCCAGCCGGGGCCGCAGCTCGTCACCGAGCACCCCGACGTCTTCTGGGGCGTCATCAACTCGATGTACATCGGCAACATCCTGCTGCTCATCATGAGCATCCCGATGGTCGGCGTCTTCGTGAAGATCCTGCGCGTGCGCCCCGCCATCCTGGCCCCGATCACGGTGCTCATCACGCTGCTCGGCGCGTACACCGTGAACAACAACGTCTACGACATCTTCCTGGTCATCGCCTTCGGCCTGCTGGGCTACCTGATGAAGAAGTTCGGGTTCGAGCCCGGGCCGCTGGTGCTCGCGTTCGTCCTCGGATCGATGATCGAGAACTCGTCGCGGCAGGCGCTGCTCATCTTCGGCGGCGACCCGACCGGCTTCTTCACCCGCCCGATCTCCGGCACGGTGCTCGCCCTGGTGGTCGTCGTCGCCTTCCTGCCGCTCATCCGCAAAGCCGTACGCCGCAAGACCGCCGCCGCGGACCGCGTTCCAGTTGAGGAGAAGACGCCATGACGATCCTCGTCGGTTACCTGCCCACCCCCGAGGGCGAGGCCGCGGTCGACGCGGGCCTGCGCGAGGGCGCGCTGCGCTCCGAGCGCGTGATCATCGTGAACTCCCCGCGCCGCGGCGCCCCCGTCGACGAGCACAAGATCGACGACGACGCCTCGGCCGCGCTGCTCGCCCGGGCGCGGGCCGCCGGCGTGGAGGCGGAGGTACGCCAGCCGCTCCACGACGACGACCTGCCGGAGACGTTCGAGGAGCTCGTCAAGGAGACGGGCGGCACGCTCATCGTCATCGGGCTGCGGCACCGGTCGCTGGTGGGCAAGTTCATCCTGGGCAGCGAGGCGCAGCGCATCCTCATGGAGGCCAGCGTGCCGGTGCTGACGGTGAAGGCACCCCGATGAGCTTTCAGGACGGCGGGCGGATCAGCCGCGTCTCGGTCACGCCGGTCGCCTTCCGCGACCCGCCCCTCCTCAACGTCGTCGGCGTCCACCAGCCGTTCGTGCTGCGCGCGATCGTCCAGGCGCACACCGACTCGGGGCTGGTGGGGCTGGGCGAGACGTACGCCGACCAGGCCCACCTCGACCGGCTCGACGCCGTGGCCGCCGCGCTGCCCGGCCTGGACGTCTTCGACGCCCACGGGCTGCGCCGCGTCGTCGAGGAGACGCTCGGCCGCTCCACCGGCGGCGCGGGCGCGAGCTTCGGCGGCATGCTCGAGGTCTCCAGCGCCGTGGACACCGTGGCGGCGCCGTTCGAGGTGGCGCTGCTCGACCTGCAGGGCAAGACGCTCGGCCGGCCGGTGAGCGACCTGCTCGGCGGCGCCGTACGCGACCGGGTGCCGTTCTCGGCGTACCTGTTCTACAAGTGGGCGGGCCACCCGGGCCAGGACGAGGACTCGTGGGGCGAGGGCGTCACGCCCGAGCAGATGGTCGCCCAGGCCCGGCGGATGGTCGACGAGTACGGCTTCACCGCCATCAAGCTCAAGGGCGGCGTCTTCGAGCCCGGCCACGAGGTCGAGACCGTCGAGGCGCTGGCCGCCGCCTTCCCGGACCACGCCCTGCGCATCGACCCCAACGGGGCCTGGACCGTGGACACCTCGATCAAGGTGGCGCACCGGCTGGCCGGGGTCCTGGAGTACCTCGAGGACCCCACGCCCGGCATCGACGGCATGGCGCAGGTCGCCAAGCACACCGACCTGCCCCTGGCCACGAACATGTGCGTCATCGCCTTCGAGCACCTCAAGCCCGCCGTCGCCGCCGACGCCGTGCAGGTCGTCCTCTCGGACCACCACCTGTGGGGCGGCCTGCGCCGCTCGGCCCTGCTGGGGGGCATCTGCGAGACGTTCGGGATGGGGCTGTCGATGCACTCCAACTCCCACCTCGGGGTGAGCCTGGCCGCGATGACCCACCTGGCCGCCGCGACCCCGAACCTCACCTACGCCTGCGACACCCACTACCCCTGGAAGACCGAGGAGGTCATCAGGGCGGGGGTGCTGGAGTTCCGCGACGGCAGCGTGGCCGTGCCCGCCGGGCCGGGGCTCGGCGTGGAACTGGACGAGGACGCCCTGGGGGCCCTGCACGAGCAGTACGTACGGTGCGGGCAGCGGGGGCGCGAGGACACGGCGTACATGCGCACGGTCGAACCCGGCTTCACCCCCAACACGGCCCGCTGGTAACCCGACACCCACCGACCCTGGAGACGGGGCCCGGCGGGCCTGCCTGCCCCCAGGCCCACGAGTCGGGACACCCGCACATCACGGCCCGCCCGCAACGGATCCCGAAAGCGGGCCCCAAGCCGGGCAGCCGCAATCACGTCACCGGCCCGCCCGCAACCGCCCACCACGGATCCCGAAAGCGGGCGGCGCAAGCCGGACAGCCGCAACCACATCACCGGCCCGCCGGCAACCGCCCACCATGGAGCCCGCGGGTCGGGACAGCCGCAGCCGCACCACTCGCAGGTCCCGCCCCTACCGAGCCTGCGACCGACCCGGGACACACGCGCCACCCACGGCCCGTCGCGCCCGCAGAGGCCCGCTACGGAGCCTGGAGGCGGGCGCGCGAGTTGGACAGGTGCAGCCGCATCGCGGCCCGCGCCGCCGCGGCGTCCCGGTCGGCGATGGCGCGGTAGATGTTCTCGTGCTCCAGCGTCACCCGCGTGAGGTGGGTGGCGTTGGACACCGAGTACGCGTGCTCCAACCGGGTCCGCGGCAGCATGATCACCATGGGCCCGAACGACGCCAGCAGGTCGGAGTAGAACCGGTTGCCCGAGGCCAGCGCGATCTTGAGATGGAACTGGAAGTCGGCCTCGACGGCGCTGCTGGGCTGCTCGCCCGAGCGCCCGAGGTCGACCAGGGCCCGCTCGATGGCCTTCAGCTGCAGGTCGGTGCGGCGCTCGGCGGCCAGCCCCGCCGACTCCGACTCGACGCCGATCCGGAAGTCGATCATGTCGAGGACATCGCGATGGGTGCGGATCTGAGAGGGCTCCACCGAGAAGGCCGTGGAGGCGGGCAACGCCAGCACGAACGAGCCGCGCCCCTGGAACGTCTCGACCAGCCCGGCCGCCTGGAGCCGCGAGATGGCCTCGCGGACCACCGTACGGCTCACGCCGAACTCCTCGACGAGCGAGGACTCGGTCGGCAGCTTCTGGCCGGGCTCGATCTCACCGGCGAGGATGCGCTCCTTGAGCCGTTCGACGAGCTCATGCGCGAGCCCGCGCCCGCTGTCGCGGTCGAGCCTCTGATCTGGCGGCACGGCTGACAACCTACCCGGCGTCCGCGCGGAACTCGACCCGACCGAGTCCCCCGCCCGCAACCGCACCGAACTCGACCTGATCAGAGCGCCGGACACCAACCGCACCCGACTCGACCCGACCGGACCGCCCGCCCGCGGCCGCACCGTACTCGACCTGCTCGGACCGCCCGCCCGCGGCCGCACCGTACTCGACCTGCTCGGACCGCCCGCCCGCGGCCGCACCGTACTCGACTTGGTCGAGCCGCCAGGCCGTCGCCGCGTCGGCGAGGGTGAGGCCGAGCCCGGGGCGGTCCGGGACGCGCATGCGCCCTCCCTCGATCTCCAGCCGCTCCTCGAACAGGGGCGACAGCCACTCGATGTGCTCCACCCAGGACTCGCGCGGGTAAGCCGCGGCCAGGTGGACGTGGATCTCCATCACGAAGTGCGGCGCGACCTGCAGGTGCGCGTGATCGGCCAGCGCGGCGACCTTGAGGTAGGGCGTGATGCCGCCCACCCGCGGCACGTCGGGCTGCAGGAAGCCGACGGCGCGGAGGTCGATGAGCCGCACGAGGTCGGGCACGCTGGAGAGCATCTCACCGGTGGCGATGGGCGTGTCGAGGGCCGCGGCCAGCTGCGCGTGCCCCTCGGCGTCGTAGGCGTCCAGCGGCTCCTCGATCCAGACCAGCCCGAGCTCCTCCACCGCCCGCCCGAACCGCAAAGCCGTCGGCCGGTCCCACTGCTGGTTGGCGTCCACCATCAGCGGCACGTCGTCACCGAGGTGCTCGCGCACCGCGGCCAGCCGCCGCAGGTCCTCCTTGGTGTCGGGCTGGCCCACCTTGATCTTGATCCCGCCGATGCCGTCCTTGAGCGACTGGGTGGCGCGGGCCTTGACCTCCTCGATCGGCGCGTGCAGGAAGCCGCCGGAGGTGTTGTACGTGCGGACCGAGTCGCGATAGGACCCCAGCAGCTTGGCCAGCGGCAACCCCGCCCGCTTCGCCTTCAGGTCCCACAGCGCGACGTCGACCGCGGCCAGCGCCTGCGTGGCGACACCGGACCGACCGACCGACGCCCCCGCCCACAGCAGCATGTCGTACAACCTGCCGATGTCGGACGGATCCCGGCCGAGGAGGAGCTGCCCCACCTCTTTCGCGTGGGCGAAGTGCGCGCGGCAGCCCGCCCGCGTCGTGTACGAGAACCCGAGCCCCGCCAGCCCGTCGTCCGTCGTGATCTCGCAGGTCAGCACGTCGATCTGGGACAGGGGCCGCTGGCGCCCCGTGGCGACCTTGGCGTCGCTCACCGGACGCGCCAGCGGCACGGCGTAATGGCCGAACCGCACCGACGCGACGCGGTCACCCATCGCTCTCAGGCCTTCCCGAACTCGACGCTGTCCACGGTCCACTCGCGGCACTGCTCGCTGAGCGTGAACCCGAGCCCCGGCCGGTCGGGGACGATCATGCGGCCGTCGCGGGTCTCGAGCCGCTCGTTGAACAGCGGGTTGAGCCATTCGAAGTGCTCGACCCAGGGCTCGCGCGGGTAGGCGGCGGCCAGGTGGAGGTGGATCTCCATGGCGAAGTGCGGCGCCAGCTGCAGCCCCGCGTGGTCGGCGAGGGTGGCCAGGCGCAGGAAGGGCGTGATGCCGCCGACGCGCGGGGCGTCCGGCTGGATGATGTCGGCGGCGCGGGCCTCGATGAGGCGGACGTGCTCGGCGACACTGGAGAGCATCTCGCCGGTGGCGATGGGCGTGTCGAGGGCCGCGGCCAGCTGCGCGTGCCCCTCGGCGTCGTAGGCGTCCAGCGGCTCCTCGATCCAGACCAGCCCGAGCTCCTCCACCGCCCGCCCGAACCGCAAAGCCGTCGGCCGGTCCCACTGCTGGTTGGCGTCCACCATCAGCGGCACGTCGTCACCGAGGTGCTCGCGCACCGCGGCCAGCCGCCGCAGGTCCTCCTTGGTGTCGGGCTGGCCCACCTTGATCTTGATCCCGCCGATGCCGTCCTTGAGCGACTGGGTGGCGCGGGCCTTGACCTCCTCGATCGGCGCGTGCAGGAAGCCGCCGGAGGTGTTGTACGTGCGGACCGAGTCGCGATAGGACCCCAGCAGCTTGGCCAGCGGCAACCCCGCCCGCTTCGCCTTCAGGTCCCACAGCGCGACGTCGACCGCGGCCAGCGCCTGCGTGGCGACACCGGACCGGCCGACGGAGGCGCCCGCCCACAGCAGGGTGTCGTACACCTTGCCGATGTCGGAGGGGTCCTGGCCGATCAGGTTGTCGCCGACCTCCTTGGCGTGGGCGTACTGCGCGGGCCCGCCCGCCCTCTTGGAGTAGCTGAACCCGGTGCCCTCGTGACCGTCCTCGGTCGTGATCTCGGCGAAGAGGAAGGCGATCTCGGTCATCGGCTTCTGCCGCCCGGTGAGCACCTTGGCGTCGCTGACGGGGACGTCGAGCGGGAGCGTGACGGAGGAGAGCGAGACGTGGCGGATGCGGTCGGCGGCCATGGGCGGTCCAAGAGGCTAGGCGGCGATGTTGTCAGTCATCATACGAAGCCATCATTCGTATGACAACCTGACCTCAGTCCGTCGCTGACCATGACAGCGTCTCCACGGATCTCCGATACCGTCGAGTGCATGCGGCTTCACGTGGGATGCGCGATGTGGACTCATGCGCGCTGGCAAGGCCGGTTCCTCCCCGGCCACCTCCCGCCCGGCGAGCGCCTGCGCTCGTACGCGACCTGGTGCGACGCGGTGGAAGGCAACACCACCTTCTACGCGACCCCCACGCGCGCCACGGTGGAGTCGTGGGCCGGGCAGACCGCCCCCGACTTCCGCATGGTCGTCAAGCTCCCCAAGCCCATCACCCACGAGCACCGCCTGACCGGCGCCGACGAGCACCTCCACGCCTTCCTGGACGCGATCGAGCCGCTGGGCCCGCGAGCCCACGCGCTCTGGATCCAGTTGCCCGGCTCCTTCTCACCGGCCGACCTCGGCACCCTCGCGAGGTTCCTGCACCGGCTCCCCCGCTCCCACAGGTACGCCGTCGAGGTCCGCCACCGCGCCTTCTTCGAGGACGAGCGGTCCGAACTGCTCCTGGAGCGCGTCCTCGCGACCGGGGACGCCGAGTGGGTCCCGTTCGACACCACGACGCTCTTCCAGAGCCCGCCGACCAGCGACGCCGAGCGCGACGCGTGGACAAAGAAGCCCCGCGTGCCCCGCCGCACGCGCGCCCTCACCGGCCACCCGATCGTCCGCTACCTGGGCCGCGACGCCGAGGCCCGCACCGCCGAGGGCTGGCGGCCGTGGCTGGACACGGTCACGGAATGGCTGCGGGAGGGCCGCTCCCCCACGTTCTTCGTCCACACGCCGGACAACGCCGACGCGCCGAAGCTGGCCCGCGACTTCCACGAGGCCGTACGCGCCCGCCTCCCCGGCCTGACCCCGCTCCCCGAACCCGAGCCCGCGGACCCGCTGACCCTTTTCTGACGGCTGGCGTGGCCGGCTCGGTGGGGACCCGCCGTCTTTCTCCTCGGTCGCCTTTTACGAAACGGTCGCCTTTCACGAAAATCGGCGCCGCGACGGCCTGTCGCCCGCCGACGTCCTTCGCGCCGCGCGACGATGGATGCGCTCGACGTCCAGCGGGAGCCTCAGCAGGAGAGCACCCGACCGGCCGGGTGGGCGGCTTGCCGCCACATCGGACGCTGACGGGAGGAGGGCCCATGGAGGACGCCGCCACGATCGAACTCGCCGACCGCCTGCTCGCCGAGCTGCCCGCGCTGCTCAACCCCGGAGAAGTGGCCGCCACGGCCGAAGAGCTGTCCGCCCTGATCGAACGGGGGCGCGACGGCGAGCCGGTGGACGAGGAGTTCCTCGGCTTCCTGCACCGCCACCCGTCCCTTCACGGGCGCGCCACCGAGCTGGCCGGCAGCGAACGCGACCTCGGCCTGCAGCCACCCCCGGGTCCCGGCCGCGCGCCCATGCCGCCCCGGTACGTCTGCCCGCGGGACGGCTACGAGTGGTTCCGCCTCGACCTGGCCGAACCCGTCCCCGCCTGCCCCAACGACGGCACGCCCCTGGTCCGCGACCACGAGGGCGGGACGAGCCCGTGAACCCGATCGGCCAGAGCCTGGGCACCAGCCTCGCCGAACAGCTCGCCCCGCGCGTGCTCACCCCGGCCTTCGCCTTCTGGGCCGGCGGCCTGCTCGCCCTGTGGACCTCCGGGTACGGCAGGATCTGGGCGACGGGCCTGGCCGCCCTCCCGACGGTGCTGCAAGTGCTCCTGCTCGCCGCGGTGCTCATGCTCGTCGCGGCCTCGGCGGTCCTCGCCGAGCACCTGACGCTGCCCGTAGTCCGCCTGCTCGAGGGCTACTGGCCCCAGCGCCTGGCGGCCCCGCTGCGCAAACGGACCGTACGCCGCCGCGAGCGCATCGAGCGGAGCCTGCGGGAGCTGACCGCCAAGGCGTTCCACGGCGAGGCCGGCCCCGAGGACGAGCGCCTGCGGAGGATCGCCGAACAGCGGCTCTTCGACCTCCCGGCGGAGCCCGCGTCCGCCCTGCCCACCCGCCTGGGCAACATCCTGCGCGCCGCCGAGGACCGCCCCCGCTCCCGGTACGGCCTCGACCCCGTCCTGTGCTGGCCCCACCTGTGGCTCTCGCTGGACAAGGAGCCTCAGGAGGAGCTCGCCCAGGCGCGCAAGGGCCTCGACGACGCCGCCCGGCTGTGGCTGTGGTGCCTGCTCTTCGCCGTCTGGACGCCCTGGAGCCGGTGGGCCCTGCTCGTCACACTCATCGGCTGCCCCGCCGTCTACTACGGCGCCATGCTCGCCAGGGCCCGCGCGTACGGGCTGCTCATGCAGTCCGTCTTCGACCTGTACCGGCGCCGCGTCTACCGCGGACTCGGCTGGCCGGCCCCCACGGACGCGGCCGGCGAGCCCGCGGCGGGCCAGGAGGTCACGACGTACCTGTGGCGCGGCATCGCCCCATCGGGCCTGCGCTTCGCCACGGACGACAAGGATTGACCTGCATCGAAGAGCTGCCGAATGAACCCCATCGGCATCTGCGCTGACCGCTCTCGACCCGTCTCCGCCGCACGAAGCTCGCGGCTCCCAGGCCCACCTCGACAGCCCCTCTCCCTAGCGGAGGAGGAAACCTTGTGGTTGTCTGTCCCCGGTGCAGGGTGATCTGCTCGACCTCGTCCTGATCGCACTCGTCATCGGCTTCGGCGTCACCGGCTACCGCCAGGGCCTCATCACCGGCGTGATGCGCTTCGTCGGCTTCATCGGCGGGTGCGTCTTCGGCATCTTCCTCGCCCCGCCGGTCGCCCAGCTGGTGAACGGTGCCGTGGCGCAGGCCCTGGTGGCCCTGGTCGTCGTGCTCGTGATGGCGGCCCTGGGCCAGCTGGCCACCAACGCCCTGGCCTCGGTCGTACGCGCCCATGTGACCTGGGAGCGCGCGAAGGCGATCGACGCGGCGGGCGGCACCGTGGTCAGCGCCCTGTCCGTGCTGGTGATCGCCTGGCTGGCCGGCAGCCTCCTGGTCTCCAGCTCCTTCGCCCCGGTGGTCGAGCAGATCCGCGGCTCCGCCGTGCTGACCACCATCGACGCTGTCATGCCCGAGTCAGCCCGCTCGTGGCAGAAGCCGTTCAAGCAGTTCATCGACCATTCGGACTTTCCACCCGTACTCGACGCCATCGGCGGCGCCCCGCGCGTCGACGTCCCCGCCCCGAGCGCCGCCGTACTGCGCAGCCCCGGCCTGGCCCAGGCCATGACCGGAATCGTGCGCGTCGTGGGCGTCGCGCAGTCCTGCAACAAGCAGATCCAGGGCACCGGCTTCGTGTACGCCCCCGAGCATGTCATGACCAACGCCCACGTGGTGGCGGGCGTCAACGCGAACCTCGAGATCACCGACCACACCGGCCAGTCGCACGCGGCGACGGTCGTCCTCTACAACCCGCGCCGTGACGTGGCCGTGTTGCACGCCCCCGGCCTCAACCTGCCCCACCTGACCTTCGCCTCCGACGTCCGCAAAGGCGACGACGCGATCATCGCCGGCTACCCCCAGGACCGCGGCTTCACCGCCCGTCCCGCCCGCATAGCCGAACTCCAGGCCGCCACCAGCCCCGACATCTACCGCCGCACCGAGGTGACCAGGGACGTCTACTACATCCGCGGCCCGATCGAACAGGGCAACTCCGGCGGCCCCCTCCTCACCCCCGCCGGCCAGGTCTCGGGCGTCATCTTCGCCGCGGTCTCCAGCCAGGTCGAGACGGGGTACGTCCTGACCGCCGGCGAGGTCGCCGAAGACGCCCGCACCGCAGCCACCTCTACCCGCCCGGTGAGCACCCAAGTCTGCGACTGACGCACGCCCGATTCGCCGGGACCTCCACCCCTGCGTGATCACGCAGCCTTGCCTCGGACGGTCCCAGGCGTGGACAGGGGCACCCTCCGCGCGGACCCGCAGCCCCGCTGTCGGACCTGCCGCCTATGATCTGCGCAGCACGACCAGAGCGGGGCATGAAGGCAGGGGGCGATGGTGGACGGCTCGTCGGGGGTGGACGGCGGCTACCGGGCGCATCGGGCGGCGTTCGTGGCGTTCGCCGAGCGGTCGCGGAAGGGCGACCACCGGGCGGCCTTGGCCGCTGCGCACGCCGCCCACGACCAGGTGCTCGCCGCCGGGCATCCGGACCTGCGCGGCATGGCGCTCAACTGCGTCGGCCTGGCCCGGTTCGAGCTTGGCGAGTTCGCCGCCGCGGCGGAGTCGCGAACACCCCGCCGTGATGCCGGCGGCTCCCGGCTTGTCCGGCAGGAGGCTCGACCAGCGCTCCGTTCGGCTCCCGCAGATCGGAAAGGGGCGCCAGACGATCTCTGGCACCCCTTCTGACCGGTCGGGACGACAGGATTTGAACCTGCGACCCCTTGACCCCCAGTCAAGTGCGCTACCAAGCTGCGCTACGTCCCGGTCGCCCCTGCTGGGGCGGAACGTCACAACCTTAGCGCACATCCGAGGTGCGGGATCATGGACGGCCACGCTGTAACGCCCCGCTCGCGCAGTGATGAACACCGTGACGGCGTCGCGCGCGAGGAGGACCCGGCGGAATGTCCTGGCGGAGCTCGCCGGCCGAGATCATCGTCACCGCGTTCCTGCCGGGATCGCTCTGCGGGTGCGGAGACGGGGAGGTGGACCCGCCGGCGTCGGCAGCGCCGGTCGCGTCGAAGGCCGGCACTCCGGGCGCGCCGGTGAAGAAGGGCGAGCGCACCCCCGGACAATGCTGCTCCTGCTCGTCCGCGACGACCGTTACCACCCCGTGCCGCCGGTGAGCGAGAAGGACTGGCGGGACGCGGGGGCCGTGCGTACGTCCTCCCGCAGAACGACCACATCCGCATGGAGCTGCTGCCGGGCAGGCAACCCGCCAGGGGAATGTGATCAGATGGCGGCCTGGTAGGCGCTGGCGCGCATGCCTGCCAGCAGTCCAGCCGTCTGCTCCGGCGTGTAGCGGCGTACCGGATCGTGGTGGAGCAGGCCCTCGATGAGCGGCCGCATCACCCCGGCCCGCCGGGGCGGCGGGTACGGGCCGCTGCGGGCCATGCCGAGCACCGTGGCCGCGTCCTGGCCCGGGTAGGGCGGCTGGCCCTCGACGGCGCTGTAGAGGGTGGCGCCGAAGGACCACATGTCGGCCTCCTTGCTGGCCGGCCCCCCGTGCAGCCGCTCGGGCGCCATGAACGCCGGAGTGCCCCGCAGCCGCCGCGACCTGGTCATCCGGATGTCGCCCTCGGCGGTCGCTATGCCGAAGTCGGTCAGCACCACCCGGTCACCGGTCAGCATCACGTTGGCGGGCTTCACGTCGCGATGCAGCACTCCGGCCTGGTGGGCGGTGCGCAGCGCGGCGAGCAGATGCTGCCCGATCGCGGCGACCGACTGGGCCGGTAAGGTGCCCACCTGGGAGAGCAGCTGGTGCAACGAGAGCCCGTCCAGGTATTCCATCACGATCCAGAGCTTGCCGCCCTCTTCGATCAGGTCGTGGACCGTGACGATGTTAGGGTGCGTCAGGCCGGCAGCCATCCTGGCCTCACGCAGCACCCGGCGGCGCACCATCTCGGCCTCACCGGCCAAGGTCAGCTCCTTCAGTGCCACCGTACGGTGGAGGAGCTGATCGAACGCACGCCAGACGACTCCCATACCCCCACGACCGGCCTCCTCGTTCAGGAGGTACCGTCCGCCGATCTCCCGCATACCATCCCCTCTTGCTCGGGGATAATCATGTCACTTCAGCACAGGCCGTAGGGTGCCTAACGTGATCCTGATATGTCGGAAAGTGCAGGTGCGCTGGTCAACGGCCTAGAAATTCGATCAGACAACGCGCGCCACACCAGTCCGACACCCCCCAAACATACTCCAGTGGCGCCCACGAGGACGGCACCAAGCCCCGCAAACTCGGCCACAACGCCTCCCAGAGCCGCGCCGAGCGGCATCCCACCCATCCCGACGAGGCGGTATGCCGAGTTGACCCTCCCGAGCAATTCGGCCGGGATCAGCCGCTGCCGGGCCGAGATCACCAGGACGTTGCCCGCCGCGCCCGCCACGCCCCACAGCACGGCCGTCGGGTAGAGCGTCCACGGGGAGGGCACGATCACCGGCACGATGAGCAGGAGGCTGGTCATCAGCCAGCACCCCACGAGCGCGCGCAACTCCCCGAAGCGCCCCGCGGCCCACCCCGCCAGCAGGGACCCCGGCAGCGCCCCGACGGCGAACGCGGTCGTCATCAGGCCGTACTCGCCCGGTTCCAGCCCGATCCGCGACCCGTCGCCGACCGCCCACAGCACGAAGACGGCGAAGTAGGCGGCGTTGGCGAGATTCAGCAGCCCGGCCGTGACGGCCAGGCTCCGCAGCACCCGATGGGACCACAGGTACCGCAGCGCCTCGCCGATGTCCCGCCGCAGCGGCCGCCCCTGCGCGCGGGGGACGTCCATGCGGTACGTGCCGCGCATGCCCAGCAACAGCAGGCCAGCGGCGCCGTACAGGAGGGCCGGGGCGCCGAAGACGACGGCGGGGAGGGCCACGACGAGCAGGCCCGCCAGCGGGGCCCCGACGAAGTCGTTGCCGATCATCTGGGCGGTGGAGACGCGGCCGTTCGCCCTGGTCAGGTGGTCCTGAGGCACGGTCATGGGCAGGATCGACTGCGCCGAGGTGTCGGCGAAGACCTCGGCCATCCCCGCCAGGAGCACGGCCGCCAGCAGCACCCACAGGTCGAGCAGGCCGAGCAGGGCCGCCAGCCCGGCGAGGGTGAGCACCGCGGCCCTGGCGACGTTGGCCACGACCATGATGCGGCGGCGGTCGAGCCGGTCGGCGATGGCCCCGGCGTGCAGGGCGAGGAGCAGCCACGGCGCCGTCGCGGCCGCCCCCGCCAGCGACACCAGCGTGGGCGAGCGGGTCATCGACACGGCCAGCAGCGGCGCCCCGACCTTCAGCAGGCCGTCGGCCAGGTTCGACAGCGCGGTGGAGGACAGCAGGAATCCGAACGAACGCCCCACGGCTCACTCCGATAGTGTGTAAGAGAAAGTGTGCATAGTTTTCTTTGCAAAGATAGGCTTGCATAGGATGCAGAGCAAGAGCTACTCCGCCCGAACGCTCGACGCGAACGCCCTGAAGTCCTTCGCCCACCCGCTGCGGCTGCGGATCTACGAGCTGCTGGATGAGCACGGCCCCTCGACGGCCACCAAGCTCGCCGCCCTGCTCGGGCAGAACACCGGCGCCACGAGCTACCACCTGAGGGAGCTGGCCGGGCACGGCATGATCGAGGTCGTGCCGGGGATGGGGCGCGGCAAGGAGAAGTACTGGCGCATCACGCCCGGCGGCTTCTCCTACGGGGAGGCGGGTTCCGACCCCGAGACGGCCGGCGCGATGGAGTTCCTGCTGGACGACCTGGTGCGCCAGCGCGGCGCGGAGCTGGCCCGGTGGCGCGAGGAGGAGGGGCGGGCGCCCGAGGAGTGGGTGCGCGCGAGCGGCTACGGGCGGCGCTCGCTGCGGCTCACGCCCGAGGAGACCGTGGCGCTGCGGGATGAGGTGTTCGAGGTGCTGGAGCGCTATCGCGCGCTGTCGGACCGCAGGGAGGCCGGGTCGCCGGACTCCCGCGATCCCTCGACGGGGCGCGTGGTCGTCCACTTCGACGTGCTGCCGGTGGGCGCCGGTCAGGAGAGCACGCCTTAGGGCCGCCCGCGGCCGGAAGGCCGGGGCGGCCGTCATGCGGAGTAGTACACTGACCGCCGTGGCGCTCTACGCTCGCATCGAGAAGGTCAGTGAGGACGCCGTATGGGCCCGCTATCAGTACTCCGAGACCGACGGGGTCGTCATCGGCCACGTGATCCTCGACAAGGCCGCCGAGACGTTGTGGACGGAGGACGGCGAGGAGACCTACCTCTCCCGAGCCGTGGTCCGGAAGATCGCGGTCCACTGGGCGACCCATGGCGTGGCGCCCGAGGGACTCATGGTGCAGTCGTAGCGGCTCAGCCGATGAGCTTGAGGGCCAGCTCCGTCAGGCCCTCCGGCGCCGTCCTGGGCGATCCGGCGTCGAACGGCGGATGCGGGTCGTACTCGATCACGAGCTGCACCGACTGCGCGGTCGTCTCGTCGGTGGCCTGGGCCAGCAGCGTCAGCGCCATGTCGATCCCCGCCGAGACCCCCGCCGCCGTCACGACCCGGCCCTGGGTGACGACGCGCTCGCTCACCGGCTCGGCCCCGTACTGCGCCAGCATGTCGAGCGCGGCCCAGTGGCTGGTCGCCTTCAGCCCCTCCAGCAGCCCCGCGGCCGCCAGGACGAACGACCCGCTGCACACCGAGGTCGTCCACCGGCTGTGCTCGTGGGCCTGCCGGAGCCAGCCCAGCAGCGCCTCGTCGGACATGACGTCGAACGTCCCCGGGCCGCCCGGGACCACGATCACGTCGGGGCGGGGCAGGTCCTCGTAGGAGGCCGTCGCGGTGAGGGTGAGCGTGCCCTGGTCGTCGGTGACCGGCCCGGGCTCGGCCGCGACGAACGTGACCGTCCAGCCGGGTGCGAAGGCCAGCACCGTGTACGGCCCGACCGCGTCGAGCGCGGTGAAACGCGGATAGAGCAGGATCGCCACATGCATCGCTTACTTCTCCTTCGATCGGAACCTGCGACGGTGGTCGCCGGGTGAGATCCGCCAGTGGCGGCGGAAGACGCGGTAGAGGGTCTCCGGCGTGCCCAGCCCCGATTCCCTGGCCACGCGGTCCAGCGGATGGGCGGTGACCTCCAGGAGGCGCCTGGCGGCCTCGGCGCGGCTACGTTCGACGTAGCGGCCGGGCGACAGGCCGGTCTGCTCGGTGAAGACGCGGGAGAAGTGGCGCTCGCTCATCCCCACCCGGCCGGCGAGGGCGGGCACGCTCAGGTCGGCGGCGGGGTTCGCGTCGATGTAGGCCTGCAGCTCCCTCAGCGGCTCGCTGCGCGGCGTCATGGCCCGCATCGGGGTGCTGAACTGGCTCTGCCCGCCGGGCCGGTGCAGGTACACCACGAGGCCGCGGGCGACGTCGCGGGCGAGCGCGTGGCCGTGGTCCCTGGCCACCAGCGCGAGCGCGAGGTCCACGCCGGACAGCACGCCGGCCGAGGTCCAGACGTTGCCGTCCTCGATGTAGAGCGGGTCGGGGTCCACCTCGACGCACTCGTAGCGGGCGTCCAGCTCGCCGGCGGAGAGCCAGTGCGTGGTGGCCCGCCGGTGGTCCAGCAGCCCGGCCTCGGCCAGCAGGAACGCCCCGTTGCACACGGACGCCACCCGCCGCGCGCCCCCGGCCAGCCGGGTGACGGCCTCGACGAGCTCCCGGTCGCCCAGCTGCTCGGGGAGCGACATCCCGCCCACGACCATCAGCGTGTCGACGGGCCCGGTGACCTCGCCGAGCGCGCCGGCCGTGACGGCGATCCCGTTGCCGGAGGGCACGGGCCCGGCCCGCACGGCCGCCACCTCGACCAGGTAGCCGTCCTCGGGCGCCAGCAGTGCCGCCGTGGCGAACACGTCGGCGGGACCGGCCAGGTCGAGCAACTGGAAGCCGGGGAAGACGACGATCAGAACCCGTCGCTGCATGTCTTCATGCTGGTGGCGGACCTGTCAAGGCGTCAACGACACGAATATTGCACATTACGCCATGAGCCCCCCGGGGCAGGACCGGGGGGCTCATGGGCCGGGCTGGGCTGAAAAATCAGCCCATGTGCGGATAACGGTGGTCGGTCGGCGGCACGAACGTCTCCTTGATCGTGCGGGCGTTCACCCAGCGGATCAGGTTGAAGATCGAGCCCGCCTTGTCGTTGGTGCCCGAGGCGCGGGCGCCGCCGAACGGCTGCTGGCCCACGACCGCGCCCGTCGGCTTGTCGTTGACGTAGAAGTTGCCCGCCGCGAAGCGCAGCCGGTCGGACGCCGACGCGATGGCGTACCGGTCCTGGGCGATGATCGAGCCGGTCAGCGCGTACGGGGCGATGCCCTCCATCTGGTCGAGCACCGCGTCGAAGTCGCGGTCCTCGTAGACGTGCACGCCCAGGATGGGCCCGAAGTACTCCTTGACGAAGATCTCGTCAGTGGGGTCGGCCGACTCCAGGATGGTCGGCTTGACGAAGTAGCCGACGCTGTCGTCGTACGAGCCGGTGAGGACGTCGATGTTCGCGGCCGCCCGCGCCCGGTCGATGGCCTCCTTGTGCTTGGCGAAGGCCCGGGCGTCGATGACCCCGCCCATGAACGTCGACAGGTCGCCCGAGACGTCGCCCACGGTCAGCGACTCGGCCGTGGCCACGAAGTCGTCGCGCATCCGGTTCCAGACCGAGCGCGGCACGTACGCCCGCGAGGCCGCCGAGCACTTCTGCCCCTGGTACTCGAAGGCGCCCCTGACCAGCGCCGTCGAGAGCACGGCCGGGTCGGCGGACGGGTGGGCCAGCACGAAGTCCTTGCCGCCGGTCTCGCCGACGAGGCGCGGGTAGCCGTGGTAGGAGGCGATGTTCTGGCCGACGGTGCTCCACAGGTGCTGGAACGTCGCCGTGGAGCCGGTGAAGTGGATCCCGGCCAGGGCCGGGTGCGCGAGCGCCACCTCGGAGACGGCCTGGCCGTTGCCGGTGACCATGTTGATCACACCGGGAGGCAGCCCCGCCGCCTCCAGCAGCCGCATCGTGAAGTGCGCGGCGAACTGCTGGGTGGGCGACGGCTTCCAGACGACGACATTCCCCATCAAAGCCGCAGAAGTCGGCAGATTTCCGGCGATGGCGGTGAAGTTGAACGGCGTGATCGCCAGCACGAAGCCTTCGAGCGGCCGGTACTCCATCCGGTTCCACACGCCGGGCGACGAGATCGGCTGGTCGGCGTAGAGCTGGCGCGCGTAGGCCACGTTGAAGCGCAGGAAGTCGATCAGCTCGCAGGCCGAGTCGATCTCCGCCTGCTGCGCCGACTTCGACTGGCCCAGCACGGTCGCCGCGTTGAGCGTGGCCCGCCACGGCCCGGCCAGCAGGTCGGCGGCCTTCAGGAAGATCGCCGCCCGCTCGTCGAACGACAGGGCCCGCCACGCGGGCGCCGCCCGCAGCGCCGCGTCGACGGCGTCCCGCACGTCCCGGGCCGTAGCGTCGTTGGTACGGCCCAGGACGGCAGCGTGGTTGTGCGGTTGCACCACGTCGATGGGGGCGCCCGCGCCGAGGCGCTGCTCGCCGTCGATGGTCATGGTCAGGTCGATCGACGACCCGGCCAGCTCCTTGATGCGGTCCTCCAGCGCCGACCGCTCGGCGCTGCCCGGCGCGTAGCCGTAGACGCGCTCGTTGGCCGGAACGGGAACGTTGCTGATGGCATCCATTACTTACCCCCAAGGGCGCGAAGGAAGAAGGCGACGTTGGCGGGGCGCTCCGCGAGGCGGCGCATGAAGTAGCCGTACCAGTCGTCGCCGTAGGGGACGTAGACGCGGACCGTGTGGCCGGCCCCGGCCAGGGACTCCTGCAGGTCGGTCCGGATTCCGTAGAGCATCTGGAACTCGTGGTCGCCGATCGTCCGCCCGAACCGGTCGGCGAGCACCTCCGTGATCGCGATCATGCGATCGTCGTGCGTCGCCACCATGGGGTACCCCTTCCCCGCCATGAGGATCCGCAGGCATCGCACGTACGCCTTGTCCACGGGGCCGCGGCCCTGGTGCGCGACGGAGGCGGGCTCGCGGTAGGCGCCCTTGACCAGGCGCACCCGGGAGCCCTCGCCGGCCAGGTCGCGGCAGTCGTCCTCGCTGCGGAACAGGTACGCCTGGATCGCCACCCCGGTCGACGGATAGTCCTCGCGCAGCTTGCGCAGGATGGTCAGCGTCGAGTCGACGGTGGTGTGATCCTCCATGTCGAGCGTGACGGTCGAGCCGTTGCGCGCCGCCGCGGCGCAGATCTCGCGGGCGTGCTCCAGCGCCATCGCGTCGTCGAGCCGCTGGCCCACGGCCGACAGCTTCACCGACACCTCGCCCCGGGTGCCGAGGTCGAGCGGCCGGACGGCGTCGAGCAGCGTGAGGTAGGCGTTCGCGGTGGACTCGGCGGCCCGCGCGTCGCGCGTCTCCTCGCCGAGGTGGTCGACGGTGACGGCGAGTTTCATGTCACGCAGGCGCTCGATGGCGTCGCGGGCCTCCTGGACGCTCTCGCCCGCGACGAACCGATCGACCACCTTCCTGGTGAGCGGAAAGCCCGACACGGCACGACGTACGACGCCGCTCCCGGATGCGGCGAGGAGCACTTGACCCAGCATGCTTCAAGTCTAAAAACGCAGCTCAGCGGGGGCCATCGACGTGCGTAACGGCCGATGTGGCAGGCTGTCATACAAATGCACAACACGGCAGACCTGCAAGAGATCGTCGACGAGATCGCCGCCCGGCTGGGGGCGTCCGCGACGCTGGAGGACCGCTCGTTCCGGCTGCTGGCGTACGGGGCGCAGCACGGCGACATCGACACGGTCCGCCAGGAGTCGATCCTGCGCCGGCGCGCCACCGGAGAGGTGCGCGACTACTTCGAGCGCTACGGCATCGCCAAGGCCCCCGGCCCGGTCCGGATCCCCGCCGACGCCGAGCTCGGGGTCCTGGCCAGGGTGTGCTGGCCGCTGCGCCACGGCGACGTCGCCTACGGCTATCTCTGGCTGCTCGACTCCGGCTCGCTCACGGCGCTCGAATCCGTCGCGCCGCTGGTGGCCAGGGCCGCCGCCGCCCTCGCCCAGGAGGCCAGGAGCCGGCAGGACCTCGGCCGCGGCCTGCTCGCCCTCTTCTCGGCCGACCCGTCCGAGCGGGCGGGCGCGGCCATCGAGGTGCCGGGCCCCGTCACGGCGATCGCCGTGCGCGAGTCGGCCGAGCGCCTCGCCGCCCTCTGGACGCTGCCGCGCGGCGTCCTGGCCCGCCCCGGCTCACCCGTCGCGCTGCTCGCCCCCGCCCACCTCGCGGGCGAGGTGGCGCAGACCCTGCAGAGCGCGTACGGCACCGCCGCCGGCATCGGCGCGCCCCGGGCGGACCCGGCCGACGCCTGGCTGAGCTGGCGCGAGGCCCGCCACGCCCTGCGCGTCGCCGAGCACTTCCCCCGGTACGCGCCCATCGCCCGCTGGGAGGACCTGGGCGTGCACCGCCTGCTGGCCAGGCTCGGCCAGGCGGACCTGCGCGAGCTGGCGGCCGAGACCGCGGTCCTGGACGGCGAGCTGGCCGAGACCGTGGAGGCCTACCTCGACCACGGCGGCCACGCCCAGAAGACGGCCGCCGAGCTCGGCATCCACCGCCAGACGCTCTACTACCGGCTGGGCAAGGCCGAGCGCCTCACCCACCGGGATCTTTCGGACGGCGACGACCGCCTGGCGGTGCACCTGGGCCTCAAGGCCGCCCGGCTCTGCGGGTCCTGACCACCTGAACATGGTGCCGGCAGGCGGCTTCTGCCGCCTGCCGGGGTTTCGGTGGTTCAGGCGCAGGCCGCCTCGTACACCCGTACCAATTCCTGGCTGACCCGCTCCCAGGAGTAGCGCGAGCGCGCCCGGTCGGCGCCGGCGTAACCCAGCGCGGTCCGCAGGGTCGGGTCCCACAGCAGCTCGCGGGCCAGCCGTGCGGTGCGCGCCGGCCGGTCCGGGGGCACCAGCAGCCCGGTGACGCCGTCGATGACGGAGTCCAGGTGGGCGCCGACGGCCGAGGCGATCACCGGCACGCCGCAGGCCATCGCCTCCAGCGCGACGATGCCCGTCACGGCCTCGCGCGGCACCGACACCACGGCGTCCGCGCTGCGCATGAGCTTCGGCACGGCGGACCGCTTGACCTGTCCCAGCAGCGTCACCTGGTGGGCGACCTCCAGCTGCTCGGCCAGCGCGCGCAGCCGGCAGGCGTCCTTGTCGGTGGCGAGGTCCTCGGGCTCGGGGCCGCCCGCGATGACCAGCTCGACGTCGCCGAGCCCCGGCAGCGCCCGCACGATGGTGTCCGCGCCGCGATCCACCGTCAGCGGCCCGACGTGCAGGAGCCGCTTGCGCGTGCCCTTCGTGGCCACCGCGCCGCGGCGCTGGAAGCGCTCGGTGTCGACGCCGTACGGGACGACGGCGATGTGGTTGCGCGGCACGCCCAGCCGGATCAGCGCCGACTCCTCGTCACCGGAGCCCGCGATGACCGCGTTGGCCCGGCGGCCGAGGGCCAGCTCCAGGTCCTTGTGCGAGGCGTCGACCGTGTGGAACGTCTGCGTGACCGGGACCCCCAGCCCGTTGGCGCCCGCCACCGCGACCAGACCGCCGGTCCAGGAATGCGCGTGGATCACGTCGGGCCGGTCCTGGCTCCACCGCCGCATCAGCTGCTCGCCGACGTCGTTGAGGTACGGCACGACGCCGTCGGCCGTCAGCTCCTCGGCGGGGCCCACGTCGATCTGCTCCAACGTGACCCCCGGGGCCACCCGCGTCTTGGGCTTGCCCTCAATGCTGTCACGACGGGAGTAGACGGTGACGTGGTGTTCGCGGCCGAGCTCGCGGGCGACGGAAAGGATGCGGTCACGCCGGTTGCTCTCGGTGGAAGCGACAATCGCGATATTCATGGCACACCTCAGCGAAGAAAGACTGAAAGGTGCGCCTGCGTCTTAGGCACATGTCTACGCTTTCGACCATACCCAACTTTGACTCGCCCGCAAACCCCCAAAAATTAGACATCCTGACTTCGCAGGTCAGACGCCCCTGAGCGCGAGGATCACGATCTCGTCCCACACCTGGCCGCCCGAGAACGCGTGCCGGTCCGCCTCCAGCGCCTTGACCACGGTGGACGGCGACTGCCCCGCGCACCGGCCGAGCACGTCGGCCAGCCGCTCCTCGCCGTACGGCTCCCCCAGCTCGTTCCTGGAGGAGATCAGCCCCTCCGAATACAGCACCAGCGTCTCGCCCACGGCCACCGTCAGCCGCTCCACGCTGGTCTCCGCCTCGGGAGCCAGGCCCAGCGGCACGCCGCCGCCCGCGGCGAAGCGCACGCCGCCGTCGGCCTGCAGCAGCGCGGCGGGATGGTGCCCGGCCGAGGACAGCGTGATCTCGCGCCCCTTCACGAAGCCCGCCGCGGCCATCACGAACATGCCGGCGCCCTGCGCGACCAGGGCCTCGTTGACCTTGCGCATCACCAGGTCGGGGTCGGACTCCCAGACGCCGAGCACCCGCAGGCCGCCGCGTACCATCGCGCTGACCGACGCGGCCTCCTCGCCCTTGCCGACGGCACCGCCCAGCGCGAACCCCCAGCCGCAGGACACCGGGAACACGTCGTAGAACTCCGCGCCCACCGACGCCCCGGGGTGGTAGACGGCCGCCGCCTCGTAGCCGGGCACGTCGGGCAGCTTGCGGGGCGCGACACTCGCCGACAGCGCGTCCGCCGCCCGCGAACGGTCCTGGAAGCTGGTCTGGGCCCGTACCGCCAGCCCGAGCTGCAGCCCCACCTCCTGCATGACGGCCAGGTCGGCCAGCGCGAACGGGCGCCGGTCGTGCGCGCGCACCAGCGTGAGCACGCCGTCGCCGGAGCCGATCGGCACGCACAGCATCGAGCCCGCGCCCATCGCCGTCAGCAGCGGCCCGTCCGCGCAGAACCCGAGCAGGCTGTCGTCGTCCAGCATCTCCTGCACCACGCCGGAGCCGCGCTCCAGCACCTGCATCACGACCTGGCTGCCCACCGGATCCGCGGATTCCACCTGGCGGACCAGGTCGCCCAGCGGCTGGTTCTTCGGCGCCACCACGACCGAGCGGCGCGGCAGCCCGCCGCGCACCATGTCCGCGATCACCCAGTCGGCCCACTCGGCCGCCAGCAGCCGCGTCGCCCTCGGCAGCGCGACCGGGCGCAGCAGCGTCTCCTCCTCCAGCAGCAGATTGGCCATCTTGACCAGCAGGTCCTGCCGCTTGGCCGCCGCCACCAGCAGCGCCCCGTCGGACTGCTCGGGCCGGCGCGCGCCCGGCTCGGGCAGCTGCACCTCGGTCGGCAGCGCCACCGCCGCCACCATCTGCTGCGGCTCGCCCGGCATGGTCAGCCTGGTCAGCGCCAGCTGGACGGTGTGCGTGCGCCCCTGGTGCGCCAGCCGCGTCTCGAACGCCGACGGCTGCCCCGTCTGCAGCACCGCCGTCAGATGCGACCGGAACGCCGCCCGCCGCGACACGTCCACCAGCAGCGGGAACGACCGGCCCACCAGATAGCCGTCGGGGCTGCCGAGCACCCGCGAGGTCTCGGGGTTGATCCGCCTGACCACGCCACCGCTGTCCAGCACGATGACCGGCACCGGAAAGGCCCGGAACACCTGACGCAGCAGCTTCAGCTCCCGCTGCGCGCCGTCCTTCTTGCCGCCCGCCCGCTTGGGCGCCTTCTGCAATGCCTCGCGGGCCTCGGCCAGCAGCTCGGCGGCGGTGTCGAGCTCGGCCAGGGCGGCGTCGAGCGTGGGCGCGAGATCAGCGGGATAGGCGGTCCTCGCCTCGCGAAGCGAGGACACCCGTCCGGCCAACGCGTCCAGCGCTTGTTCGAGGTCCGGCATGGTCACCCTCTGACGCTACGTCACAGGGGATACGGGGGGCCATATCGGGTAGGGGCTTCTTGCTATGAAATCAACTGCGATGATCACCCCCGGTCTCGCCCGCGACCTCGCCGCACTGGGCCGGCTGGGCGAGGACACCTCCACGGAACGCGTGCTGCGCGACCTCACCACGGCGCTGGCCGCCGGCGTACCGGGCTGCTCGGGAGCCTCGGCCGAGCACTGGCGCGACCACCGGGTGCTGGTGTCCGGCTCCCACAGCGAGCTCATCATGCTCGTCGAGGGCGAACGCGCGCTCGGCGAGGGCCCGTCCGTGGAGGCCCGGCAGAGCGGCGGCCGCGCCGGCGTGACCGATGTGCTCAACGAGCCCCGCTGGCCCCGCTACGACGCGCTGGCCAGCCGCTGGGGCGTGCGATCCGTGCTGGTCGTCCCCATCGACGTGGCGCCCGCCCTGCTGCTGGTCGGCCTCTATTCGGTACGGCCGGGGGCGTTCTCCCCGCAGGCCGCCCACTCGCTGGCCGACATGCTGACCGAGCAGGTCGGGGTGGCGATGGCCAACATGTGGGAGTTCGAGGAGGTGCGTACAGACGCCGCGCAGCTCCAGGAGGCCCTCGCCGGACGGGCGGTGATCGACCAGGCCAAGGGCATCATCATGCAGACCAGCGGATGCACCGCCGAGGCCGCGTTCGAGGAGCTGCGCAAGATCTCCCAGCACCACCAGGTCAAGGTGGCCGACCTGGCCAGGCTCCTGGTCGACGAGCACCAGCGCAAGTCGAAACGCTGACCTACGCCCCTCTTGCCTCCGTCCCTCGTGCTACGCCCCTCTGCCTCCGCCCTCAGCCGATGGCCGCCAGCGCGTCGTCGAGCGTGTCGTAGAGGGGCAGCCGCTGCGCCAGCCCGGTGATCCACATCACCTTGGACTTGGAGTATTCGACCCCGATGAGCGCGAACCTGGCGCCCGACGCCAGGCTCGTCTGCCAGTGGTGGACGATGAGCCCGAGCGCGCGAGAGTCCATGAACGTGACCCCGGCGAGGTCAAGTATCAGGTCCGACCCCGCCAGGGACAGGTAGTCGGCGAACTGCTCGCGGGTCGTGGCATCGAGGACGCCGTCGACCTTGATCACGGTGATCTCGTCCACCGTCGACGACGTCAGGCTCAGGGCCGCCATGGACCCCTCACCGTTATCCGGCATTGTCACGGAGCAACCCTACTGTCACCACGGGAGGGAGGAATACTTCCCGCGAAACGGGGGACACTTGAGGCGGAGTCCAGCAGCGGGCTTTCGTCTCGAGAGTTGAGCGAGGCGTGCCTCTGCCTGGGCTTTTTTGCTGGTGGAGGGCGCCTGCGACCCATAAGAGGAGCAGCGATGGCTGTGCAGGAATACGTCCTCGAGGAGATGACAGCGGAAGAACTTCTGGCCGAAATGGTCCGGGAAGAGACCCTCGACAGTCACAGAGAGCGACTGCGGGAGCGCATCGTCGAGATGCACCGGCCGCTCGCCATGGAGATCGCCCGGCGCTACCGCTACCGCGGCGAGCCCCTGGAGGATCTTCTCCAGGCCGCGTACGTCGGCCTGATGAAGGCCGTCAACGGCTTCGACCCGACCCTCGGCCACGCGTTCAGGGGCTACGCGGTCGTCACGATGACCGGCGAGGTCAAGCGCCACTTCCGCGACCGTACCTGGGCCATCCGGGTACCGCGCCTCTACCAGGAGCGCCGCTCCGAGCTCAACCGGCTGGTCGCCGACCTCAGCCAGGACCTCGGCAGGTCGCCCACCGTGGCCGAGCTGGCCGCCAAGATGAACATCAGCGAGGAGGACGTCCTGCTGACGCTCGACGCCTCCGCCGCCTACAGCACCCTGTCGCTCGACGCGCCGCTCGGCACCGACGACGACGCCGCCTCCCTCGGCGACGTCATCCCCGAAGACGACGACACGCTGAGCACCATGGTCGACAGGGAGGCCGTCAAGCCGCTCATCGACGCACTGCCCTCCCGCGAGAAGCACATCCTGCTGCTACGGTTCTTCGGCAACATGACGCAGGCCGAGATCGCCGCCGAGTTCGGCATCTCCCAGATGCACGTCTCACGTATCCTCCGCAAGGTTCTCGACCAGCTGCGCTCCGAGCTGGTCGGCTGAGAAGAAGGTCGCCGGGTGAACGAGGACACCGAGCCTCAGTCGGGCTACACGAGCCCGCCGCCCGGCGCGCCCGTGAAAGAGCTCCGCTTCCGGCTGCCGGACCTGCCGCAGGTCCGGCAGTTCGCTGAGGACGAGGCCCGCGACGCCGGCATGCCCGAGGACGTCATCGGGGACTTCGTCATCGCGGTCAACGAGGTGGCCACCAACGCCGTCACCCATGGCGCCGACCGGGCCGCCATGCGTACCTGGACGGTGAGCGGCGACCTGATCGTGGAGGTGCACGACGAGGGCGCCTGGAAGCCCGGGCCCAGACCGGGCGCGGTGGGCGGGATGGGGCTGTGGGTGGCCCGCCTGGTGTCGTCGGACCTGACCGTACGGGTCGGCAACGGCGGCAGCACGGTCATCATGCGCTTCCCCGGGAAGGAGTGACGGGAGGCCGCCGTCCTCGGCGACCTCCCGTTCCCGGCCTCACCGGTTGGGGCCTTTACCGGCGGGCCCTTGGCTTCTGCCTTATCTGCGTGCCCGGCCTATCTGCGTGCCCGGCCACGCCAGTTGCTGTAGCCGGTACGGATACCGGCCGTGCCGACGCCTGCCTGATGCAGCGCCAGCAGCGTCAGGCCCAGCAGGACGAACGTCATGCCGGAGAGCCCGCCGGGGATCCGGGCGCCGACCAGGTCGAGCAGGAACCCCAGTCCGAAGATGATCGCTGCGACCACCGCGAGCATGTCAGGTCACCTCTTTCCCCAGGTCTGTAGGTGGGTCTGGGTCTCGGTCCGGCGGTTGGAGAGGGCGAGCAGGCTTTCCAGGACGTTCCTGTAGTCGCGCAGCGCCAGGCGCATCTGCTCGGTGTCGGCCGCCTCGGTGTCCTTCCAGCGGTCGCGCAGGCCGTTCGTGCGGTTGGTGAGGCTGCTGGTGAGGGCGTCCACGACCTCGCCGACCAGCCCGTCGGCGCGCCGCACGGCCTCGCCGGGGTCGTCGACGAACGACGCCTGCAGGTCGCGCCAGCGAGCCTGGACCTGGTCCGGGTCCTGGTCGAAGAGGACGACGTCCTCGGGGGCGGCGTGCGCGGGGACCTCGCCCGGCTCGGTCTCCGGACCGCTCTGCATGTCCTCGCCGGTCCTGGCGTAGGGGTCGCGGTACGCGCCGTCGTCGTACTCGGCCGCGGTCGATGTCACGGCGCCGGGCACGGCGGCGGTCGGTGTCACGGCGCCGGGCACGGCGGCGGCGTACTCGTCGCCGGCGCGCGGGCTGTGCCTGTCCGGCTCGTCGTCGTCCGCCACATGGTCGTCGTCCCCCGCGACACGGACGTCGCCCGGGACGTGATCGCCCGGAACACGGTCGTCGTCCGGGACCTGGTGGTCGCCCGCGACATGGGGAGAGTCGTCGTCGGCGAGCTTGCGGTCATCCGCGTACTCGCCGGGGCGCTCACCTGGGAACTCGTCATCGCGGAGGTGCTCATCGCGATGAGCGCGCTCCTCCTCGCTGCCACTCCTTGGGGTGCTGGGGGTGCTCATGTGCTCGTTCACCGTCCTCGTGTGGTCTCCTGCAGCAGTTCCTCGAACAGCGCGCGGTAGTGCACCATGGCCTGCCGCAGTTCTTCCGTGGAGGCCTCCTTCCTGGCCGCCCGCCCGCTGATCTCGTGGGCCGTCCGGTAGTGGTCGAGAGTCTTCGCGTGGCCCACCGACAGGGTGGACAGGCGCTCCTCGTAGTTCTCCGTCGGGTAGCCCCGTTCCGCCATGACCGCGGTGACCAGCTGGTCGGCCTCGGTCACCGCGAACCCCGGTGCGTCGACGAAGCGCTCCTGCACCTCGGTCCACTGGTTCGCGTAGGTGTCGCGCGACTCTTCCGTCAGGGGATGGATGTCGAGCTCCGCATGCCGGCGCTCCCGGTCGAGCAGCTCCTGCTCGGCCTCGTGGCGGTTGTCATGCTCGGCGACTATGCGTTCGTACTCGGGGCCGAAACGTTCGCGGAGATGGTCGCGACGCCTCTGCTGCATCACGAGATAGCCCACAGCGACGAGCGCCACCACCACGACCGCGACGACGGCCACCCAGATCAAGGTGGTCATGTTGTTCGCCTCCGGTCTCTTTGTTGAGACCAGCGACTGCCCTCGAACAGGTGGGTCGAAACTTACCGGTTCAGTGGGCTTCCAGTGCCTCCCTGGCCGCGGCCAGCACGGCTGCGACATGTGAGCCGGTTGGTGCGGCGGGGACCTCGCTGAACCCTTCAGCGGCGTCGTACCGCACGTCGAGCCCCGCGTCGACGAGCCGTTGAGCCCACCGCAGAGCCGTGTTCAGCCGCTCCGCCGAGGGCGGCTTCCCCTGCGCGGCCGCCGACAGATTACGCAGATTGGTGGCGGGACCGGACTGGGAGTGCTCGCGAGCCAGCTTCCACGGCACGGCCCGGCTGTGGTCGAGCATCGCCTTGGCCAGCCCGGCGGCCCGCTTGGCCTGCAGCACCCCGGACTCGCTGACCCCGAAGTGCGCGGCCAGCTCCTGCACGCTCATCCCCTCGGCCACCAACCTGGCCAGCTCTCGCCGATCGATGGTCGGCTTCCGCCCCACTCGGCCACCTCCGCCCCAGCTCTCCGTGTACGCGTGCACCTCCGATGTGCGCTAAGGTTATGACGTCCCGCTCCGCAGGGAGCGGCCGACACGACCGGGACGTAGCGCAGCTTGGTAGCGCACTTGACTGGGGGTCAAGGGGTCGCAGGTTCAAATCCTGTCGTCCCGACTGGTCACGCACGTCAGGGCCTTGATTCACATGGTGAGTCGGGGCCCTTTCTGCTTTCTCGCCACAAGATTGAGGCCGTCGGCTTCCTCTGCCTCAACGGGCTACCCACGATTTCACCGCCCCGGTACCCTTGCAAGATTCTTTGACTCCAGTGGAGGTCGTCGTGGGCTCCGATGCTCGCCATGCCGATCAGCGCGCTCGGGCGGAGCTTCGACTTCTTCCTGGCCGGACGGAAGTGACTGATCCGTGGAGTGACCGCCCCAGGACCTGAGCAGGTCCTGCACCCCTCAACCCCCGGGAGGTAGAGCCGTGGGCTCTGGCAAGAAGACGTGGACGGCAGCGTTGCTGGCCACTGCTGTGCTGGTGATCACTGCGGCCTGCGGCAGCGAAGGCGCCGACGGTGAGATCAAGTTGCGTTTCTCCTACTGGGGCAGCGACGCACGGCAGAAGATGACGCAAGAGGCGATCAAGAAGTTCGAAGCGAAGAACCCGGACATCGACATCGAGGAGGAGTTCTCCGGCTTCGGCAGCTACTATGACACGCTGGCCACGAAGGTCGCGAGCGACCAGACGCCTGACGTCATCACCCTGGAGATCCGCGGCCTGCGGGAATACGCCGAACGCGGCACGCTCGCCGACCTGTCCAGCGCGGTCGACACCGCCGACATCGACGGCAAGGTGCTGGCCACCGGCGCCATCGACGGCAAGCAGTTCGCCATCCCCACCGGCGTCAACGCCTGGTCCCTGGTCGTAGACCCGAAGGCGGTCAAGGACGCGGGGCAGCAACTGCCCGACGACACCGCGTGGACCTGGGACGAGTACGTCGACCTGGCGGCGCGGATCACTGCGAGGACCGGCGGCAAGGTCTACGGCACGCAGCAGGCCTTCAACCCGGCGTTCCTGCAGATCTTCGCCGCTCAGCGGGGCGAGTCCCTCTACAAGGGCAACAAGATCGGCGTCTCGCCGGAGACGCTCAAGGCGTGGTGGGCCATCCACCAGAAGCTGATCAAGACCAAGGGTTCTCCTGACGCCGCCAAGAGCATCGAGCTCGGCACCCAGGGCGAGGACCGGTCGCTGTTCGCCACCCGCAACGGCGCGATGGGGATGTGGTGGAGCAACCAGCTCGGCTCGATCAACAAGGCGGCCGGCGGCAAGGAGGTGGACCTGCTGCGGATGCCGAAGGCGCAGGGCGCCGCCGCGGGCGGCATGTTCCTCCAGCCCGCGATGTTCTACACCGCCTCGGCGAAGTCTCAGCACCAGGCCGCGGCGGCCAAGTTCATCGACTTCATGATCAACGACCCGGAGGCGGGCGCGATCATCCTCAGTGACCGCGGCCTGCCGGCCAGCTCCAAGGTGCTGGCGGCGGTCAGGGACAGGCTTCCGCAGAGCGACAAGAAGACGCTGGCCTTCCTCGACGAGATCAGGGGCGAGCTCACGGACCCGCCCGCCGTCCCGCCGAAGCGCGCCAGCGCCATCGAGGCCGTTGTCACGCGGTACACGAACGAGGTTCTGTACGAGCGGATGACGCCTGACGAGGCCGCCCAGAAGCTCATCACGGAGGCCAACGCCCTCATCGCAGGCTAGCTGGGCGGTCGCCGTCACCAGGTCCGGCCTATGTGGGGATGCGCAGGGCTGAGCGGTGGGCCCAGGTGGCCCACCGCCAGAGCCACTCGATGGGGCCCTGCCGGTAACGGCGCAGCCAGAGACTGGAGAACAGCCACTGGGCCGCGAGGATGGCTCCCGCGGCCAGGTACGCCACCTGCAAGGATTGGCCGATCGGCAGACCGAGGATGCGAGCGGCCACCAGAACGAGGAGGGTGGCGGTCAGGTAATTGGTCAGCGCCATCCGGCCCAGCGGCGCGAAGACGGCCGACAGCGCCGGTCGCAGCGGCGTTCTGAGCAGGACCAGCAGGGTGCACACGTACGCACCGGCGAGCAGCAGGTCGGCCAGGCCGGACGTGAAGGACGGCATGCCCGCCCCGGCTTGCACGCCGCCCCGCACCCACATGGCAGCGGCCGCCCCCGCCGCGAAGGCCAGGCCCATCAGGAGCGGCCCTCGGGCGGACCGCTCGATCTTTTCGATCATCCCGTAGCGGACCAGCGCCGAGCCTGCCAGGAACAGCCCGCCGATCATCAGGGGCCCGCCGCCCCCGCCGCCGATCAGCGCCCCCGCCACGAGCGCCGGGGCGAGGCCGGCCACGGCCCATCGCGGCAGCCAGGTCGAGGGCAGCAGCACCAGCAAGCCGACGACGGCGTAGGAGGTGAGGATCTCGGCCCGCCACAGCTGCATGTGCACCAGGCCGATCGCGAGCAGCGCCAGGAGCCGGCGCAGCAGGACGAGCCGTGGGCGGGGGGCGCGGCTCGCGGCGGAGTCCAGCAGCAGCGAGAACCCGATGCCGAACAGCAGGGAGAAGATCGGGAGTCCGAGCCACGGATCCCAGTCCCCCATGGGCTGGGTCATGACGGCGCTGTCGCCGTTGGCTATCAGCTGGATGTTGGCGAGCAGGATCTCGCACAGCGTGAACCCGCGCAGGACGTCGAGCGCGGCGACACGGGGCCGGCCGGGGGAGGTCATCGCGGGGCTTCCCCCGGTCGTCGTCTCGGCGCGGGTGGAGGGCGTGTGATCTTGATAGGGCATGCACCTCATCCTGGGGATGAGGCCCGGTACGGACATCGACCACCGGTTGGGGCTCGCGGTCCGCGACGGTACTTTCGGCCGATTCCGCCCTGGCGATCACCGTGGGGGTGCGGTGGGGGATCCGGGCGACCCCGAGATGGCCGCCGTGACCAGGCCGGCGGCCAGAAGCAGCGGAGTGGCACGGCAGGGCCCCGACGAGCCCGGCGTCACGGACACCTGGCACGGCCGGGGCAACCGTGGCCATCGGCGTCGACCCGCCATGAACGGGAGAGCGCGTCAGGCGTAGGAGCCCTCGACGAGATCGGCGACGATACCGGGACGGGAGGGCTGCCAGCCGAGCGTTTCGCGGGTACGGGTCGCGCTGACGCGCTGGCTGAGCGCCAGGGCCTGCGCGAAGCCCTCCCCGAGCTCCTGCGCGGCCTCCTCGACAGGCCAGGGCTCGGCCGCCTCCTTGACCCCCGCCGACCTGGCCGCCGCCTGGGCCACGACGCCGACGGGCACCGCCTCCTCGCTGATGGCGTGGTAGACGGCCGCGTCCCCCTTCTCCACGGCGGCCACGATCAGCTCGGCCGCATCGTCCACGTGCACGAAGGTCCACGTCGGCGCCGTGCCGTCCGCCGTCACGTACACACCGGTCCCGCGCCGCGCGGCCTGAGCCTTCAGCAGCGCCGGGATGCCCGTGCCGCGCCCGTGGACGACGCCGGGACGCACCACGGAGCCCCCGCCGTCGATCACCAGCCGCTCCACCTTGTCCCGGTACGCCACCAGGGGGATCGGGTTGGCCGGGCTGTCCTCGTCGGCGCCGTCGGTCTCGCCGAGCACCCAGACGCCGCTGACATAGACGACCTTCTTGGCCGATCCGGCGAGCACGCCGATCGTGGCCAGGTCGATCTCCTGCTCGCCGACCAACTGACCGGCGTGCACGATCGCGTCGAGGTCCGCGGTGATCGCCTTCTCCAGCGCGGCGGCGTCCGCGAGATCCCCGTACCGTACGTCGGCCACGCCCGGCACCCGCCTGTCCCCCTCCGCCGCCGGCCGTAGGTAGGCCGCCACCTCATGCCCCTGCGCGACCAGCCGCTCCACCAGGGCGCCGCCGATGTACCCCGTCGCGCCCAGCACCAGTACCTTCATGGTCCCACCTCAAAACTTCGACATTGAACATTTCCATGTAGGACGATAACCGATGACATCGAACATTTCAATGTCGTACGATTGCCGCCATGGGAGATGCAGTCGACGCGATCCTCGGGCAGTGGGCACGCACCCGGCCCGACGTGGACGTGTCCCCGATGGGCGTAGTCGGCCGGGTGTCGCGGGCCTCGCGGCTCCTGGAGCGGGGGGTCAAGGAGTTCCTGGTCGAGCAGGGGCTGGAGGCGTGGGAGTTCGACATGCTGGCCACCCTGCTCAGGAACGACGCCGACTCCATGTGCATGAAGGACCTGTCGGCCGCGGCCATGGTCAGCCCCGGCGCGCTCACCAACCGCATGGACCACCTGGTGGAGCGGGGACTGGTCGACCGCTGGCCGGCGCCGGACAACCGCCGCATGACGCTCGTGGCGCTGACGGACGAAGGCCGGCGGGTGGCCAACGACGTCCTGGAACGTCATGCGGCCAACGAGGCCCGGCTCCTGTCCAGCCTCTCCCCCACCGACCGCGACACCCTGGCCGGCCTCCTGCGCAAACTCCTCGTCTCCCTGGGCGACACCGGCCACCCGGCGTAGAGCGCTTCCCGGGGTGCGGCTCACCGCAGGTTGGGCGACACCGGCCGCCCGGCGTAGAGCATTGCCCCGGGGTGCGGCTCACCGCAGGTCGCGAACGACCCGGGTGCCGGCGAGACGGTCGCGCAGAGTGCCGCCCGTGCCGTGTGAGCGGGAGTGGTGCCCGTTGTGCGGCAAGCACGTCGCCTGGCTGGACGGCACCTCCAGCTCCCGGCACCGGCCGAGGCGTGGACGAGCCCGATCCTGCTGCGTTCACTGAACGCCGTCGCGGTCGGGCCCGGCAGATCCTCCTGGGGACCGGTCTACTCCTTCTTGGCGCGGGCCTCGGCCTCGGCGGCGTCCATGGCCTCCGCCTCCTCCGGCGTCGGAGCCGTGCCGCCCAGGTGGGCGGGCTGCCACCAGACCCCCGGCGGCACCTCCGGGTAGGTGCGCTGCGCCTGGTCCACCAGCTCCGACATCCGCTTGTGCAGGTCGGCGGTGTGGTCGTTGACGTTCTCGCCGCGCTTGGGGTACATCGGCTCGCCCACCAGGATGGTCAGCGGGACGTGCCGTTGCGTGAGCTTGCGGGGCCGGCCCTTGGTCCAGAAGCGCTGGCTGCCCCACAGCGCGACGGGGATGAGGGGCACGTTGGTGGCCTGGGCCATGCGGATGGCGCCGTTCTTGATCTCCTTGACGGTGAACGACCGGCTGATCGTCGCCTCCGCGAAGACCCCGACGACCTCGCCGGCCTTCAGCATGCGCAGGGCCGTGGCGTACGAGCCCGCGCCCGCCCCCCGGTCCACCGGGATGTGGTGCATGCCGCGCATCAGCGGCCCGGAGATCCGGTGGTCGAACACGTCCTGCTTGGCCATGAAGCGCACCAGCCGCCGCGAGGGCAGCGCGGCGAACCCCGCGAAGATGAAGTCGAGGTAACTGATGTGGTTGCTCACCAGCACCGCTCCCCCGGTCTGCGGCACGTGCTCCGTACCCTCCATGTGGAACCGTACGTCGAGCACGCGAAACAGGGTCCGCGCGGCGGCGATCACCGGCGGGTACACGATCTCAGCCATGACCAGAAGGTAGCCTACTCAGGCGGGTGCCACGATAGTCGGGAGCCGGACCATCCCGCGTACGTTGCCATGCGAGATGCGCCGGATGCCGTCCTGGTCGATCTCGTACGAGGGCGAGACGGCCTTGATGAGCTCCTCCAGCGCCACCCGGGCCTCCAGCCGGGCGAGCGGGCCGCCGAGGCAGTAGTGGCGGCCGACGCCGAAGCTGATGGACCTGGAGGTGTCGCGGCCCAGGTCGTAGACGTCGGGGTCGGGGAAGACCGACTCGTCCCTGTCGGCGGAGCCGATCAGGATCCACACCTTGGCGTCGGCGGGGAGCTGGACGCCGTGCCACTCGGCGGGCTTGGTGAGGCGGCGGGCGATGCCGTGCGCCGGGGTGTCGTACCGCAGCGACTCCTCCACCCACTGTGTGATCGCCCCGCCGAAGGCGGCGGCGCGCTGGCCGGGGTTGCGCCACGCCCAGTACCAGGCGGCGCTCAGCAGGTGGGTCGTGGTCTCCGAGCCCGCCCCGATCAGCAGGAACAGGAACGCCACGATCTCCTCGGGGCTCAGCCCGCCGTCGGCGACGAGCGCCGAGACGAGGTCGTCGCGGGGAGTGGCCCTGCGGTCGGCGACGATCGAGGCGTAGTAGTCGCCGAGGGACAGGATGCTCTTGAGCCCCGTGTCCGCCATCTTGCCCTGGGGGTCATACCTCACGAGGATGTCGGACCTGCGGCGGACGTCCGCGCGGTCGGAGGGCGGCACGCCCACCAGCTCGGAGATCACGTCGAGCGGCAGCTTGGCCGCGAAGTCGCGGGCGAAGTCGAACGTCCCGCGCTCGACGCCCTCCTCGATGTAGCCCCGCGCGATCTGCCTGATCATGGGTTCGAGGGCGGCCACCCGGCGCGGGGTGAAGGCCCGCGAGACGATGGCCCGCATGCGGGTGTGGTCCGGCGGGTCCATGGCCACGAACGACAGGTACGTACGCGCCTGCGGCCCCCACGCGGCCGGGTCGAGCACGGGGCCGTGGTCGCTGGACAGCAGGGTGCTGTCGCCGAGCGCGGCGGACACGTCGGCGTGCCGCGACAGTGCCCAGAAGTCGTGCTCGGCATTGTGATAGAGCGGCGCTTCCCGTCGTAACCACGCGTAGACGGGGTACGGGTCGTTGTTGACCGCCGGGTCATAGGGGTTGTAGACGACGTCCACCCCGCCCACGCTACGACGCTTGCGCCCTCGTGAAAATGGGCAGATCTTCTCACCATGAAGAAGCTCATCAACACGGCCGACTCCGTCGTTGAGGACGCGCTGAACGGCATGGCCGCGGCCCACCCCTCGCTGCGGGTGCGCGACCGGGTGGTCTACCGGGCCGAGGGACCGCGGCCGGGCAAGGTCGGCCTGGTCTCGGGCGGCGGCTCGGGGCATGAGCCGCTGCACGCCGGTTTCGTCGGGTACGGCATGCTCGACGCGGCCTGCCCCGGCGAGGTCTTCACCTCACCGGTGCCCGACCAGATCATCGACGCGACCAGGGCGGTCGACGGCGGCGCCGGGGTCCTGCACATCGTCAAGAACTACACCGGCGACGTGCTGAACTTCGAGATGGCCGCCGAGCTGATCGAGGGCGTCGAGGTGGCCAGCGTGCTGGTCGACGACGACGTGGCCGTACAGGACTCCCTCTACACGGCGGGCCGGCGCGGCACCGGGGCCACGGTGTTCGTGGAGAAGCTGGCGGGCGCGCTGGCCGAGCAGGGCGCGCCGCTGGCCCAGATCGCCGCGGTGGCGGGCGAGGTGGACGAGCGCAGCAGGTCGTTCGGCATCGCCCTGACCTCCTGTACGACGCCGCACGCGGGCAAGCCGACGTTCGACCTGCCGGAGACGGACGTGGAGCTGGGCATCGGCATCCACGGCGAGCCGGGGCGGGCCCGCGTGCCGATGGTGTCGGCGCGCGAGCTGGCCGGGATCGCCATGGAGGCCATCCACCGCGACCTGCCGCTCCGCGGCGACCTGCTGGTCATGGTCAACGGCATGGGCGGCACGCCGCTCATGGAGCTGTACGTGGTGTTCGCGGAGGTCGCGGCCTTCGCCAGGGGCAAGGGCGCCCGGGTGTCGCGCTCGCTCGTCGGCAACTACGTGACCAGCCTCGACATGCAGGGCTTCTCCGTGTCGATCTGCCTGCTCGACGACGTGCTCACCCGCCTGTGGGACGCGCCGGTCGAGACGCCGGGGCTGCGCTGGGGGCGCTGATGGACACCGACGTGTTCGTGGCCTGGTTCGAGGAGGCGGCCAGGCTGGTGCACCACGACCGCGACCGGCTGACCCGCCTGGACGCGGCGATCGGCGACGCCGACCACGGCACGAATCTCGACCGCGGCCTCACCGAGGTCCGCAAGACGCTGGCCGAGTCGCCGCCGGGCACTCCCGGGGAGGTGCTGGCCGCGGCGGGCGCGACGCTGATCCGCCGCGTCGGGGGCGCCTCAGGGCCGCTGTACGGGTCGGTGTTCCGGCAGATGGGCAAGTCGCTGGAGTCGCCGGTGACGCTGGCCGGGTTCTCGGCGGCGTTCGAGGCGGGGGTGGTCGCGCTCGAACGGCTGGGCAAGGCCGCGCTGGGCGACAAGACCATGGTGGACGCGCTGGTCCCGGCCTCCCGGGCGCTCGCCCTGGCCGTACGCGACGGGATCGGGGTGAAGGAGGCGTTCGAGCGGGCGGCCAGGGCCGCCGAGGAGGGGTCGAAGGCCACGATCCCGATGCAGGCGCGCAAGGGCCGGGCCAGCTACCTGGGCGAGCGCAGCATCGGGCACGAGGATCCGGGGGCGGCGTCGGCGGCCCTGTTCATGGCGGCCCTGGCGTCGGTGGTGGCGTGATGAGCGGCCCCGTTGACGATGTGGTCACCCTCGGAGCCGGGTGATGGTGGGGCTGGTGCTCGTCTCGCACAGCGCGGGGCTGGCGGCGGAGGCGGCGGCGCTGGCCCGCGGGATCGCCGGCGCCGACGCGCCCGTGGCGGCCGCCGGGGGCACGGAGGACGGCGGGCTTGGCACGAGCCTGGACCTCATCGAGGCGGCGCTGCGCAGCGTCGACCAGGGCGACGGGGTGGTGCTCATCCCCGACCTGGGCAGTTCGGTGCTGACCGCCCGCCTGCTGGAGGAGGACGGCCGGGTGGTGGTGGCGGACGTGCCGTTCGTGGAGGGGGCGATCGCCGCGGCGGTGGCGGCGGGCGCGGGCGTGCCGCTGGCCGACGTTCTGGAGGCGGCCGAGGAGGCCCGCACCTACCGCAAGCTGTGAGCTCCATCCACCGCAAGCTGTGAGCTCAGAGGGCGCCGGCGCCTGCCGCGAGCTGTGAGCTCAGTGGCCCTTGAAGGCCTCCTCCAGCCACCAGGAGCCGTGCTCCGCCGTGACCTTGGCGTGCACCAGGAGCGGCCGGTCGCGGGGCCCGGCCACCCATTCGGCCACGCCCGCCAGGTCGCCGGGCCCGCCGACGGTGACGGCGGCGAAGCCGTGGCCCCGGGCGATGGCGGCGAGGTCGGCCGCTGGGAACGTGACCGTCCCGAGCGGGTGCCCGTGCGGCCCGAAGTGATGGACCTCGGCCCCGTACGCCTCGTCGTCGTACACCACGATCACCATGGGCAGGCCGAGCCGGACGACGGTCTCCAGCTCCGCGCTGCCCATGAGCGCGCCGCCGTCGCCGAGCGCGGCCACCGGCAGCCGGTCCGGCCGGGCCACCGCGGCGCCGATCGCCGTCGCCAGGCCCAGCCCGATCGACTGGAACGCCTGCGTGAAGCAGAACCCACCCTCATCCGGGACATCCATAAACATCGACGGATATCCCATGAAATTTCCGGAATCGATGGCGACGATCCGCTCCCGCGGCAAGAGGTCGTCCAGCCCGATGCTGAGCGTCCGGGGGTCGATCCTGCCGCCGCCGCTCTCGTCCTCGTACGGCACGTCCCGCCAGCGCCCCTCGGCCCGCACGCGGGCGGCGATCTCCGGCGACCGATAACCCGGGCGGGACGCGACCTGAGCGGCCAGTGCCTCCGCGACGCGCGCCACGTCACCCGCCACGCCCAGGTCGGCGGGCACGTGGGTCTTGAACGCCGCCGGGTCGAGATCGACCTTCACGACCTTCGCCCCCGGCGAGACGAGCGTGCCGTGGCGGGTGGTCCACATGTTCAGCGCGCATCCCCAGGCGACGACCAGGTCGGCGCCGCGGATCAGCTCGGCGGCCAGCGGCGTCGCGAAGCCGCCGCTCACGTCGAGGTCCCACGGGCTGCCGCGGAACAGCCCCTTCGCGACCGCCGAGGTGGCCAGCAGGGCGCCCGCGAGGTCGGCCAGCTCCTCCAGCTCCCGCCGCGCGTGCCGGGCGCCGCGCCCCGCGATGAACACCGGCCGCTCGGCCGCGCCGAGCACCCGCGCCAGCTCCGCCGCCGCACCCGCCGAGATACCCCCGGAGGCACCGGCCGAAGCACCCCCTGAAGCACTGGCCGAAGCGCCCGCCGAAGAGTCCGCCGCGGGAACCGCCGAGGCGAGCGCGGGCGGCGTCACGTCGACGGTGCCCTCGAAGGGGGCGGCCTGGACGTCGAGCGGCAGGTTCAGCAGAACCGTGCGCCGCTCCTCCACCGCCACCCGGTACGCCTCGACCGCCCGCGACACCGCCTCCCGCGGCGAGGCGACGCGCATCGCCACCGCTCCCACCGCCGTCGCGAGCGCGGCCTGGTCGATGTGGAAGTTGGACTGGACCTCCGTGGCCTCCCCCGCCAGCACGATGAGCGGCGTGCGGCTCTTGGCCGCCTCGGTGAGACCGGTCAGGGCGTTGGTGAGACCGGGCCCCTGGTGCACCGACACGACGCCGGCCCGGCCGCTCATCCGCGCGTACGCGTCGGCCATGGTGGCGGCTCCGCCCTCGTGGCGGGCGGCGACGAAGCGCACGCCGCCCGCCACCAGGGCGTTGGTCACGTGGAAGTTGCCGCTGCCGACCACCCCGAAGGCGGTCCCGACGCCGCACGCGGCCAGGGCCCGCCCCACGGCCTCCGCGACGATCAACGTTCCACCAGGGCCAGCACGCGCACGGGGCTGCCGGAGCCGCCCACGATGGGCAGCGGCGGCGCGACCACGACGGCGCCGGTCACGGGCAGCCGGTCGAGGTTGCGCAGCTGGGTCAGGCCGTACTTGCCCGCCCCCAGCAGGAAGGAGTGGCACGGGAAGGCCGGGTCGAAGGAGTGGGCGGCGCCCGCGTCGGTGCCGACGGTCTCCACGCCGATCCCCGCGATCGGGGTCTCGGAGGCCAGCCATCTGGCGCACTCCACCGAGATGCCGGGCGTGTGGGGGCCGGAGGAGTCGGCGTTCAGGAAGGCCGCCTGGTCGCCGGAGCGGGTGTCCCAGCCGGTGCGGTAGAGCAACCAGCCGCCGTCGGGCAGCGGGCCGTTGGCGCGTTCCCACTCCTTGACATGGTCGATCTGCAGGAGGAAGTCGGCGTCCTTGGACGCCTCGGCGGCGAAGTCGAGAACGACGGCGGGCGCGATGAGGCTGCGCACGGGCACCTGGGAGACGTCCTGGCCGTCGCGGGCGGTGACCCAGTGGACGGGGGCGTCGAAGTGGGTGCCGGTGTGCTCGCCGGTGTGGATGTCGTTCCAGTACCAGGCGGGGCCGCGGTCGTCGTAGCGGCTGATCTCCTCCAGGCGGAACGGGATCGTGTTGCCGAACGGCTCGGGCAACTGGAGGATCGGCGTCTCGGACGAGAGGGGCGCCGTGAGGTCGATCACCTCGATCGCCCCGCTGCGCAGGCTGTCAACGAGGCTCTGCAACACCGACATGTCATCCTCCCAGTGGGCTGTGCGGTGGGCTGTGCGGTGGGCTGTGCGGTGGGCTGTGCGGTGGGCTGTGCGGTGGGCTGTGCGGTGGGCTGTGCGGTGGGCTGTGCGGTGGGCTGTGCGGTGGGCTGTGCGGTGGGCTGTGCGCATCCTCCTACGCACACCCCACCACTGCCAACAACCTCAGCCCTTGAGTCCGCTGAAGCTCATCGTGGCCACGAAGTGCCGCTGCGCCAGGACGAACGCGAGCACGAGCGGCAGCACCGCGATCACGTTGCCGGCCATGAGCGCCGACCACTCGGTGTGCCGGGCGCCGGCGAAGGTGGCCAGCCCGAGCTGCAGCGTGTAGCCCGACTCCGACGAGATCGCGATGAGCGGCCAGATCAGATCGTTCCAGGCGCCGAGCAGCGTGAACACCACCAGCGTGGCCAGCGCGGGCCGGGCCAGCGGCAGCACCACGCGGAAGAAGACGCCCAGGCGGGAGCAGCCGTCGATGACGGCGGCCTCCTCCAGCTCCTTGGGCAGCGACAGGAAGAACTGCCGCATGAGGAACACCCCGAACGCCGACGCCAGCCACGGCACGATGGCCGCCCCCAGCGTGTCGATCAGCCCCATGTTCTTGAACAGCAGGAACGTCGGGATCATCAGCACCTGGGTCGGCACCATGATGGTGGCCATGACCGCCGCGAAGGCGACCCCGCGGCCGCGGAACTCGATCCGGGCGAAGCCGTACCCGGCCAGGGAGCAGAGCACCACGTGCCCGAGCACCGCCGCCCCGGCCACGATCATCGTGTTGGCCAGCCAGAGCGGGTACTCGTCCTCGGTGAAGATGCGCCTGAACCCGTCCAGCGTGAAGTGCTCGGGCCAGAGCTTGGGCGGGTAGGTGTTGATGTCGGCGTCCGGCATGAACGCGGTCAGCGCCATCCACACCAGCGGCGCCACGAACAGCAGCGCGAGCGGCATCAGGAAGAGATGGGCGAGGCTGCGGCGCGTCACTTCGCACCCCTCCACAGGACCGCGCCCGACACGGCGAGCGTCACGATGAACAGGACGTAGGCGATGGCCGTGCCGTAGCCGGAGTGGAAGAGCTGGAACGCCTGCCGGTAGAGGTAGAACACGATGGTCGTCGTGGAGTCGAGCGGCTGGCCCTTGGTGGTGGTGTAGACGAGGTCGAACAGCTGCAGCGCGGTGATCGTCTGCCAGATCAGCAGGAAGACCGTGGCCGGGCGCAGCTGCGGCAGCACGACGTGGCGCAGGACGTGCCGCCCGGCGCCGCCGTCCACCCGGGCCGCCTCGATCAGCATGCGCGGGATGTCCTGCAGGGCGGCCAGGTAGACGACGGCGGGCATGCCCACGCCGCCCCAGAGCGAGATCGCGACCAGGGTGAGCATCGCCTGGTCGGGGTCCTGCAGGAACCCCATCGCGGGCAGGCCGAGCGCCTTCAGCCCGGCGTTGACGATGCCGAAGTCGGGGTCGAAGACGAAGTTCGACAGGATGCCCGTGGCGGCGGCGGAGACGACGTACGGGACGAAGAAGCACGTGCGGTAGAACCCGATGAGCCGGATCTTGAGGTTGAGCGCGAGCGCCAGTGCCAGCCCGAGCACCACCGAGCCGGGCACGAACAGCACGGTGTAGAGGAGCGTGTGCCCGGCCGCCGCGGCCAGCTCGGCGTCGCCGAACATGTCGCGGTAGTTCGCCAGCCCGACGTAGTCGCCGCCGGTGAGCAGGTCGCCGTCCCGCAGCGAGAGCAGCAGCGCCCACACCGCGGGGAACAGGCTGAGCCCGACGATCACGAGCGTCGCGGGGAACACGAAGCCCCACCCGGTCAGCTGGGGCGCCAACCGGCTCCGCCGCGCGGGCGGCGCGCTCACCCGCGCCGCCCCGCTCATCGTCGGGGCTGTCATCGCGAGCGCCCCAGCACCGCGTCGGCCTCGGTCGCGGCCTTGGTGAGGACCTGCTGCGCGGGCGTGCCGCCGACCAGCGACTGGGCGATCGCGTCGCCGACCTTCTCGGAGAACTCCGGGTACGCCGGCAGGGGCGGCCTGGCCTGCTTGGCGTTCTCGAGGTTCGCGGTGAAGACGTCGATGCCGGGGAAGTCCTTGACGAACTTCTGGTACGCCGGCAGCGCGGTCGTGGCCTTGCGCAGCGGCAGGTTGCCCAGGCCGAGCGACCAGCGGGCGTCCTGCTCCGGCCGGGTGAGCCAGGTGAGGAACTCCGCGGCGGCCTTGGCCCGGCGCGAGCCGTTGTCGAACACGACCCAGTTGTCCGGCCCGGCGACCGTCTCGTGGTTGCCGTTGTAGCCGGGCAGCACCTGCACGCCGTAGGAGATCTTGTGGTCGATGATGTCCAGCAGCGCGTACGGCGCCGCCGCGATCATCCCGATCTTGCCGCTCTGGAACAGCGGCAGGAACTTCTCACCATTTTGATCGAGATATACGGACTTATCCTGCTGGGCCATGGCGCTCCACAGGTCGAGCGCCTGCGCCGCCTGCGGCGTGTTGAACGCCGACTTCTTGCCGTCCGGCGTCAGGATCGAGCCGCCCTGCTGCCAGATCATCGGCCAGAACCGCCACACGGTGTCCTCGAGGCCGGTCACGGGGTACGCGGTGCCGTACACGCCGCCGCCGGTCAGCTTCTTCGCCGTGGCCCGGAAGTCGTCCCAGGTCCAGTCCTTGGACGGGTACGGCAGCCCCGCCGCGTCGAACAGCTTCTTGTTGTAGATGACGGCCAGGTTGTCGACCAGGGCCGGGATGCCGACGACCTTGCCGTTCACCTCCGACACGGCCCGCTCCGACGGCCAGAAGTCGTCCCACCCGAACCCGGAGGCCTTCACGGTGGCGGCCAGGTCGTACACCTTGGGGTTGCGCGCCAGGTGCGGCATCCACGTGCCGTACATGTACGCGATGTCAGGCGCCTTGCCGCCGGCCAGCACCGCCTGGACCTTCTGCAGCATGTCGTCCACGTTCGTGGACCCGACGGCGGGCGTGATCTTCACGTCCGGGTGGGCCTTGGAGTACTCGGCGGCCAGCTCCTCGATGACCTTGGCCTGCAGCTCCGTCTGGCCGTGCCACCAGGTGATCTCGACCGGGCCCGAAGCGTCCTCGGAGGAGGAGCCGCAGGCCGTCAGCAGCCCGGTGACCAGGACGAGCGCCGCCATCCCTGTCACGACCGGGCCCTTCATGACCGGCTCCTGAGAGACTCCGGCATCAGCTCGCCGTGGGCCTCGATCAGCGCGCCGCACAGCTCGTCGATCTGCTCGACGGTGAGGGTGGCGGCCGTGTTCGGGTCGGCCATCATGGCGTGCCGGACGTGCTCGGGCCGCCCCTCGGTGACGGCGCGCACGGTCAGCTCGTTGACGCTGACGTAGGCGCGGTTGAGCGCCGCGCACTGCGCGGGCAGGTCGCCGACGGCCGTCGGGCGGACGCCGAGCGCGTCGGCCACGCACGGCACCTCCACCACGCAGCCGTCCGGCAGGTTCGCGACCAGGCCCCTGTTCTGGACGTTCCCGTAGACGACCCGGCTCGTGCCGGTGGTGACGCTGTGGATGATCTGCGGGGCGTATTCCATGGTCCCCTCCACGGTGATCGGCCGGCCCGCTCTCAGTGCGTCGCGGGTGGCCTCGTACTGGCGCACGTTCTCCTCGCTGATGCCGATGTACGCGCCCACGGGGATCCGCAGGCGCTCGATCTCGCTCTCGTCGCGCAGGTACCAGGGCACGTACTCGGCAGAGTGCTCGCTCGTCTCGGTCGGGTAGTGGCCGAGCCTGCGGTACATGTCCACGCGCACCCGGCGCAGCAGGCCGGGATCGCGCTCGATGGCCTCGTCCAGGCGCGGGTAGAGGTCCTGGCCGCCGGACTCGAAGCGCAGCATCCACGACTGGTGGTTGACGCCCGCCGCGAGGTACGACACCTCCTCCAGCGGCACCCCGACCAGCTCGGCCAGGTCGTGGGCGGTCCAGTAGATGGAGTGGCAGAGCCCGACGACGTTGCGCACGGGGGTGGCGGCGGCCAGGTACCAGACGTTCATGGCCATCGGGTTGGTGTAGTTGAGCAGCCACGCGTCCGGGCACACCTCGGCCATGGCCCGCCCGATCCGGTCGAGCGCCGGGAAGGTGCGCAGGGCGCGGAAGATGCCGCCCACGCCGATGGTGTCGGCGATCGTCTGGCGCAGCCCGTACCGCGCGGGCACCTCGAAGTCGACGCGGGTGGCGTCGATCATGCCGACCTGGATCATGTTGATCGCGAAGTCGGCGCCTTCGAGGGCCCGGCGCAGGTCGAGGTGGGCGGAGATCTTGACGGGCCGCCCGGCCGCGATGACGCGGGCGGCGGCCTCGGCGGTGTCCAGCCGCTCGGGGTGGATGTCGTGCAGCGCCACCTCGAACTCCCCCAGATCGGGGAAGGCGACCAGGTCCGCCAGCAGCCCTTGGGTGAACTCGACGCTCCCGGCGCCGAGAAAGACGATTTTCATAGCTCCTTCCAGGTGGGCTGGGCGGCGGTGCCGCCGGCGGCCTGGGTAGAAAGGGATCCGCAGGTCACGGCCACGCGCAGGCATTCGCGCAGGCTCATCCCGCGCAGCCGGGCGGCCAGGAAGCCGGCGTTGAAGCTGTCGCCGGCGCCGACGGTGTCCACCGGCTCGACGGGGGCGGCGGGGGCCCGGGTCAGCTCGCCCGCCTGCCACGCCAGCGCGCCCTCGCCGCCGTCCTTGACGACCACGGCGGGCCCGAGCCCGCCGATCCGGGCCGCCGCGGCCTCGATGCATTCGGGATCGGTGTCGAAGAGCCGGGCCGCGACGGCCCGCGCCTCGGCGGCGTTCGGGAGGAACACGTCCACCTCGGCCAGCACCTCCCCGAGCCCCTGCCACTCTCCGGCGGGGTCGTCGTTGGTGTCCAGCGAGGTGGTCGCGCCCGCGCGCCGCTCCTCCGCCAGGAAGCCCGGCAGGCCGGACGCGAGCCCCGGTTGCAGGAAATATGACGACACGTGGACGTGGCGGGCCGCGCCGCGCGGCAGGTCCTCCACGCTCAGGTACGGCAGGCAGCCCGGCGAGGTGAGGATGGCCCGGTCCGCCCCGTCGGCCAGCACCACGGTCATGGCCGTGGGCCGGGAGTCGATCACGCAGCGGGAGACGTCCACGCCCCGGCCGGCCAGGGCGTCCAGCACGAAGCGCCCGGCGGCGTCGTCACCCACGCGCCCGGCGAACGCGGTCCGCACGCCCAGCCGGGCCGCCCCGCACGCGGTGATCGCGCCGGACCCGCCGAGCACCAGGTCGCCGCCGGAGACGAGCTGTTCACGCTGGCCGTACGCCAACCCGCGCGGCACCCCGGAGAGCACCACGTCGGGGTTGGCGTCACCGACGACCAGCAGGTCGAAGTCACGCGCCACGGCAGGGCACGCGGTAGGCGTCGAGCTCGTACTTCTTCTTCAGCGAGTTGAAGTTCTGAGCGTTGGACCTGGCGCAGAAGGCCGAGGTGGCCAGGTTGTACTCGACGTTGAACACGGCCTTGCCCGCCTTGACGAACTGGTCGTACCCGTAGTCGTCGTTCTGCGCGGTGGTGCACTCGGAGTGCTCCCAGCACTCCTCGTTCACCGCGAAGTCGAAGTACGGCAGCAGCGCCGGGATCTGCTCCACGTCGTTCTTGAGCGCGACCGACAGCCCTCGCTTGTGGGCCTCGTTGGCGAACCAGGTGTTGTAGGCGAGCTGGTCGCCGGCCTTGAGCGGGAAGCCGCTGCCGTTCGCGTAGCCGTCGACGTTGTCGGGCTCCACGGCGTCGAACCCGGCGGCCTTGCACATGTCGAGCCGGGCCTTCATGATCTGGCCGAGCTTGCCGGTGTACTTGCGGATGTCGAGCCAGCGCTCGCCCGGCCAGTCCTCAAGCGGCTTGCCGAGCACCTCGGTGGCGAACTGGCTCGCGTCGGGGCGCCAGTCCTCGTACGTGCCCGCGCTGATGTAGCAGACGACGCCGCGGCCCGGCTTGTCGGCCTTGAGCGACTTGACGATGGCGCCGTCCTTGGCGGCGAAGCCGTCGATATCGAACATCTGCACGTTCGGGTACGGCTTGGCCGGCAGGGAGGAGAGCTGCCACTGCCAGGAGGTGTTCAGCGCGGGCTTCCAGCAGCCGTCGCAGGCGACGGGGGCGGGCAACGCCCTGGCTTCAGCAGCGGGTGCGGTGACGAGGGCGGTGGCGGCCAGGGCGGCCGCGGAGATCACAGCAGGGATCAGGGCAGGGAGACGACGCACAGGCACTCCTCGCGAACGGATCGGGTTCGGATTTGTGGCGCTGCGCACTGTTCCGCACTCTCCGAGTCGCGTCCTGGCCGGGGACGCCGGAGTGGCGTGGCCCATAACCGTAGGGCGTCACGCCAGCACGCTCCAGGCGTGCCTCCCTTCTTACTTGCCGCACAGAATTGCGCATTCCTGCTCTTTTGTCCAGGGTTTGACGCACAAAAGCGTCATGCCCTGATCCACTCCGCGCATCCGGCGGTCCTGAACGCCTTGTCCGTGGCCAGGACGGTGACGCTGACCGGGCCCGTCGGCATGCCGCTCGCGATCTCGCCCCCCGTGGCGCTCCTCAGCCTGGCCCAGTAGCACATGGGGATTCCCCCGGTCGGGCCCGCCGTGCGGTAGGTGCCCGGCTGGATGTCCGTGCCCACGACGAGCGTCCGCATGGACACGGAGTTGAAGGCGGGACTGCTCCCGGTCCCCCCGCTCGGCTGACCGGTCTGGCCGGGCGCCGTCTGGCCGGGCTGGGTGGCGCCCGGCTGGGTGGCCGGCGGCTGCGTTCCCTGGGGCGGCGTTCCCTGGGGCTGCGTGGGCTGTGTGGGTTGCGTGGGCTGTGTGGGCTGGACCGGCGATGACGGGCCCGTGCCGGTGTCCCCCGACTCCGGGGGCTGCGTGTCCTCGACCGTGACCGTGACCCGGGGGGCGGGCTCCGCGGACGGCGTGGCCGCGCCGTACCCCACGAAGACCCCCAGCAGGAACCCGAGCAGCGCGGCGAGCCCGGACACGAGCACGATGATCGTCGGACTGCTCGTCGCGCGCGGATACTCAGGCGGATATTCAGGAGGCCCGTACATCACGGACCAAGGGTGCCATCCCTGTCAACGGTGGAGATAGTCGACCAGCGACGCCTTCTCCGTCTCCAGTTCCTCGATCGCGCTCTTGACCACGTCGCCGATGCTCACGATGCCCACGAGCCGGCCGTTCTCGACCACCGGCATGTGCCGGAACCGCTGCGTGGTCATGATCTGCCGCAGCGAGTCGACGTTCTCGCCGGGCCCCACCGTGCGCACCTCGCTGGTCATGATCGCGGATACCGGGCCGTCGAGGATCGCCGGGCCGCGGTCGTGCAGGCGGCGCACGACGTCGCGTTCGGACACGATGCCCTCGATCGTGAGGCCGTCGGTGGAGACCACCACGGCACCGATGTTGCGTTCAGCGAGCGTGGCCAGCAGCTCGCGCACGGTCGCCCCGGGCGACACTGTCGCCACGTCGCTTCCCTTGGCGCGGAGAATCGTTCCGATGAGCATGTGCACCACCTCTTGCACCTCAGTCTTCCAGGCCTTGCGTACAGGCAAACAACCCTGCGGGGACCGCGTCAAGGGGAGCCGGGTTGTAACGGCGCGGTCACTTTTCGTGCCTGGCTGACAACATGTGACCTGCGTCTCATACCTTTCGCGCAAATTCCCACGAAAGCATCGACTACTAGACAACCCGTCAGTAGGGTTGCCACTCATCCGTAGGCGGCGGAGGTGGTCATGGCGGTAACCCGAGGTCGCCGATGACCCTGTCCGGGTACATCGGACGCCGGGCCGGGTCGACGCTCGGCCAGATCGGCGAGCTGTTCGTCATCGTCCTGGAGGGGCTGCGCAGGACCTGGGACGTCAGGCGCTGGTGGTGGGAGTTCGTCGAGCAGTGCTGGTTCCTGGCCCGCGTCACCAGCGTCCCGGTCCTGCTGGTCGCCCTGCCGCTGGGCGCCACCGTGGCACTCCAGGTGGGCGAGCTGGCCAGGCAGCTCGGCGCCAGCTCCGCGACCGGCAGCGCGGTCTTCGTCGGGCTCATCCGCGAGGTGGCGCCGCTGGCCAGCGCGCTGCTGATCGCCGGGGCCGGCGGCAGCGCGATGACCTCCGACATCGGCGCGCGCCACATCCGCGACGAGCTGAGCGCGATGGAGGTCATGTCGGTCAACCCGATCCACCGCCTGGTCACGCCGCGCATGTGGGCGGCCAGCACGATCGCGGTCTGCCTGTGCCCGCTGGTCATCCTGGCCGGCGCGAGCGGCGGCTACTTCTTCAACGTGATCGTGCAGGGCGTCACCCCGGGCGCGTACTTCGACGGCGCGTTCTCCCTGGTCGTCGCCTCCGACCTGTACGTGACGCTGTTCAAGGCGTGGATCTTCGGGTTCATCGCGGCGGCGGTCGCCTGCTACAAGGGCATGACGTGCGCCTCCAGCCCCGTCGGCGTGGGGCGGGCGGTCAACCAGGCGACCGTGGTGACGTTCATGCTGGTGTTCGCGTTCAACTACGTGATCTCGGCCGTCTACTTCCTGGCCTACCCGCCGAGGTCGCTGTGATGATGGTGACGCGCACGGCCGGTCTGCGGCTCGCCCTGCGGGGGCGGGACGTCGCCGAGCGGTTCGCGACGCTGGCCGACTGGCCGCTGTTCGTGTGGAAGGTGCTGTTCTACTCCGTACGCGACGTCGTCCTGCGGCTGAAGTTCTTCAAGGTCGTCATCAGGCAGGTCAGCGACGTCGTGGTGGGCGTCGGGGCGACCGTCATCGGCGGCGGCATGATCTTCGTGGTGTTCACGATGGCGTTCGTCGTGGGCGCCACCGTGGGCCTGCAGGGCTACCAGGGATTACAGGCGATCGGCGCGGAGTCGTTCATGGGGCTGGTGGGCAGCTTCGCGAACGTCCGCGAGATCACCCCGATCATCGCCGCGACGGCGCTGGCGGCGCAGGTGGGCTCGTCGTTCACGGCGGAGCTGGGCGCGATGCGGATCTCGGAGGAGATCGACGCGCTGGAGGTCATGGGCATCAACGCCTTCACGTACCTGATCTGCACCAGGGTCGTGGCGGCGCTGCTGGCGCTGGTGCCGATCTACCTGATCGCGCTGTTCGCCAGCTTCTTCGCCACCCGGCTGATGTGCACGGTGCTGTTCGGCCTGGCGCCGGGGGTCTACGACTACTACTTCTACCTGTATCTGCCGGTCCGGGACATCGCGTTCAGCGTCACCAAGGTCGGCGTGTTCGCCTTCGCGGTCATCGTGATCCACTGCTACCACGGCTTCCACGCCACCGGCGGACCGGTGGGCGTGGGCGTGGCGGCGGGCCGCGCCATCCGCCAGTCGATCGTCACGATCGTGCTGCTCAATCTGCTGCTGTCGTACCTGTTCTGGGGCAGCGGCGGCAACATACCGCTGACGGGGTGAGCCGGTGGGCCGATTCCAACTCTCCCTCGCCGCCCGGGTGGGCATCGCGTTCGCCGTGCTCGCCGTGCTCGCCGCGGCCACCCTGTACGTCGTCCGCACCGCCACCGAGCTGAGCGGGACCAGGATCGACGCCGTGTTCGCCAGGGCCGGGCAGGGCCTGGACGCCGGCTCCCCCGTCAAGATCCGCGGCATCACGGTCGGCAGGGTGACGGGCATATCACTGGACGCCAGGGGCCGGGCCGTGGTGACCATGCACCTCGACCCCGGCGTCAAGGTCCCGAGCTCCACGGTCGCCTCCGTCGAGCCGGCCTCGGTGTTCGGCCCCAAGTTCCTCGACCTCAAGCCCGGCTCCGGCGAGACCACCGGCCCCTACCTGGCCGCCGGCGCCGTCATCACCGACACCGAGGGCCCGCTCGACCTGTCCGACACGCTCGGCGCCGCCTACCGCGGCCTGGACGCCGTCGACCCGCGCGAGGTCACCGTCATCGTGCACACCCTGGCCCAGGGCCTGGACGGCGAGGGCGAGAACCTGCGCGAGCTGATCGGCGACGCCGGCACGCTCGTCGGCGTCGCGCACCGGCAGCGCGGCCGGGCCAGGCAGTTCCTGCACGACGCCGCCCTGCTGGGGACGGCCCTGCAGGACAAGGGCGACGACCTCGTCTCGATCTCCTCCGACGTCAACGTCATCACCCCCGACCTGCTCGCGCGGGCCGACAAGGTGCGCGCCCTGCTGGACGAGGTCACCTCGGTCTCCGGCCTGGCCGCGCACGGGCTGGCCAAGCACCGTCAGGACCTGCGGGCCGGCGTGCACTCCACCGAGCGGGTGGCCGCGCTCATCTACGCCCAGCTCGGCCTGGCCGGCGACGGCGTACGCGGGCTGAACAGGCTGGTCGACCTGCTCAACGAGCTGATCGAGGCGCCCGGGCCGGGCAACACCCGCCAGCTCCAGGTCGAGGCGTTCGTGGCGACCGACCTCTGCGAGCTGATCGTCGGCGCCTGCGGCCCGACCGACGGGAGGCGCTGACATGCGGCGGGCCTGGACCTTCGCGCGGTTCGCGGTCTTCGTCGGCGTGTGCGTGACACTGATCGCAGTGATCGGCGTGCAGATCGCCCGGGTGAGCACGGGCGCCGGTTACCCGCTGGTCGCCGTGTTCGACGACGTGTCGGGGCTGAACGAGGGCGACCAGGTGAAGATCGCCGGGGCGCCCGTGGGCCAGGTGGACACGATCAAGGTGGTGGACGGGCGGGCGGAGGTGACCATGGAGGTGCAGCAGGGGGTCACCGTGCCCGCCGACACCGAGGCCGCCATCCGCTGGCGCAACGCCGTCGGCCAGCGTGTGGTCTACCTGCTGCCCGGCACCGCGCCCGGCAGGCTGACGCCCGGGGCGCGCATCACCCGTACCTCCTCCGTGGTGGATATCGGCCAGCTGGTCAGCGACCTCGGCCCGCTGACCCGCAGCCTGGACCCCGACCAGATCAACCAGCTCCTCACCGCCGCCGCCAGGTCGCTCAAGGGCAACGAGCAGAACATCCCGAGGCTGCTCGACAACGTCAACGCCATCACCACCACGGTCACCGAGCGCAAGAAGACCATCGAGCAGCTGCTGAAGGACTACGCCACCGTCACCGGCGTGGTCGCCCGGCGCGACAAGCAGATCGAGCAGCTGGTCGACAACCTCGTCACGCTGTCGGAGGCGTTCGCCGACAACCGCGAGCTGATCGACGAGTCGCTGGTGGAGCTGTCGACGACCGTCCACACCTCCAACGAGGTGCTCGGCAAGAACGCCGACGAGCTCGGCCGGCTCGTCGACAACCTGTCGGGGCTGACCGGCGGCATCAGGCGGCACGTGAACCAGATCGACAGGACGGTCAGCACGTTCCAGCCGCTGTTCGCCCGCGCGTACCAGACCGTGGACCGCGGCCGCTACTTCATCACGGCGGTCCCGTGCGTGGCGCTGAGCGCCGCGCCCTGCCCGTACGGGATGCAGGCGCCGCCGCCGCTGCGCAACACCCGGGTCCAGAGCACGAAGGACCTGCAGAAGCTCCTGGTGGGCGAGTGATGGCGCTCAAGTCCTTCCGCGACCGCAACCGGATCGTCGTCGGCCTCGTGTCGCTGGCCACGCTCGCGGCGATCCTCGTCGGCACGTTCCTGGTCGGCAACCTGGGACTGCTGGAGGGCGGCTACTACATGTCCGGCGTGTTCGTGGACTCCGGCGGGCTGCGCACCGGCAACGACGTCAGGGTCGCCGGGGTGCGCGTCGGCAAGGTCACCGAGGTCCGCGCCGACTACGCGCGGGGCGACGTCGTGGTCACCTGGAAGGTGGACGACGGCGTGCGGCTCGGCCGCGGCACCCGGGCCGACATCGCCCTGTCGAACCTGCTCGGCGGCCGGTACGTCAAGCTCACCGGCCCCGTCACGGCCCCGTACATGGACCAGCTCCCCGAGGGGCAGAGGCGCATCCCCGTGACGCGGACCGGCGTGCCCACCCTGATCAACGACGCCATCAAGGACGCGACCCGGCTGGTCGAGCGCCTGGACACCGACGCCGTGGACGACCTGCTCACCGAGCTGGACAAGGTCGACCTCGGCAAGCGCGGCCACATCACCCGGCTGTTGCAGAACATCGGCGACCTGTCGGACACGATCAGCAAGAGCGAGCCGCAGCTCCAGCGGCTCATCGACAACGGCACCCGGATCATGAACGTCCTGGAGAGGAAGGACAGGCAGCTCGGGCGGCTCATCGACGCCATCGGCGTCATGCTGGCCGAGCTGCGCAGGCGGCGCGAGGAGCTGCGCACGCTGCTGGGCGACGGCAGCGACCTGGTGCGCAGCACGACCAAGCTGATCAACGAGCACGAGAAGACCCTCGTCCAGGTGCTGGACGACAACGCGGCCATCACGACGCGGCTCAGCGACAGCAACAAGCAGTTCAATTCGCTCCTGGCATGGGCGGGCCCGACGTTCTCCGGCCTGTCCACGATGGGCGGTCAGGGCCCGTGGCTCGAGGCCATAGCCACGGGCCTCGGCCCCATCAACCCCGAGGTGCTCGCCGCCATCCGCAAGGACAGGGAGAGCGCCAAATGAGACGACTCGTGGCGGTCCTGCTGGCCGTGGCCGGGGTGTTCCTGACCTCGGGGTGCACCGTGCTGGGGCCGGAGCCGTACCGGCTGGTGGCGATCTTCCGCAAGGCGCCTTCCCTGTACGAGCAGGCGCGGGTCAAGGTGATGGGGCTGGACGCCGGATATGTCGAGAAGATCCGGATCGATGGGGACAAGGTGAGGGTCGACCTGCTGGTGGACCGGCAGGTGCCGCTCCCGGCCGGGGTGAAGGCCGTGGTCGCGCCGCAGAACACGCTCGGCGAGCGGAACGTCGTCCTCTACCCCCCGTGGAAGCCCGGCGACCAGAAGGTCGCGCCGGGGACGGTCATCCCCCTGGAGCGCACCGACCTGCCGGTGGAGATCGACGACGCGCTCGACGCGTTCACCAAGCTCACCGACGCGCTCGACGACAAGAAGCTGGGCTCCGTGGCGAGCGACCTGGCCGACGGCGTCAGGGGGCGCGGCAAGACCGTCAACAACGCCATCGCCGACACCTCCCGGCTCACCGGCACCCTGGCCAAGCAGGACCAGCAGCTCGTCGACCTGGCCAAGGGGCTGAACCGGCTGGCCACCGGCCTCAACCGGCGCGAGAGCCAGGTGACGGGCGCGATCGACGCGTTCGCCGAGGCCGGCTCGATCCTGGCGGAGGAGCGGCGGCGGCTGCGCGACTTCATCACCGGCATCTCGGACTTCGTCCGGCGCGGTGACGTGATCATCGAGCAGTACTCCGAACGGCTGCCCCAGGCCGCCGGGACGCTGGCCGAGCTGGTGCTGACCATGCGGGCCAACAGCGCGTCCGTGGCCCGGGCGGTCAAGGGCGCGGCCGACTTCGCCGACGTGGTGATCGACTCGTGGGACAGGAAGCAGCACGTGCTGAAGATCCGCGTCGTGCTCAACGCGATGACCAGGGCGTGGCTGACCCCGCTGTTCGAATCGCTGAACCTGGGGCGGGTGCCGTGCCTGCCCGCCGGGCTAAGCAACTGCCCCTACGAGCAGCAGGGGAGGCGGCGATGAGGGCACGCCTGCTCGCCGCGATCCTCGCACTCGCCGTGACGGCGTCGTGCTCGCTCCAGACGCTCGGCGCGACCACCGGCGACCTGACCCTGCACGCGGTCTTCGACGACGTGCAGAGCCTGGTGGCCGGGCACAGCGTGCAGATCTCCGACGTACGGGTGGGCACGGTCACCGACATCAGGCTGGAGGGCTACCGGGCCAAGGTGACGATGTCGATCGTGTCCAAGTACCGGGTGCCCGAGGGCAGCACGGCCACCGTGGCCAAGACATCGGTGCTGGGCGAGAACTACGTCCTGCTCGCGCCGCCCGCGGGCAAGGACCTGGCCACGGGGCCGTACCTGAGCAACGGCGCCACCATCGCCGACACGTCGGTCGAGCCGGACATCGAGCAGGTCACCGCGAAGGCCGGGCCGCTCATCGAGGCGCTCGGCGCGCAGGACGTGAACGCCATCCTCGACGCGGCCTCGACCGCCTTCGCCGGGAAGGGCGACGACGTCAACAAGCTGATCAAGCAGACGGCCGAGGTCACCGACGCCTACGCCGCGGCCCGCCGGGACCTGGGCACCAGCATCGACGCCCTGGCCAAGCTGGGCGACGACCTCGCCAAGGGCAGCGGCGAGCTGGACCGGCTGCCGGGCACGCTGGCCGCGGCCACCGCGCGGATCGCGCACGGGCGCAAGCACGTCAAGAAGACGATCATCGCGCTGACCAGGCTGGCCAAGGAGGCCAACCTGACCGTCTACCCGCGCCACGCCGCCCGGCTGCGGACGCTGCTGCTGGAGCTGGAGGCGATCTCCTCGGCGATGCAGCGGGGCAAGGAGGACCTGAAGACGCTGGTGGCGCGGCTGCAGAAGTTCATCGACGCGCCGCCGATCACCGTCAACGGGCAGGTGCTGATCTACCTGTGGCTGAAGGGCGTCCTGCTGCCCAAGAGGTCGGCGCAGGGGCCGCTGCCTAACCGGATCGAGGACTTCCGCCTGCTCCTGGAGCCGCCGCGATGAGAAACCGGATCTATCTGAACCTGGGCTTCTTCGCCGTCCTGGGCGTGGTCATGACCGTCTGGGCGTTCAGCACGATCATCCGGCTCGACGCCATCGAGCGGCCCTACCGGGTCTCGGCCGAGTTCGTCTCGTCGCCGGGCCTCATCCAGGGGTTCGACGTGGCGTACCTGGGGGTGCGGGTCGGCAAGATCGGCGACGTGCGGCTGGCGCCGGGCAAGATCGTGGTCGGCCTCGACATCGACAGGGGGATCCGGCTGCCGAAGGGCGCCACGGCCGAGGTGCGGCGCAAGTCGGCCATCGGGGAGCCGTACGTGGAACTCTCGCCGCCCGCCACCGGCGTGACGGGGCCCCCGCTTGCGGCCGGGGACACGATCCCGCTGGCCAAGACGTCGGTGCCGCTCGACTACAAGAAGCTGTTCGAGGGCGTCGGCAAGCTGCTGAACGCGGTGCCGCCCCGGGACGCGAAGACGATCACCCATGAGCTGGCCGTCGCGCTGGACGGGCGGGCCCCGGCGATCAGGAACATCATCGACGACGCCCACTCCCTGACCGGCACGCTGGCCGACAACGCCGCCGTCCTCGACGACCTGTCGGCGCAGCTCACCCGGCTCACCCACACGCTGGCCGGCAAGCGGGGCGAACTGGCCTCCGGGATCACCGACCTGAGCACGGTGACGGGCACGCTGCGTGCCTCCCGTGCCGACCTGAACGCCTTCCTCGACCGGGGGCCTGGGGTGTTCGCCCAGCTGGACGCGGCCGTCAAGAAGTCCAGGCCGGGGTTCTCGTGCCTGCTGACGGCGCTGGGGCAGCCGCATCGACCGGCCTTCTCGCCGCAGACCGAGCGGAACGTGCACCACCTGCTCAGCATCGTCCCGACCGCGCTCAGCCTGGCGGACGACATCAGCGACCGGCACGGCGACACCGTCTACGGGAGGGCGGCGTTCATCTTCAGCGTGCCGGGCGGGCCGACCCCGGCCGAGGAGTACGCCGGCGCGGTCGGGCCTCCGACGGTGCCCGCCCTGCGCTCCTGCCCCTCCCCCGCCGCCGCCGGGGACTCCCCGGACTCCGGCGACTCCCCCGCGAACCCCCGTACGGATCGCCGCCAGGACGCCGCCGGACCGGCGGACACCGCCTCGCCCGCCGAGTCCGCGCGCCCGGTGGCGAGAAACACCGAGAAACCGAAGCAGCGGCCTGAGGCCACCCCGTCGCCCAGCGGCGCGGCGGCCGCCGGGCCCGCGTCCCGCACCCCGCCGAACGCCACCCCGCTGATTGCCGGGATATTCCTCGCCGTGGTGGCCGGTGGTGGCATCGTGGGCTGGATCGCGACGGGCCGGGCCGCCCGCCGCCGTGAGGAGTCGAAATGACCACCAAGCAGGACCTGGCCGAGGACGCCCGCACAGAGGAGGCCCCCTCCGAGGAGGCCCGCGCGGAGCAGGCCCCATCCGAGGAGGCCCGCACCGAGGACACCCCCTCCGAGGACGAGCAGCCGACGGTGGCGGATGCGGCTCCGGCGGAAGGGGCGGCGGGCGGAAAGAGCGGCGGGCGCGTCACGCGGGCCCGGGTGCTCGGGACGCTGGCGGCGATGCTGGTGGCCGCGCTCGCCGCCACGGCCGTGCTGCAATGGATCTCCGCCGCACAGGCCGGCGACGCGCGCGCCAGGCTCGAGTCCGAGCGCGCGCTGCGGCTGGAGGTGTCGGGGGCGGCGAGCGCGTTCAGCAAGGCGCTGCTCAGCTACGACTACCAGAACCTCCAGAGCACCCGCTCCACCCTCGCCGCCCAGGCCACGGGCGATTTCCTGGCCACCTACGACGCGGCGTTCGGCGGGGCGATGGCGCAGGTCATCGTCAAGCTCAAGGCCACCTCGCAGGCCACGGTGCGCGAGGTCTATCTGGCCGACGTGGACGAGGCCACCGCGCACGCCATCGTCGTGGTCGACCAGCAGGTGAACACCTCCGAAGCGATCCGCTCAGTCAAGGACTCGCACCTTAAGATCAGCCTTGTGAAGGAGAAGGGGACCTGGAAGATCCATGACGTGACCGTTCTCGGCGCGGCCTCGGAGGACCAGTACAACCTCACCGGCGACAAGAAGAAGGACTGACCATCGGTTTCTTAGCGATGGGCGGCCGCCCCGACGAGGTGCGCGCCCCGGAAGACTGGCTCACCGAGGTGGAGACCGAGCGGGCCGGGCGGTTCAGGTTCGAGGCGGATCGAGCCAGCTTCGTCGCGGCCCACCTGCTCGTGCGGCTCTGCGCCGCCGCCGTGCTCGACGCCGGCCCGCACGAGCTGACCCTGCGGCAGCGCTGCGACCTGCACGGCCTCGGGCACGGGAAGCCGTACATCGAGGAGGCGCCCGAGCTGGGCGTCAGCTTCAGCCACACGCGCGGCTACGTCTGCGCGGCGGCCGGCCCCGGCAAGGTCGGCGTGGACGCCGAGCACGTGCCGCCGGGGCCGCTGGACCCGCTGCTCGCGGACCGGGCGCTGACCCCGCGCGAGCGCGCGATGGTCACCGGCAACGACGAGCTGATCCGGCACTGGACGCGCAAGGAGGCGTTGATCAAGCGCGGCGAGCTGACGCTCGACAAGCTCCGCTCGGGCGGCGACGATCTCGACGGCCGCCACCTGCTCGAGTGGAGCGTGGGGCCGGACATCAGGGTGGCCGTCGTCGCGGACGCCCCGGTCAGGAGGGCACCCATCCCCCCTGGATAAACTTGCATGCATGTTCTACCGGAAATCCCTGGAGGAGCGGATCGCCGACCGCGTGGCCCAGCGGCGGCCCCTCGAAGAGGGCAAGACGTTCGAGCACGGGCCGGCCAAGTTCGTGTTCATCTCCTTCGTCGTCATCGTCGTGCTGATGCACGTGATCGGCGTCGCCGTCGCCATGCATTTCTACAGCTGATCCGCCCCTGCCCCCGTCAGCGGCGGCGGGTCGGGGTGGGGTCGAGGAAGACCTGACTGATCCCGGAGAAGCGCTCGCGCAGCCGCCGGTCCACCTCGTCGCAGGCGATCTCCACACCTGCCGCGCTCGCCACGTCCACGAAGTCGATCTTGGCGGCCACCAGGACGGAGCCGGGCCCGATCATCATCGTGAGCAGCTCGACGACCTCCTCCACCTCCGGCTGGGCCGTCAGCTCGGCGCGGATGCCCTCCTCGACGTGCGGGGGCGCGGCCTGGCCGATGAGCAGCGAGATGTTCGACCGGATCAGGATGAGCGCCACCACCAGCAGGAGCAGGCCGATCCCGACCGACGCCAGGCCGTCCCACAGCGCCGAGCCCGTCAGCTGCGACCCGGCCAGCCCGGCGCCCGCGATGAGCAGGCCCACGAGGGCGGCCGCGTCCTCGAACAGCACGGCCTTCAACGGGGTGTCGGAGGTGATCCGCACCAGCCGGATCGGGTGGAGGTCGTGCCTCGCGGCCTGCCTGCGCAGCTGGGAGAGGGCCTTGGCGAACGAGACGGACTCGACGGCGAACGCGATGGCCAGCACGATGTAGGACGGGGTGAGGTTCGTCAGCTCCTCGCCGTGCTCGATCACGTGCACTCCGTGCGTGATGGAGAACCCGGCCCCGCCCACCAGCGTCGCGGCCGCCGCCATCATGGCCCAGAAGAACCCGCTCTTGCCGTGGCCGAACGGATGCCGCCGGTCCGCCGGCCGGCTCGCGCGGCGCACCGCCACCAGCAACAGCAGCTCGGTCACGGTGTCGGCGGCGGAGTGGACCGCCTCCGACAGCATGGCCGCCGAGCCGCTGATGAGGCCCGCGACGAGCTTGGCCACGGCGATGGTCAGATTGGCCGCTCCCGCGACCAGGACGGTGCCCAGGCTCTCTCCTGAATCCCGCTGTTCCATAGCGCTTCACTCTACGTGCGCTAGATTGGAGATCATGAGCGCGCCTCGTTGGCTTTCACCCGCCGAACAGCGTGCCTGGCGCACGCATCTGGCGCTGCACAAGCTCCTCATGCACCGGCTCGACCGGGAGCTGCAGGAGCATCAGCTCTCGTTGAACGACTACGAGATCCTGGTCAACCTCTCGGAGAGCGAGGGGCGGCGCATGCGGATGAGCGACCTGGCCGACGCGACGATCCAGTCGCGCAGCCGGCTGTCGCACCAGATCTCCCGCATGGAGGCCAAGGGCCTGGTGACCAGGGAGGACTGCCGCGACGACCGGCGGGGCACGTTCGCGGTGCTGACCGACGAGGGCTGGGAGACGATCCAGCGGGTGGCGCCGCACCACGTGGCGAGCGTGCGCGAGCACTTCGTCGACCGGCTCACCGACGACCAGCTCGAAGCGATCGATGCCGCCTACGGGCCGATCGTCGAGCGCCTGAAGAAACTGCGCTGAAGAAGTTGCCGCTGAAGAAGTTGCGCTGACACCCAACCGATATCCGCGACGCCTCACGGCGTTCCCGGGCGATCGATACGATCCGCACATGCTCAGAAAGCTTCTGATCGTGGCCGTTCTGGCGCTGGTGTCGGCGTGCTCGTCGGGCGGGGGCGACGAGCTGCCCGCCGGACCCGACCTGATGAAGAAGGCCTCCGAGGCCATGAAGAGCGTCAAGTCGACCAGCTTCTCGATCGCGACCGAGGGCAAGCCCAAGGTGCCGGTCAAGAAGGCGGACGGCAGGCTCACTGCCGCCGGTGACGCCGACGGCACGATCACGATCGACATCCTGGGCAGCCTGCAGGAGGTCAGCTTCGCCCTGGTCGGCGACACCGTGCACTTCAAGGGGCCGACGGGCGGCTTCCAGAAGATGACCCGGCAGCAGCTCGCGCAGTTCTACGACCCCTCGGTGATCCTCGAACCGACCAAGGGCATCGCGCAGCTGCTCGCCTCGGCCGCCGATCCCCGGGTGGAGGCGCTGGAGGGCGACGCGTACCGGGTGGCCACCGCGTTCCCCGGGTCGGCCATCGGCCAGATCATCCCCGGCGTCACGCAGGGCGTGAACGGCAAGGTCTGGCTCGACAAGGCCACCAGCCGCCTGACCAAGGCCAGCCTGCCGCTGCAGGACGGCACGGTGACGGTGTCGTTCAGCGACTACGACGCGCCGGTCACGATCACGCCGCCCGCCGCCGGATGAGAGGCGCCCGCCGGGTCGTCCTCGGCGCCGGGGGCGCGGTGGTGCTGCTGGCCGCGCTCGACGCGTACGTGGTGGTCACGGTCCTCATCGACATCGCCGAGGACGTGGGCATCCCGCTGAACCACCTGGAGCGGGCCACGCCGATCGTGACGGGGTTCCTGCTCGGGTACGTCGCCGCGATGCCGCTGCTCGGCCAGCTCTCCGACCGCTACGGGCGGCGGCCGCTGATCCACGCCTGCCTGGCCGCGTTCGCGCTCGGCTCGGTGCTGACGGCGCTGGCCGCCGGCGAGGTGATGGTGGTGGCCGGGCGCACCGTGCAGGGGGTGGCCGGTGGGGCGCTGCTGCCGATCACGATGGCGCTCATCGGCGACCTGTGGGACGAGCGCGAGCGGCCGGTGGCGCTGGGAGCCGTGGGGGCGGCGCAGGAGCTCGGGAGCGCCCTCGGGCCCCTGTACGGCGGGGTGCTGGCGCTGATCCCGAGCACCGTGGTGGCGGGGGTGGAGCTGGGCGGCTGGCACGCCATCTTCTGGATCAACGTCCCGCTCGCCGCCCTGGCAGCCGTCGCGGTCCACTTCACCGTCCCCTCCGGCACGGCGCTCCCCTCAGCGGGCGCGTCCGGCACGGCGGCGCCCACGGCCGGCACCCCTGGCACCGCATCCCCCACGACGCCCGCCGACGGCCGGCAGGCCGGGATCGGTGGCGGGAGACGGCGTGTGGACGTCGTCGGCGGGGCGTTGCTGGCGCTGGCGCTCGCGCTGCTGGTCGTGGGCCTGTACAACCCCGACCCGGCCAAGACCGTGCTCCCCCCGTGGGGCCTGCCCGTGATGGCCGCAGGAGCGCTGGCGGCCGGGATCTTCGTGTGGTGGGAGATCCGCTCCCCCGTACGCCTGCTCGATCTCTCCGCCACCCGCAAGGGCCCCCTGCTCGCCACCCTGGCCGTGAGCTTCCTGGCCGGGGCGGCACTTCTGGTGACCATGGTGTTCGTCCAGTTCACCGCCCAGACCCTGCTAGGCGCGGACGCGCTGGGAGCGTCGCTGGTCCTGGCCAGGTTCCTGGCCGCGCTCACCGTGGGTGCCCTGCTGGGCGGTCTCCTGGCCCGCCGGCTGGGTGACAGCGTCGTCGCGGTGGCGGGCATGGTGCTGGCGGCGGCCGGCTACTGGCTGATGAGCCGCTGGCCGCTCGAACTCAAGAGCGCGGGGCTCCTCGTGGACGTCGACCTGGTGGTCGCCGGCCTGGGACTGGGCCTGGTCATCGCCCCGGTCTCGTCGGCGGTGCTGCGCGTGACCTCGGCGGCCCAGCACGGCGTGGCGTCGGCGGCGGTCGTGGTGGCCAGGATGATGGGCATGCTGATCGGCATCGCGGCGGTGTCGGCGTGGGGCTTCTACCGGTTCCAGTCGCTGACCGCCCATCTGGACACGCCGCTGCCGTTCGGCGTGGACGCGGCGACGTACCAGCGGCGGCTGGCCGAGTACGCCGCGAAGGTGCAGGCGGCGCTGCACACGGAGTACACGGAGATGTTCCTGGTCACGGCGTTCATCTGCCTGCTGGGCGCGGCCGTCGCGCTGCTGATGCCCCGCGCCCGGCGGAGCGGGCCCCCTACGCCCGGGTGAGGGCGGGCGCAGGGGGCGGCGCCGGAAGGGGTTACGGGGAGAGGCGGTGGAGGTCGCGGGGGAAGGCGGTGGTCTGGCGGATGTTGGCGGCCCCGGTCAGCCGTGCCGTCCACCGTTCCAGCCCGAGCGCGAACCCGCCGTGCGGCGGCATCCCGTACTGGAACGCCTGCAGGTACCCCTCGTACGCCTCCACGCCCTCGCCCCGGGCGGCCAGGGCGGCCACGTAGTCCGGGTAGCGGTGCAGCCGCTGCCCGCCGGTGACCAGCTCCAGCCCCCTGAACAGCAGGTCGAACCCGTTGGAGTAGCCGGGCCGCGCGGGGTCCGGGTGGGTGTAGAAGGGCCGCTTGGACATCGGGTAGCCGGTGACGAACAGGAACTCCGACCCGTGCTCCTTCTCCGCCCACTCACCCAGCCACCGTTCCTGCGCGGGTGACAGGTCGGGCTCGGCCGAGCCGGTCAGCTCCTGCGCCTCGGTGAAGTGGATGGCCGGGATCTCGGCGGGCACCTCGGGAAGGATCGCCCCGGCGCGTTCGACGGCGGACGGGGCGCGGCGCCGTACCGACTCCAGCATGCCCGCCACCACCTCCCGAAGCACCGCCATCACGTCCCGGTGGTCCCGGACGAACCCGAGTTCGGCGTCGAGGCTGGTGTACTGGGCCAGATGGCGTACGGTGTCGTGCGGCTCGGCCCGGAAGACGGGACCGACCTCGTAGACCCGCTCGAACACCCCCACCATCGCCTGCTTGTAGAACTGCGGCGACTGGGCCAGGTAGGCGCGCCTGCCGAAGTAGTCGATGCCGAAGACGTTCGCGCCCGACTCGGTGGCCGAGGCGACGATCTTCGGCGTGTGGATCTCGGTGAACCCGAGCCCGTCGAGCGTCTCGCGGAACCCCGCCACGCTCGCGGCCGAGATCTCCAGCGGCGCGCTGAGCAGCGGATGCCGCAGCGCGACCGGCGCGTGGTCGAGGATCGTCGGCAGTCCGGCCGGCACGACGGGCCGGTAGAGGTCGAACGGCGGCGCCGCGCACGGCTCCGCCAGCACCTCGATCTCCGGCTCGACCAGCTCGACGCCTCCCGGCGCCTGCGGGCCGGCCGTCACGGTGCCGGTGACCTCGACGACGCTCTCCTCGCCCGGCAGGTCGCTCGCGGCCACCACCTGGGCGAGGCCGGTACGGTCCCTGACGACGAGGAAGGACACGGATTTCAGCTGCCGGCGGCGATGGACCCAGCCGGCGATCGTCACTCGTTGGCCGGCGTGCTCAGCGAGCTCCGCCGACATGACACGAGAGATCATTACAGCTCCTCACGAGGAATTGCATGACCCCTTGGGAGTGCGGGAGAGAAGGGAGCTCTCGGTGCCACCGCACTTTCGCCGCCTCAGCGGAGGCGGCCTCGACGACCCGATGACGGGGGTCAGGCCGGCGGGGCATTTCCTCCCCGCACTCGGGAGTGTCTTCACCAGCGGAGCACGGGACCGCCTTCGCAGCTATCGGCGGCTCTCTCGACCCCTGCGGGACCTCTGGCTACTCGTCTCCGTCAACGCGTTGCCGTAGATCTTACGGCCGCGGGGGGGGGGGGGGGGGGGGGGGGAAGGGGGGGGGGGAACGGCAAAGCCATTCCCCCGGGCGCGGCGCCCGCTACTTGTCCTTCTTGGCCCGCTTCTCCCGGATCTTCATCGTGACCTCGATCGGCGAGCCGGCGAACCCGAACTCCTCCCGGATGCGCCGCTCGATGAAGCGCCGGTAGGTGTCCTCCAGCCATCCCGACGTGAACAGCACGAACTTCGGCGGCTCGACGGAGGCCTGCGTGGCGAAGAGGATCTTGGGCTGCTTCCCGCCCCGCACCGGCGGCGGCGTCTGCTGCACCAGCTCCGTCAGGAACGCGTTGAGGCGGGCGGTGGGCACCCGGGTGGACCAGGAGTCGAGCGCCTTCTCCAGGGCGGGCACCAGCCGGTCGATGTGCCGGCCCGTCAGGGCGGAGATGTTGACCCGCAGCGCCCACGGGGTGCGGACGAGCTGCCGGTCGATCTCCTTCTCCAGGTAGTAGCGGCGGTCCTCGTCGACGAGGTCCCACTTGTTGAAGGCCACCACCATCGCCCGGCCCGACTCGATGACCAGGCCGATGATGCGCAGGTCCTGCTCGGTGAGGATCTGGCTGGCGTCGATGAGCACGACGGCCACCTCGGTGCGCTCCAGCGCGGCGCGGGTGCGCATGGCCGCGTAGAAGTCGGCGCCCTGCAGCTCGCGGTCGCGCCGCCGGATGCCGGCCGTGTCGACGAAGCGCCAGGTGCGCCCGCCCAGCTCGATCAGCTCGTCGACCGGGTCGCGGGTGGTGCCGGCCATGGGGTCGACCAGCACCCGCTCCTCGCCCGCGAGCTTGTTGAGCAGCGAGGACTTGCCGACGTTGGGCTTGCCGAGCAGCGCCACGCGGGCCGGGCCGCGCTCGGTCTCGAAGCCCAGCGCGGGCGTCTCGGGCAGCGCGTCGAGCACCACGTCGAGCAGGTCGCCGCTGGAGCGCCCGTGCAGGGCGGAGACCGGGTACGGCTCGCCGAGGCCGAGCGACCACAGCGCGGCGGCCTCCAGCTCCAGCTGCTGGTTGTCGACCTTGTTGGCGGCCAGGACGACCGGCTTGCCGGACTGGCGCAGCACCGAGCCCACGATCTCGTCGGCGTCGGTCGCGCCCACGGTGGCGTCGACGACGAACACGATCACGTCGGCCAGCTCGACGGCGACCTGGGCCTGCTCGGCGATGCGCAGGTTCATCCCGGTGGCGTCGGGGTCCCAGCCGCCGGTGTCGACCACCGTGAAGCGGCGGCCACGCCAGTTGGCGTCGTACGTGACCCGGTCGCGCGTGACTCCGGGCACGTCCTCCACGACCGCCTCGCGGCGGCCGATGATGCGGTTGACCAGCGTGGACTTGCCGACATTAGGCCGCCCCACGATGGCGACGACCGGCAACGGCGTGGTGTCGCCGTGCTCGGTGATCTCAAGGTCGTCGAGGCCGGCCTCGACCCAATCCCCCGTTGGCACGAAATTTCATCCTTTGTGAGTACCGCACCCTCAGGTGCGCTCGTGTAGACGGTCGCGGCCGCTTCGGAACTCGTTGGCTCCGCTCTCTCCTTCCGAGCTCCTCCGCTCCGCGACCAATCTCAACACCTCGGCGATGACCTCTTCCAAGGTCAGCGGAGTGGTGTCGAGCTCGACGGCGCCATCCGCCATCGAGAGGGGGTCCGTCTTGCGTGTCGAGTCGAGGGTGTCACGCTTGGCCATGGCCTGCTGCTGCGCCTCCACCGTCGAGCCGGCGAGCTCGGCGTTGCGCCGGGCGGCACGGGCCTCCGGGCTGGCCGTCAGGTAGACCTTGACGGCGGCGTCGGGCCAGACGGCCGTGCCGATGTCGCGGCCTTCGACCACGATGTCCCCGGCCCCGATCAGCTCCCGCTGGAGCGCGACCAGGCGGGCCCGGACCTCGGGGACGGCGGCCACGGCCGAGACGGCGTCGGTGACCACGGACTCCCTGATCGGTCCCGCCACGTCGACGCCGTCGACGTGGATGGTGGGGCCGTCAGGGTCGGTGCCGGACACGATGCGCGGCTCGCCGCAGCAAGCCGCCACGGCGGCGGGGTCGGTCAGGTCGACGGACTGCCGGAGCATCCACCAGGTCATCGCCCGGTACATCGCCCCGGTGTCGAGGTAGCGCAGGCCCAGCGCCCGGGCGACCCCGCGCGACGCGCTCGACTTACCCGACCCCGAAGGACCGTCCATGGCGACGACCAGACCGGTCACGGCCTCTCCCTCTTCACGAGCTTCTCAAGAACCCCAACCTGAAGAGGCTACCGTGTCCGGCTCAGTCGGCGATCCAGCTTCCGTGGAAGCCGAGCGGGACGCGGGCGGGCAGGTGGACGGTGGCGACCGGCTCGCCGGCGAAGTCCTGCGCGGACAGGATCACCAGGTCGGCCGCTCCCCTGGCCTCGTTGTTGACCAGGGCGAGCACGTACCCGTCGTCCTCGGCCTCGCCGCGGGCCACGAACGCGGGCTCGCCGACGTACGCGCCCCGCCCGAACCGCCGCTGTTCCTGCGTCCCCCGCACCAGGTCGTGCTTGATGAGCGTGTTGTCGAAGGCCTGGTCGGGCAGGTCCTCCAGCTCGCTGTCGGCCCGGTAGAGCACGTCGTGAAGGTCGCGGGCGGCCGAGGTGTAGCCGTAGCGGTACGGCCGGCCGGTGCGGCGCTCGTCCACGCGCGGGAACTCCTGCGGCCGGTCGTCCAGCCGCGTCTGCCGGACCTTGCCGGCGATCGGGTCGATCGTCCACCGGTCGAGCGTCGGCAGGCCGCCCAGGTCGAGCCGGGCGTCCACGAACCGCTTGGGGTAGCGGACCACGTCCACGACCACCTCGTCGCCGTCCTCGTAGGCGTTGAGCGTGTGGAACACCCAGCACGGGTCCACCTCCACCCACCGCACGTCGCCGCTCTCGCGTGACATGAGCCCGAGCCGGGCGCCGTGGGCGTCGTCCCACGCGTACGGCAGCGGGACGCCCTTCTCCGCGTGGGCCTGGCTGAACGTCACCGGCAGGTCGTAGATCACCACGTACCGCTCGGTGAGCGCGAAGTCGTGCAGCATCGGGGCGTCGGCGATCGGGATGTCCCTGATCCGCGTCACCGAGCCCTTGGGGTCGATCACGATGTGCTGGTGGTGGTCCCAGCCGAAGAAGTAGGCCAGCGCGTGCAACTCGCCGCTGACCGGGTCGAGGTGGGTGTGCGCGGCGAACCCGCCGGGCAGGCCGCCGTCGAAGTCGCACGTGCCGACGGTGCCGAGCTCGTAGTCCAGCTCGTACGGCAGGGGCCCCGCCTCGACAGTCGCGAACGTGCGCCCGGCCAGCCCGATGACGTGCGTGTTGGCGGCGAAGTCCCAGTTCCTGTGCAGCGGCCCCGGCCGGGGCGGCTCGCCGAGCCGTTCGGCGACGCGGGCGCTGCGTACCCAGCGGTTGCGGTACCACTCGGCGCGGCCGTCGCGCAGCCGCACGCCGTGCACCATGCCCTCACCGAGGAACAGGTGGCCGGCCGTGGGGTCGTCGAGGCTGAGCGGGTTGGGGCCGTTGCGCAGGTAGCGGCCGTTCAGCTCGGCCGGGATGCGGCCGGTGACCTCCAGGTCGAAGGCCGTGATCTCACCGGTCACGGGCGCGAACCCGCCGGTGAAGGGCGTCATGTCACGTTCCTCTCGTCGTGGGGCCGGGCGCCTGAAGCCAGGAAAGGCGCGAGGACCGAGTCGCAGAGCAGCCGGTAGCGCTGTGCCACCTCGTCCGGCTCGAAATAGCCGGATATTTCCAGACTTACGGCGCCGTGTATGGCCATCCACAACACATCGGCGATCTCCCGGGCCACTCCCCCGCCCAGCACCCCCGCCTCCAGGCACTCCTCCACGCACCGCAGCAGCAGGTCGAACGTCCGCCTGGCGGCCTGCACCGCCTCCGGGTCCGGCCTGAACCCCGGCATCGCCCCCTGGAACATGACCCGGTAGTAGTCGGGCTCGGCCAGCGCGTAGGCGCGGTAGGCATCCAGGCCCTTGCGCAGCTTGACCAGAGGGGCGTCCGGCCCCATCAACTCGATCAGCCACCGCTCGAAGCGGGCGAACCCCTCCAGCCACACCGCCTGGCTGAGCCCGTCCTTGCCGCCGAACAGCGTGTAGATCACCTTGGTCGAGCAGCCGACCTCGCCGGAGATCCGCCGCACGGTCAGCGCCGCCGGCCCCTCGGTGGCGAGCAGGTGCGTGGCGACGTCGAGGATCGCGGCCCGGACGACGCTCTGCCCCTCCTGCTGGGCCTGCTGGTACGCGGTGCTCACGGTAACGCCGTTTCCTCTCGGGAACGCTGTTACCGCCTTTCCTACCCCTTTCCGGGGAGCGCGTCAATCGGAGGAGTAAGAGAGCGTGGCGCGGTAAGTGGCACTCTGTGAACGATCCGCGCGTCACCGTGGTGGTGGCCAGCAAGGACAGGCTGCGGGTGCTGGCCCGTACGCTGCCCCTGCACCCGCGCCCGGTGATCCTCGTCGACAACGGCTCGACCGACGGGACGGCGGGGTTCGTACGGCGCCACTTCCCGGACGTTCACGTGGTGGAGGCGGGCAGGAACCTCGGGGCGCCGGGCCGCAACCTCGGCGTCCGCCTGGCCGAGACCCCGTACGTGGCCTTCGCCGACGACGACTCCTGGTGGGCGCCGGGGGCGCTGGAGCGGGCCGCGGACGTGCTGGACGCGCATCCGCGCCTGGCCGTCCTGGGGGCGCGCGTGCTGGTGGGGCCGGAGGAGCGCCTGGACGCGGTGTCGGAGGCGATGCGCGACTCACCGCTCGGCGTGGAGCCGGACCTGCCGGGGCCGAGCGTGCTGGGCTTCCTGGCGCTCGGGGTGGTGGTGCGCAAGGAGGCGTTCCTGGAGGCGGGCGGGTTCGACGACGTGATCTTCTTCTTCGGCGAGGAGGAGCGGCTGGCCGTGGACCTGGCCGCGAAGGGGTGGGGGCTGGCGTACGTGGACGAGGTCGTGGCCCACCACCACCCGCCTCGCCCCAAGGACCCGCACGGCAGGCAGGTGCTGGCCGCGCGCAACGCCGTGCTGACCGCGGTGCTGCGCCGCCCGTGGCGGGTGGTGGCGCGGCGGTCGCTCGACGCGCTCCGCGCCGGTCCGGCGGGCTGGGAGGGGCTGCGGACGGCTGTGCCGCGGCTGCCGCGGGCACTGGCCGAGCGGCGGGAACTGCCGGCGGAGGTGGAACGGGCGCGGCAGCGGCTGGAAAGACCCGATTGCTGACCGAATGTTACATATCGTGACAGAAGGGCAGCACAGAGTTATGACAACGATACCGAACCCGATCGACCTGCTCAAGAACCTGAGCGGCGTGGAATTTCCGGCCAACAAGCAAGACCTGATCAGGGCTGCCCGCGAGCGCAAGGCGAGCAAGGACATCATCAAAGCCCTGGAGACCCTGCCCGACCACGAGATGTTCGACGACCCGAGTGACGTGACCGAGGCCCTGACGACCAGGCGCTGATCACGGAAGGTGCGACGGGCGGGGTCCTGCGGCCCCGCCCGTCGTGCTGTTCACCCGAGCCCCGCGCTCAGCGCGAACACCCACACGGGCACCAGGCCCCGCTTCAGCAACGTGAACGTGGGGATCGGACTGCTGCTCACGGTCTCCTTGTACGTGATCGCCGCCCGGCCCTTCAGATACCACCTGCGCGGGCTGTCGTCCGGCCGGGTGAACTGGATGACCGCGTCCTTCCGCCCCAGGGAGACGGGCTGATGCACGTACCCGAACCGGAACGCCTTCGGCGTCCTGCCCCGCAGGGTCGCCGCGAGCGAGTCGGCGGCGTGCAGGCCGGTGGGAATGCCGCCCTGGCAGGTGCCGTGCAGCACGCCGTACGGCTGGCTGACCGCGGCGGCGTCGCCGACGGCGTACACGTCGGGGTGGGACACCGAGCGCAGCGCGGCGTCCACCACGATCCGGCCGTGGGCGTCGACGGTCAGCCCCGACTCGGCGGCCAGCGGCAGGCCCCTGGTGCCGGCGGTCCACAGTGTCGCGTCGGAGTGGACGAGCTCGCCCCCGGCCAGCTCGACGCCCTCCGGCAGCACCTTGGTGATGTCCGCGCCGGTGCGCACCTCGACGCCCAGCCGCTCCAGCGCGGCGTCCAGGTGGGCGCGGGCCCGCTCGCCCATCATGGAGCCGGGCCGCCCCCTGGTCAGCAGGACCACGTGCAGGTGCGGGCGGGCCTCGGCGATCTCCGCGGCCGACTCGACTCCGGTCAGCCCGCCGCCGGCCACGACGACCGTGCCCGAGGTGAGGGCGCCGAGGCGTTCGGCGAGCCGTACGGTGCCCGCGTAGTCGTCGTAGACGAAGGCGTGCTCGGCGACGCCGGGCACCGAGGCGTCGGTGACGGTGCCGAGCGCGTAGATCAGCTTGTCGTAGCCGAGCACGCGCCCGTCCTGCAGGCGGGCCTGCCGGCGCTCGACGTCCAGCCCGGCCACCCGGCCCTGGACGAACTCGATGCCGGTGCCCGCGACCACGTCCTCCAGCTGGAGGTCGGCCAGCCGCTGCCCGGCCGCCGTCTGGTGCAGCCTGAGCCGCTCGGTGAACCTCGGCGAGGCGTTCACCAGCTTCACCCGGCCGCCCGTGCGGCGGGTCCTGACGGCGGTCCTGATGGCCGCGACGACGCCGGTGTAGCCGGCTCCGAGTACCAGGATGTCGGTCATCTTCCTTACCTCCTCGATCGCCCTGAAGACGGATCGAGGAGGCTCGGGTGTGACATCGGGCCGGCGCTGATCAGCCGGCGGCGGGCACCGCGGGCTTGTCGTCGGTCCAGCCCACCTTGTACGTCTCGACCCCGCTCTTGCCGCCCAGCCGCTTGCCGCCGTCCTGGAGGTCGACGTAGCGGGCCAGCAGCGTCATCGTCCGGGTGTCCACGATGAACTGCTCCTTGAGCACCGAGCTCTTCTGCTCCAGGACCGGCAGGGCGACCTTCTGACCGGACCGGTTCAGCGGGTCCTTCGCCTGGCCGAGGTCACTGACGCCCTTGGTGGTCCGCAACGCCTGGTAGGCGGCGGACCTGACCTTGAACGGCACGGGGTTCTCGTACAGCAGCCGGGTCATGTACTCGGCCACGTACCGGTCGAGGTTGACCAGCCAGTCCTCCTTCTTGGCACTCGGGTCGGTGAGCTTGGCCTCCTCCGCGGCCTCGTCGATCCAGGCGCGCACGTCCGCGACGACGCGCGCCCTGAGGGCTCCGGGCTCGGCCGGCAGGGCCTGGAGCTGGGCGTACGTCACCCATTTCTCCCCCATCCGGAACTTCCCGGCAGGCCGCCCCTTCACCGGGCTCACCCGCCCCTTGCCCGGCTCGGTGGACAGCGAGACCTTCATGCCTTCCGTCCGGTACGTCCACGAGGTCGGCGAGCCGTCGGCCCGCCAGGCCGCCTCGTCCTTGGCGGTCTTGGGCCGGGCGCCCAGCTCGCGGTAGGCGGACCACGCCTTGCCCCCGGGCGTCTGCCACTCGACGTGGGCCGACCGCTCGGTCAGCGTGTATCCGCTGCCCACGGGGCGCGGGTGGTCCGCGGTCCGCACCACCTCGACCCGCCAGTAGTCGCCCTCGGCCGGGGCCGCCTGCGCGGGCGCGGCGACGACGCCGGCGGTGATGAGGACGGCCGCTGCGGCCACGGGATATCTCACTTCGTCTCCTCCAATGGGTTGTCATTCGTCCAGCGGCTGTCCTGGACCGCGGTGTACTCCAGGAGCAGCCCGTCCTTCACCGACCGGGTCTCGATGGACAGCGGCATCCCGCTGACCGGGTCGATCACCAGCCGGGTGCGGGTCTCTCCCGCGTACGGTGTCTTGGGGTATTCGGCGGAGCGGTACTCGACCGCCTGCCCCGCGCGACCCAGCACGTCGGTCACCGGGCCGACGGCGGCGACCCCGGGCAGCGAGGCCAGCAGCCGGTAGGCGGCGGCCCTGGTACGGCTGGTCACCGGTGCGAAGAAGAGCAGGCGAGCGGTGTTGTCGACGGTCGCCTGATCGTCGGCCTCGCCGAGGAGCACGCGCAGGCCCTCGGGGGTGTCGGGCACCTCGTTCATCTTGGTCAGCGGCTTGCCCGCGAGCATGATGCGGAAGTCCCAGTCCTCGGTGGAGAAGGTCTCCGGCTTGCCCGGGGCCGCCCGTACGATGCCGTTCGGGACGTTCTCGGTGGGAAATCCGGGAGCCTTCCCCTCGTACGTCCACGACTCCGGCGCCCCGGCGGCGCGCCAGGCCGCCTCGTCCTGGGGCGTGGCGGGCTTGGCGCCCAGATACTTCCAGCGGTACCAGGTGCGGCCCTCCGGGTCAGCGGGGATCCACGTCTCCTGCGACTCGCTCTGCCGCAGGACGTAACCCTGGCCGGGCTCGCGGAGCTCCATGCCGTTGACCAGCGTGCTCCCCCACCAGGCGCCGGTGTCCGGCACGGAGGCCACCGAAGCCGCGGCGGCCAGCAGGAACCGCTTGCCGTCCGGCGCGGCGAGCACGCCGTGCCCGGCCGGTGGCACGGTGGGGGCGGTGGCGGGGACGACGACCAGGGCCGCCGCGGCCGCCGCGCCCGCCAGGCCGAGCCCCAGCCCGGCCCACCTGGCGGCCCCGCGGCCCTTCCGCCCCCGCTCCCGCGCGATCGCGGCGGCCAGCTTGTCGCGTCCGGCCCGTTCCACGCCGGGCGTCAGCGGCGGCGCGGGCAGCAGCTCCCGCACCGCCCGGTAGTCATCCATCGGTGCCTCCGTTCAGGGGGTTGACGCTGCCCAGGGCGGCACGAAGCTTCTTGCGCACGCGGGACAGGCGGGAGCCGACGGTGCCGTAGGGGATGTCGAGGGCCTGGGCCACCTCTTCATGGCTCAGCTCGCCCAGCGCGCTCAGGAGCAGCACGTCCCTGTCGCCGTCGGACAGTGCCCGCAGCTCCGCCGCGAGCCGTCCTTGCGCGCTCACGGCGTCCACGCGGGTCACCACGCGCTCCTCGTGGCCGTCCTCCGGGGCGCGGTGCACACCGGCGCTGCGCTGCAGCGCCGCAAGCCGCCGGGTCTCGGCCCGGCGGTGCAGGGCGATCAGGTTGGTGGCGAACCCGTAGAGCCAGGCGCGGACCTCGCCGCGCCCGGAATCGAACGTCTCGCGCTTCTTGAAGGCCGCGAGGAACACCTCGGCGGTCAGGTCGTCGGCGGCCTGCCGGTCCAGACGCCTGCCCAGGTAGGCGTGGATCTCCGCCACGTACCGGTCGTAGATCTCACCGAAGCGCTCGGGTTTTCGGCGCGACAGCTCCAGCAGGGCCGCGTCGCTCAGTGCCTGCGCCGGGTCCGATGGCCCGGCGCGAGCCGTCACATTGGCAGTCACACCCTTTACTCAACCGATGGGGCGTTCTGCTTTCACGGCAAGGCCCAGGTCTCAGGGAACCTCCCAGCCGCGCTCGCGCAGGCCCTCGGCCAGCGTGGACACGGCGTCGGGCTGGACCGACAGCTCGGCGATGCCCAGGGGCAGCCCGGGGGCGTGCTCCAGGCGCACGTCCTCGACGTTGACCCCGACCTCGTCGCACACCCGGAAGAGGCGGGCCAGCTGGCCGGGACGGTCGCCGATGACGACCTGGACGACGGCGTAGGAGGAGGCCGGGCCGCCGTGCTTGCCGGGGATGCGGTCGTGGCCGACGACGCCGCGCTTGAGCAGCTGGGTGATGTCGTTGGTGGCGGTGCCGTCGCCCTCGGCCAGGGCGCGCAGGGCGCTGGCGGCGTCGGCGAGGTCGGCGGCGACGGCTTCGAGCACCTCGGCGACCGGGGAGGCGTTGCCGGACAGGATGCCGAGCCACAGGCTCGGGTCGCTGCCCGCGATCCGGGTGACGTCGCGTACGCCCTGACCGGCCAGGCCGAGCGCGACGTCGGTGGCGTCGGCCAGACGGGCCGCCACGGCGGAGGCGGCGACGTGGGGCGCGTGGGAGACGACGGCGACCGCGCGGTCGTGCTCGGACGCGCTCACCTCGACCGCGTTGGCCCCGCACAGCTCGATCAGCCGCAGCACGGTCGCCTTGGCCTCGGCGTCGGCCTCCTCGGTGGGGCACAGCGCCCACGGCCGGCCCAGGAACAGGTCGGCCCTGGCCGCCCCCGGGCCGGACTTCTCGCGGCCCGCGAGCGGGTGGGAGGCGACGTAGGAGGTCAGGTCGCAGCCGAGCTGCGTGGCCCGGTGCAGGGGCTCGGCCTTCACGCTGGCGACGTCGGTGTAGAACCTGGCGGCGTTCATCCGCTGCAGCTCCAGCAGCTCGCTCGCCACGTGGGCCGGGGGGACGGCGATGATGGCCAGGTCCACCTCGCCGGCCAGCTGCTCGCCCGGGTTCCAGTCTTCGCCCGCGCCCAGCTCCCGGGCCAGCCGTACGGCGGCTTGATCGCGGTCGGCGAGCAGCACGCGCACGCCGCGCTTGCGCAGCGCCAGGGCCGCGGAAGTGCCGATGAGACCGGTGCCGACGACGAGCGCGGTGCGAAGTTCCATCTCGGTGTCCTGATTTATCGGGCCATAGTGGGCGTGAATATGCCCTGACGTAATCGCCGGGCTTTACTGGGCGATATCCTGCCGCAACTTCACCGCGCCACGCAGGTAGACATGCTGGATCGCGGAGCGCGGGCGGTCGAGGTCGACGTGGGCCATGAGGCGTACCACGCGGGGCAGCGCGCCCGGCACGTCGATCTCGGTGCAGCAGATCAGCGGCACCTCGTGGAAGCCCAGCTTGCGCGCCGCGAGCGCCGGGAACTCGGCCGTCAGGTCGGGCGTGGCCGTGAACAGCACGCTGATCACGTCGTCGGTGGTCAGCTCGTTACGCTCCATGATCGCGGTGACCAGCTCGGTCGTGCCTGCGATGATCGAGTCGCGGTCGTTGGCTTCCACCTGGATCGCCCCGCGGATCGCCCGCACCATGTGGTCAGTCCCCTTCCATAGCGGGAGAGCCCGTGCGGAGGTTCGCACGGGCTCCTGCGTCCGGCCAGATTACAGCTTCACGGCCGCGTACAGCTCACCGACCTCTTTCAAGGTCAGCGCCCTAACCGTCCCGGGTTTGGTACGGCCCAGCTTCACCGGTCCGAACTCGATCCTGGCCAGGTCGATCACCCGGTGGCCCGCCTCTTCCAGCATGCGCCTGACGACGTGCTTGCGGCCCTCGTGCAGGACGACCTCGACCAGCGCCTGCTGGCCGTGCTCCTGCACGATCGCGAAGCTGTCGGCCTTGACGAGGCCGTCCTCCAGGTCGATGCCCTGCTTGAGCCTGCGGCCCAGGTCGCGCGGGATCGGGCCCGGCACCTTGGCCCAGTACTTCTTCTGCACGCCGTAACTGGGGTGTGTCAGCCGGTTGGCCAGCTCACCGTCGTTGGTCAGCAGCAGCAGGCCCTCGGTCTCGGTGTCGAGCCTGCCCACGTGGAACAGCCTGGGGGCCAGCTCCTCGACATAGTCGGCCAGGCACGGGCGGCCCTGCGGGTCGCTCATGGTGGACACGACGCCGATGGGCTTGTTCAGGGCGTAGTAGACGAGGTCGGGGGCGGTGGGGATGCGCTTGCCGTCCACGTGGATGACCTGCGCGGCCGGGTCCACCTTGGCCCCGAACCGCCGCACGACCTGGCCGTTCACGGTGACCCTGCCGTCGCCGATCATCTCCTCGCACGCCCGGCGGCTGGCCACGCCCGCCTGGGCGAGCACCTTCTGCAGCCGCACCCCGTTGGGGACCTCGGTGGTGTCGCGCTCGTCGGTGTAGTCGTCGGGGTAGAAGTCGCGGTCGCGGAGGGGCTGGCGAGCGGCCTTCACCCGGTCGCGCTGCGGGCTGCCGCCGCCGATCGTCTGCACGTCGTCGCGGCGGGGCGTACGGGGAGTGCGGGGGGCCCGGTCGGTGGTGCGGTCGGCGGTGCGGGCATCGCCGTCCCGCCTGCCGAACCGGGCACGCGAGGAGGCCGGAGCGGCCCCGTCCCTGCGCCCGCTCCGATCAGCCCGGAACCCGCCGCGCTCATCCCGCCGCCCGGCACCGGAGCCTTCGCGCTCGTCACGCCTGCCGGCACCATAGCCGCCGCGCTCGTCACGCCGACCAGCGCCGTAACCGCCACGCTCGTCACGCCTGCCGGCACCGAAGCCGCCACGCTCATCGCGCCGACCGGCACCATAGCCGCCGCGCTCGTCACGCCTGCCAGCGCCGTAACCGCCACGCTCGTCACGCCTGCCGGCACCGAAGCCGCCACGCTCGTCACGTCGGTCGGTGCCGTAGCCGCCACGCTCGTCGCGGGAACCACGGGTGCGCTCGTCGCCGTACCCGTCGCGCCCCCTGGCACCGTAACCGCGGCGGTCGTCGCGGAACCCGCCGCCACGCTCGCCGCCTCGCTCGTCGTCGCGGCGGTCGGAGCGGTATCCGCCCCGGTCACCGCGGGGCCGCTCCTGGCGCTCACCGCGCCCGTTGCGGTCTTCGTACCGGCTCCCCCGGTCTTCGTAGCGACTGCCACGGTCTTCGTACCGGTTGCCGCGGTCTTCGTTGCGGCTGCCGCGGTCGTCACGCGCCGGGCCGCGCTCCTCGCGCCCGCCACGGGGGTTCCTCTGTTCGCGGTCACCGGACCCGTACCGGGCGCGCGAGCCGCTCCGGTCGGCGCGGAGGGAGTCCCCGGACCCGCCACGGAAGCCATCGTTGGAACGGGACCCAGAACCTGAGTCGGAGCGGAAGGCGGGACGTCCCGCGCGGCCCTGCCCCGAGCCGCCCGTACGTCCACGACCGCGTCCATCACCGGACGGGGTGCTACGCCTGTTGATCACTTTGTTGTCTCCTCGAGGTTTTCCACGTCGTCGGGGAGGAAGGGCGCGAGCTCGGGGAGCTCGCTGAGGTCCCGCAGTCCCAGACGTTCAAGGAAGTATGAGCTTGTCCGGTAGAGCACTGCCTGGCTCTCCGGGTCGGTGCCGGCCTCTTCGACCAGCCCTCTCGCGACGAGCGTCCGCATGACGCCGTCGCTGTTGACGCCGCGTACCGCGGCGACGCGGGCCCGGCTCACCGGTTGCCGGTAAGCCACGACCGCAAGTGTTTCCAGCGCGGCCTGGGTCAGCCGCGTCTGCTGGCCGTCGCGTACGAACCGCTCGACCAGGGGCGCGCAGTCGGCCCGCGTGTAAAAACGCCAGCCGCCCGCGACATCTCTCAAGTCAAAACCTCGGCCGGCAGCGGTATATTCCGCCGCCAGGCCCCGCAACGCGGCGACGACCTCGTGGGTGGGCCGCTCCAGCACCTGGGCCAGGGTGATCTCGGACACGGGCTCATCGACGACGAGCAGGATGGCCTCCAACGCCGCCTCCAACGTCGGCCCCTCCCCGGACCGCTCGTCCGCGTCCCCGAACCCCTCCTCCAGGCCTTCCGGCTCTTCCTCGGCCCGCCCGGAACCGCCTTCCGCGCCACTCGCCTGGCGACCGTTGCCCGCCGGCGCCTCACGAACCTCCGGCACCCCACTGGCCTCCGAAGCGCCCGCCTCCTCGGCCGCGCCCGTTGCGCCGAGCTCCACCGCACCACGACCCACCGACCCGGCGCCCGAAAGACCCAGGCCCCGGACGGAGGGCGCATCCGGCGCCGGGGCGTTGCCCGACGGCGTCGCCTGCGAAAGCGCCCCACCCGCCGGCGCCGCCTCGGCTGTCGACCGCGCCTCATCCTTGAACGGCGCATCGTCCGTCAACGGTGCATCGGCCGTCTGCGTGGGGTCGGCCGTCTGCGTGGGGTCGGCCGTCTGCGTGGGGTCGGCCGTCTGCGTGGGTTCGGCCGCCGACGGCGGCTCGGCCGTCGATTGGGTGTCATCCGCGTGTGGGATGTCGTCCGGGGGCGGCGGTTCGGTTGGTGATGGTGCTTCGGCCGTGTCCTCCGCCGGTGGGGATGATGGTTGGGCGAGGGAGCCGGGGAGGGTCATCCAGGAGGGGAGCGGGGGCTCGGAGTCCGGGGAACGGCGAGGGGTGGGCAGTGGGTTGTCAGTCATTGCGTGGTTTCTCCGCGGATTCCTCGTAATCGTCCCCCACCGCGACGTCCCCGTCGTCAGCGCCCGTCCAGGTTACGTGCAAGTCCCCCAGCGCTTCGACCTGTTCGAAGGTGACCGCCGACTCCCGGAAGAGCTCCAGCACCGCCAGGAAGCGGGCGATGACCTCGAAGGTGCCCGAGCAGTCGGCCACCAGCGTGCGGAAGGTGGCACGCCGGAGCCGGCGCAGGTGCATGACGAGGATGGCCGCCTGCTCCTTGACGCTCGCCAGGGGCTGGTAGATGTGCCCGACGCTGACGGTGGGGGGCAGCTTGGGGGTGAAGGCCCTGGCGGCGATCTTGGCGAGCTGCTCGGGCCCGATGCCCAGGATGAGCTCGGGCAGGAGGTTGGCGAACTGCGGCTCCATCGGCACCGTGCGGGGAAAGCGCAGCGCCTCCTCCGCCATCCGCCCCGCGAAGAGCTTCGCCACCTCCTTGTACGCCTTGTACTGCAGCAACCGCGCGAACAGCAGGTCCCTGGCCTCCAGCAGCGCCAGGTCCTCCTCGTCCTCCACCTCGCCCGAGGGCAGCAGCCGGGCCGCCTTCAGGTCGAGCAGGGTCGCCGCGACCAGCAGGAAGTGGCTGGTCTGGTCGAGGTCCCACTCAGGCCCCCGGGAGCGGATGTAGGCGATGAACTCGTCGGTGACCTTGGAGAGCGAGACCTCGGTGATGTCCAGCTTGTGCTTGGCGATGAGGCCGAGGAGCAGGTCGAAGGGTCCCTCGAAGACGTCCAGGTGGACCTGGAACCCCTGAGGCTGCTCGGCGTCGGTCACCTGGCCATTGTGGCAGGCGCCGACCAGCGCGAGAGCACCTCGCGGGCCAGCTCTCGGTAAGCGTTGGCACCGAGCGAGGACGGGTCGAAGGTGGTGATGGGCTCGCCGGCGACCGTCGCGTCGGGGAAGCGCACCGTACGGTTGATCACCGTGTGGAACACCTTGTCGCCGAACGCCTCCACCACGCGCGCCAGCACCTCACGGCCGTGCAGCGTACGGGCGTCGTACATGGTGGCCAGCAGGCCCTCGATCTCGAGGTCCTCGTTGAGCCGCTCCTGGACCTTGGAGATCGTGTCCATGAGCAGCGCCACGCCGCGCAGCGCGAAGAACTCGCACTCCAGCGGCACCATGACACCGTGGGCGCAGGTGAGGGCGTTGATCGTGAGCAGGCCCAGCGACGGCTGGCAGTCGATGAGGCACACGTCGTAGTGCGGCAGCAGCGGCTTGATCACCCGGCCGAGCACCTGCTCGCGGGCGACCTCGGTGACGAGCTGCACTTCGGCGGCCGACAGGTCGATGTTGCTGGGCAGCAGGTCGAGGCCCTCGACGCCGGTCTCCAGGAGCACGTCCTCGGCGGTGACGCCGCGCTCCATGAGCAGGTTGTAGACCGTCAGGTCGAGCTGGAGCGGGTTGATGCCCAGGCCGACGGAGAGCGCGCCCTGCGGGTCGAAGTCGACCAGCAGCACCTTGAGCCCGTATTCGACGAGTGCGGCACCCAGGTTGATGGTGGTCGTCGTCTTGCCGACGCCGCCCTTCTGGTTGACCATCGCGACCACACGCGCCGGGCCGTGCACCGCGGGCGGCACCGGCTCGGGGAACACGGGTCTGGGCCGCTGCGTGGGCCCGAGATTGACGCCGTTGGAAGGCGCGTTGGTCTTCGTGTCGCCCCAGGGGTTGTCGGGGGTCCCCGGGGTCGAACCCTTGGTCGTCACAGTCACCAGCTCGAACCTCCCTGACGATCCCGAACCGGACCGTCCGGACGGACACTATGGGCTCGCCACTTTAGGCGGCAAGGCGGCACGCCGAGGGTTGCCGCACGTCGCAAAAGACTATAGATCACTGCCGGGCACGCGGATGCGCGGCGGCGTAGACCTCGCGAAGTTTGTCGACCGTCACCAGTGTGTAGACCTGTGTGGTCGTCACGGAGGCATGACCGAGCAACTCCTGGACCACCCTAACGTCAGCGCCGCCGTCTATCAGATGGGTTGCGAAGGAATGGCGAAGAACGTGGGGACTTATCCCGTCGAGCTCGGCGCGTTCGGCGGCGGCCTGGAGCACTTCCCACGCTCCCTGCCTGGTCAGACGGCCTCCCCTGGCGTTCAGGAAGACGGCCGGGGTGCCGCGCCCGTGGGCGAGCAGGCCGGGGCGGGCCCGTACGAGGTAGGCGTCGAGCGCGGAGCGGGCGTAGCGGCCCAGGGGCACGACGCGCATGCGTTCGCCCTTGCCACGCAGGCGCACCTGGTCGTCCTCGAGGTCGTCCACGGCCAGCCCGACGGCCTCGGAGATGCGGGCGCCGGTGCCGTACAGGAGCTCGAGCAGAGCCCTGTTGCGCAAGGTCAGGGGCGCGCCGTCGGGGCCGGAGGCGGCGATGAGCCGCTCGACCTCGTCGACGGTGATGGCCTTGGGGAGCCTGCGCGGCTGGCGCGGCAGGCGTACCTCGTGGGCGGGGTCGTGGGCCGTGACGCCTTCGCGCAAGGCGAAAAGGTGCAGCCCGCGCACGGCGGAGACGGCGCGGGCGGCCGAGCTGGCGGCGAGCGCGGGGTGCTCGCCGTCGCCCTCGCGCAACGCGGCGAGGAAGGCCAGCACATCGGCCTCCCCCACCTCGTCGAGCTCCGCCCGGCCGCGCGCGTGCAGGTGTTCGACGTATCGCCGCAGGTCACGACGGTAGGACGCGAGCGTGTTGGCAGCCAGGCTCCGCTCCACCGCCAGATGGGCGAGGTAGCTGGAGAGCACCGCCTCCACGAAAAGGTCCTTCCGATCACGCCTCAGGGGCGTCGGCGGGGCGCAACAGGGCGAACCCCTCAACCGAAGCCGCGTACGCGGCGAGGATACCGGCCACGGCCGGGGAATTGTGGATCATTCCCATGAGCGCCCTCTCGACCGCGTCGGCCAGCGGCACCCACTCGACCGGCATGTCGATCTCCTCGTGCCGGTGGACGAAGTCGGTCTCGATCTTGGTCAGGTCGCGGGCGAGGAAGACCCGGATCCGCTCGTCGGTCATGCCCGGGGAGGAGCGCAGGTCGACGAGGGTGTGCCAGGTGTCGGCCCGGTAGCCGGCCTCCTCGGCGAGCTCGCGGGCCGCCCCTTCGACGAGCGATTCGCCTTCGACGTCGCGGATCCCGGCGGGCAGCTCCCACATCAGCATGCGCGTGGGGTGGCGGTACTGCCTGATCATCAGGACCCGCTCCCGGTCGTCGAGCGCGAGCACGGCGACCGAGCCGGGATGCACCACGACGTCGCGGTCGGCGACCTCGTCGCGGGGCATCTTCACCGAGTCCGTGACCACCGTGATGACGTGGCCGCGGAAGCGTTCTTTGGAATCGACGACGTCCCACGCCTCGGGCGTGTCTGTGATCATGGTCGCACTCGCTTCCGGCCCTCGTTGGTTACGCAAGCTACCGCCCTCGGTCCGAGGCTCGCCGCTCCAGGCATCCTCACTGGGTCACCTTCGTGGTCACTCGCGCGTCGGCGTACGCGAGGGCCGCGGTGATGAGGCCCTTGAACATGGGGTTGGCCCGCGTGGGGCGCGAGCGGAACTCGGGGTGGGCCTGGGTGCCGATGAAGAACGGGTGGACGTCGGTGGGCAGCTCGGTGTACTCGACCAGGCGGCCGTCGGGCGACAGGCCGGAGAAGACCAGGCCGACCTTCTCGAGCTGCTCGCGGTAGGTGTTGTTGACCTCGTAGCGGTGGCGGTGGCGCTCGTCGGCCTTGGCCTTGCCGCTGTAGAGCTGCCTGGCCAGGGTGCCCTCGCCGAGCTTGGCGGTGTAGCTGCCGAGCCGCATGGTGCCGCCCATGTCGCGCTCGCCGGCGACGACGTCCTCCTGGTCGGCCATGGTGGAGATGACCGGGTGCTTGGTGTCGGGATCGAACTCGGCGGAGTTGGCGTCCTCGATGCCGGCCATGTGGCGAGCGGCCTCGATGACCATGCCCTGCATGCCGAGGCAGATGCCGAGCAGCGGGATCTTGCCCTCGCGGGCGTGGCGGATCGCGCCGATCTTGCCCTCGATGCCGCGCACGCCGAACCCGCCGGGGATCAGCACGCCGTCGACGCCGTCGAGCTCGCGCCCGGCGCCCTCGGGGGTCTCGCAGTCGTCGCTCTTGACCCACCGGATGTTGACGCGGGCGTCGTTGGCGAACCCGCCGGCCCGCAGCGCCTCGGTGACCGACAGGTACGCGTCCGGCAGGTCGATGTACTTGCCGACCAGGGCGATCGTGACCTCCTTGGCCGGCCGGTGCACCCGGCGCAGGAGCTCCTCCCACTCCTTCCAGTCGACGTCGCGGAACGGCAGGCCGAGCCGGCGCACCACGTAGGCGTCGAGCCCCTCGGAGTGGAGCACCTTGGGGATGTCGTAGATCGAGGCCGCGTCCACGGCGGAGACGACGGCGTCCTCGTCCACGTCACACATCAGGCTGATCTTGCGCTTGATCGCCGTCTGCACGGGCCGGTCGGAGCGCAGCACGATCGCGTCCGGCTGGATGCCGATGCTGCGCAGCGCCGCCACGCTGTGCTGGGTCGGCTTGGTCTTGAGCTCGCCCGAGGGGCCGATGTACGGCAGCAGCGACACGTGCAGGAAGAACACGTTGTCGCGCCCGACCTCGTGCCTGATCTGGCGGACGGCCTCCAGGAACGGCAGCGACTCGATGTCGCCGACCGTGCCCCCCACCTCGGTGATGACCACGTCCACCTCAGGAGCTGCCATGCCCCTGATCCGGTCCTTGATCTCGTTGGTGATGTGCGGGATCACCTGGACGGTGTCACCCAGGTATTCGCCCCGCCGCTCCTTGGCGATGACGTTGGAGTAGACCTGGCCGGTCGTCACGTTGGCCGAGCCGTGCAGGTCGGTGTCGAGGAAACGCTCGTAGTGGCCGACGTCGAGGTCGGTCTCGGCGCCGTCGTCGGTGACGAACACCTCGCCGTGCTGGAACGGGTTCATGGTCCCTGGGTCGACATTGAGGTAAGGGTCGAGCTTCTGCATGGTGACCCTGAGACCGCGTGCCTTGAGCAGGCGACCGAGGCTGGATGCCGTGAGCCCCTTGCCGAGACTGGAGGCGACACCGCCGGTGACGAACAGATGCTTGGTTTGCGATGCGCTGCGCAAAGGGGCTCCCGTGGCTCGAGGTGTGGTCGATGTGTCCACGGGCTCTCAGGATATCAAACAACGCCCCCGACATGCCCGAACGGTGTGACCTAGCGGTAACTTTGGTCCCTATGTCACTGGTACGGCGGGCGGTCGGCGCGCTGATACACCGAGCCTACGGGGCGATCCGCCGCGCGGGCGCGATCACCCCTGCCGCTCCGTCCGGCTACCGCTTCGGCCGGATCGGCGACGGGGTCAGCATCGCCTTCCCTCCGGGCGCGATCTTCGGCGAGCGGTACATCGAGATCGGCGACCACACGCTGATCGGCGAGCGCGTGTCCCTGTCCTGCGGCATGGGCCCCGGGCTGGACCTGGGGCCGCAGTCCATCCTGCGCATCGGCGGCGGCTGCTCGATCGGCCGCGGCTCGCACATCGTGGCCCACCAGTCGATCGACATCGGCGACGACGTCTTCACCGGCCCGTACGTGTACATCACCGACCAGAACCACGTCTACGACGACCCCGACGTGCCGATCGGCCGGCAGTGGCCGCGTAACAGCCCGGTATCGATCGGCTCCGGCTCGTGGATCGGGGCGGGCGCCATCATCCTCCCGGGCACCAGGCTGGGCCGCCAGTGCGTGGTGGCGGGCGGGGCGGTGGTACGCGGGGAGTTCCCTGACCACAGCGTGGTCGCCGGCGTCCCGGCCAAGCTGATACGCGGCTACACGTCGGAGTTAGGCTGGCACGCCCCCGGCGCCCTCCTGACCCACCCGGCCCGCCCCGGGGGATGGACCGAACAAGCTTCTGCCGGTTAGCGTCGGACCATGCGGACCCCCATCTGTGAGCGCCTGGGCATCGAGTTCCCGTTGTTCGCCTTCAGCCACTGCCGCGACGTCGTGGCCGCCGTCACCAACGCGGGGGGTTTCGGGGTCCTGGGCGCGATCGCGTACTCGCCGGAGCAGCTCGACACCGAGCTGACCTGGATCGACGGGCAGGTGGGCGGCCGGCCGTACGGCGTGGACGTGCTCGTGCCCGGCAAGGTCGACGCCTCCGCGCTCGACCGGCAGGCGCGCCTCATGGACTTCGTCCCCGACCGGCACCGCGACTTCGTCACCCACCTGCTGTCGAAGTACGGCGTGAGCGCCCCGATACAGCCCCTGACGGCGGCGGCGGACGAGTTCGGCAGGCGGGTGACGGCGGCCGGGGCGACGGGGCTGATCGACGTGGCGCTCAAGCACCCGATCGGGCTCATCGCCAGCGCCCTGGGGCCGCCTCCGCCCGAGATGGTCGCCAGGGCCAGGGAGGCGGGGGTGCCGGTGGCCGCGCTGGTCGGCACGGTCGAGCACGCCCGCAGGCAGGTGGCGGCGGGCGCGGACCTCATCGTGGCGCAGGGCACCGAGGCGGGCGGGCACACCGGCGAGATCTCCACGATGGTGCTGGTCCCGCAGGTCGTAGACGCGGTCGGCCCGGTTCCCGTGCTGGCGGCGGGCGGGATCGCGTCCGGGCGGCAGATGGCGGCGGCCATGGCGCTCGGGGCGCAGGGCGTGTGGTGCGGCTCGGTCTGGCTGACCACGGAGGAGGCGGAGACGTCGCCCGCGGTCAAGCGCAAGTTCCTGGCCGCCTCGTCGCTGGACACGGTCAGGTCCAGGTCCCGTACGGGCAAGCCGGCCCGCCAGCTCAGGTCGGCCTGGACGGAGGAGTGGGACTCCGGCCAGGAGAGCCCCGGGCCGCTCGGGATGCCGCTGCAGCTGCTGGTGGCCGAGGGCGCGATGGCCCGCATCGGGGCGGCGGCGGAGAAGGGCGAGCCGGGGGCGGTGGAGCTGGTCAACTACTTCGTCGGGCAGGTCGTGGGCCAGCTCGACCAGGTGCGGCCGGCCCGCGAGGTGGTCTACGACATGATCAGCGAGTTCGGGGAGGCGGTGGAGCGGCTGCGGCTCCTGACCGGCTCCGACTAGCCGCGTAGACGTACAGGTACGGGTGGCGCGGCCGGACACCGCCGTCCGCGGCCGCCCTGGCCAGCGCGAGCGCGCCGTCGGCCGAGGTCCCGGCGGGCTCGGTGAACCGGGCTTGCGGCAGCAGGTCGCGCACGGTGCTCCGGAACGGTTCCATCAGCAGGTCCGCGGCGTCGAAGACGCCACCGCCCCAGGAGAAGACCGGGTCGAGCCCCGACGCGGCGGCGACGGCGGTCTGGCCGAGCTGCCGCCCCGCCTCGGTCCAGATCCCGCGCGCCACCGGATCTCCCGCGCGGGCCGCGCCGGCCACGGACGGCGCGAACGACGCCAGGTGGTGCGCCGGCGAGGCCGACTCGTAGACGAGCGCCACCAGGTCCAGGGGGTGGCCGAAGCGGGCCGTCAGGTGTTCGAGCAGGGGTGGCGAGCCGCCGGCCCGGCCGTCGTGGGCGCGCAGGGCGGCCTGCAGGCCCTGGGCGCCGATCCAGGCGCCGCCGCCGTGGTCGCCGAGCAGGTGGCCCCATCCGTCGGACTGGTTCCAGACGCGGTCGAGGTCGGTGCCGAGCGTGATGACGCCGGTCCCGGCGGCGACCACCACTCCGGGCCGGAATCCGAGGGCGCCGACGTGCGTGGTCACCATGTCCCCGGCGACCACGAGCGTCCCGAGGCCGAAGCGCTCCCCCAGCGCCCGCCACAACGCCTCCGGCTCCCTGACCAGCCCCGGCAGCCCGGTCACGCCGACGGCCATCCCGTCCAGCCGCCCGGGGACGCCCGCCGCGTCCCCGATGACCGACGCGATCCGGGTGGCGAGCCGGTCGAGGTCCACCCGCCCCTCGGTGCGGGGCACGGGTGCCGCGTCCTGGCCGCGCGCGATCACCCCGTCGCACTCGATCCGTGTCCTGATGCCTCCGCCGCCGACGTCCACGCCCGCGAAACCGCTCATCCGGCCTGCCCGCCCAGCGCGGCGACGGCCGCGCGGACGCCCGGATGCGCGGCGAGCGCGGCCCGCGCCTGGCCGGGTGCGCAGCCCGTGAGCAGCCGTACGAGCGCCTCCGGGATCCGCCCTTCCGCCTGCGCCAGCGCGGCGCCGCAGGCCGCGGCGTCCTCCCCGGTCGCCTCCACGAGCAGGTTCACCGCCCGCTGCTCCAGCTTGGCGTTGGTGGCGATCAGCCCGACCATGAGGTTGGAGTACGTACGCCCCGACTTGATCATGAGTGCCGTCGAGAACGCGTTCAGCAGCACCTTGGTCGCCGTGCCCGCCTTGAGCCGGGTGGACCCGGTCAGCGCCTCGGGCCCGGTGTCCGCGACGACGAGAACCCCGGCCAGGTCGCGCAGCGGCGCGGCCGGGTTGCAGGTGATCAGTACGGTGAGAGCGCCCGCCGCCCTGGCCGCGCGCAGCGCCCCGGCCACGTACGGGGTGGCCCCGGAGGCCGTGATCCCGATCGCCACGTCGTTCTCACCGAGCGCCCCGGCGTCGTCCGCGCCGAGCTCCTCGGCGTCCTCCCGGTCCACGGACGAGTCGGTGAGCGCGCCCGCCCCGCCGGCGAAGTGCGCCGTGAACAGGCCACGCGCCACCCCGAACGTCGGCGTGATCTCGGTGGCGTCCAGCACCGCCAGCCGCCCCGACGCGCCGGCGCCGAAGTAGTGCACGCCTCCGCCGCGGCCCAGCCGGAGATGCGCCTCGTCCACCGCCCGGGACAGCTCGCCGGTCGCGGCGCGGGCGGCCGCGACCGCCGTGGCGTCCTCGTCCAGCAGCAGCCGCAGGACGTCTGCTGACTCCAGCGTGTCGATGTCGGCGGTGCGCGGGTTGCGGCTTTCGGTCGGTGGTGCCACCTGGGGCATCGTGCTCCTCATCGATCGTGTTCGGACGGCTGGGCGAGCGAGCCCGCGTAGGCGGTGAGCAGCCGGCGTGACTCCGTGGCCAGGACACCCGGATCCGGCGCCGCGGGCCCCGGGCCTTCCCACAGGAAGAGCTCGGCGCGTTCGCGGAGCCGTTCCCCCAGCTCCGCCTCCGTGCCGGGCTCGCCGGCGAGCGCGCGTCCGAGACCCCGCGCCCACAGCTCCCAGCGGTCGCGGTAGTAGCCGCCGACCAGTCCCGCCCAGTGCCGGCCCGCGTAGTCGTCCAGCAGCGGGCTGTCCGAGGTGCCCCACACCGTGATGATGCGGCGGGCGTTGTCCCGCAGGACCGCGCGGTCGTCCGGGTCGCCGGCCCACGACAGGGCCTTGGCCTCCCAGTGCTGGAAGGTGTACTCGGGGCGGCAGGCCAGCATCCGGTCGAGGTCCTCGAAGACCCGCAGGAACCGGTCGACCTGCGCCGGGCCGCCCGCCGAGTCCAGGACGTCGAGGCAGAGGCGGTCGGCGACCCTGGCCATGTACGCGATGCCGGTCTCCACGAGGTCGTGCCCGAGCGCTCCCGCGGCCAGGTCTGGGTCGCGCTCGGCCACCTCGATCAGCTGCTCCCAGGCTGCGGCGAGGGCTTCCGGCCGGTACCACAGGACACCGGCGACGTCGGCGCGGAGCTCGGCCGGGCCGCGCTCGTACGAGGGCGCCGCGGTGATGACGCCCTCGAACGCCTGGGGCAGGATCGGCAGGCCCCGGGTGTCGTAGACGGTCTCCAGGAGCCCGCGCCAGGCCGCCCGCAGCTCGGCCGTCCACCGGGTGCCGTAGCGCTGGGTCACGAACGCGTCGAGCCAGGCGTCGAGGTCGGGGACCTCGTTCCAGATCTGGTCGACGACGAGCTCGAAGAAGACCGGGTTGTTGCGGGTGGCCTCCATGGACAGGCCGAGGCCGGCGGGCGGGCTCGGCGCCGCCAGGGCCGCGTCGATCCCGGCGGGCACTGCGCGCAGGTCGGCGCCCGGATCGGTGCGGCCGCCGAAGTTGAGCAGCGCGCACCAGAGCCACGGCTTCCCGGAGAACCCCTGGAAGCGGCCCCACAGCGGGTCGTGCTCCGCCCACAGGTCCGCCACGAGCATCCGGCCGTCCGGGATCGCGTCGAGGAAGGCGTTGACTCGGTCCTCGGTCCAGAAGTCCCGCTGGTAGGAGAACGGCCAGGCCTGCATGAGCCAGACCGCGTCCGGGTCGGCGGCCTGGAGGCCCGCCAGCGTCGCCGCCGCCACGGCCCCGGGGAAGGCCGGATCGGCGTCGATGGGGATCATCTCGATGAACGGGTCGGCGGCGTAGAGGTGATCGGTGCCGAAGAGCTTGATCTGCGCGCGGGCGATCTCGGCGCCGATCCGCTCGTACAGCGGGTCCGCCGGATCGAGCACCCAGGTCTCGAACCCCTGCCAGAGGCGGCGACCGGCCCGCGCCGCCGGCGCGAGCTCGGGCGGGACGTGTCCGGTGAAGGCCGGGAGCACGGGCGTCATGCCGAAGGCGCGCTCGCGGTCGAGGATGCGCGCGCCGAGCTCGCGATGGCTCTCGATCCAGGACGAGGACAGCGGGCCGGCGAAGTTGTCCAGGCAGCCCATGAACTGGAACGGCAGATAGCCCGGCCCGCCCAGGAAGCCGCGGATCTGCCGGTCGTCGAGTCCGAGCTGGGAGTAGGCGGCGTGCAGCACCGCCTCGTGACCGGTGACGGCCAGCGGCATGGTGATGCCGTGCAGGGCCATCCAGTCGATCTCACGCTCCCAGTCGGCCCAGTCCCAGTAGGGCATCGTGTAGCTGAAGGTGCAGAAGTTGAAGTAGTAGCCCTCCCGCACGCGTGCCGAACCCTGTCGCGGCGGGGCGTCGGGCAGGGACGTCAGTCCTAGAGGGAGCACCGTGTCCCAGCCCACGGACGTGCCGCAGCGTTCCCGGAGATAGTGATGGAGCGCGACCGAGGCGCTCACCCCGTCCGTCGCGGCGATGGCGAGCACGCCGTCCGCCGCCTCGTAGGCGTACTCACGACCGTCGCCGTCGCGGGCGGCGAGCCGTACCGACTCCGCCACGGGACCCAGCACGCGGCGGGCCAGGCCGCGGACGGTGTCCGCCCAGGGCGGGCCCTCACCGGACAACACTGCAGCTCACACCCCTCGACTAATTAGTTCCGTACGGTCCATAATTAATATGCTAGCGTACCGGCAACCGATCGCAGGGAGAGAGCATGGAGCAGGTCGTCGCGGCCGGGACGCAGTTCATGCGCGAGGTCAACGCAGCCGCCGTCCTGCGCAAGCTGCGGGCCGCGCCGCCGAAGGAGTCCAGCATGAGCGTGTCCGCGCTGGCCAAGTCGGTGGGGCTGTCCCGCCAGGCGGTCACCCGCTCGCTCAACGCCCTGGTCGCCGAAGGGCTCGTCGAGTTCGGTCCCCTCGATCGCGACTCCACCCGGGCGGGGCGGCCGGCGCAGCTCGTACGGTTCCGGGCGGAGGCCGGCCACGTGCTGGGCCTGTCGATCAGCCCGCAGGACGTGCGCGTGGCGCTGGCGGACCTGGCCGGCACGGTCACGGCCTCCGACGCGGAGCAGCTCGGCGCCGGTCCCGGCGGCGACGAGGTGGTGGAGACGCTCCTGTCCGCGGTGGAGCGGACGCTGCGCGCGACGGGCATCACGACCGGCGACCTCTGGTTCGCCTCGGTGGGCACCCCCGGCATCGTCGACCCGGCGGCCGGGGTCATCAAACTCATCCCGAGCATGCCCGGCCTGACCGGCGACCTGCTCGTGCGCCGGCTGACGGAGGCGCTCGGCTGCCCCGTCTACCTGGACAACGACGTCAAGCTGGCCACGCAGGGCGAGCGGTGGCGGGACGCGGAGCGGCGCGAGGACTCGCTGGTGATGATCCACTGGGGCGAGCGGGTCGGCGCCGGTATCGTGCTGAACGGAGAGCTCTACCGCGGCGCCTCCAACGACGCCGGTGACGTGGGCTTCCTCGACCTGTTCACCGACGGCCCCTCGACGCCCCGCCATCCGCAGGGCCTGGGCCCGTTCGAGGACCGGGTCGGCGGCGCGGAGATCGTGCGCCAGGCCACGGCGGCGGCCGGACGCGCCGCCGACGGCGCGCTCCTGGCCCGGATCGACGCCGCGGGAGAGCACGCGCTGGAGGCCGTGCTGGACGCGGTCGTCGACGGCGAGCCGGCGGCGCTGGAGGCGATCGAGGTGGTGGCCCGCCGCTTCGCCAAGGGGATCTCCGTGATCCGGGCGATCCTCAACCCGCGGCTCGTCGTCATCGGCGGGCCCCTGGCCAGATGCGGCGAGCCGCTGCTCGCGGCGCTCCGGCGCCACCTTTCCGGCGAGCCGCTGGACCAGCCGGCGCTGGAGGTCTCGGCGCTCCAGGAGGACGCCGTCGTCCACGGGGCGCTGCTCCACTCGCTGGACGAGATCGAACGGACCAGGTTCGGCCTGGTGAGACCAGCCTCCGCCGGATGAGAACCGGTCGCCATGAGGCCGTCGAAGACACGACGCCACCCACCCGATTGAGGAGAAAGGTCACACGCATGACGAGACCAGCCCGGCGTGCGGCGCTCGCGGCGCTCAGCGTCACGACGGCGTTCGCGCTGACGGCCTGCGCGGGCGCCAGCAGTTCGGGGGGAAGTACGGCGACCAAGGTCAACGTATCGACCACCATCTCGAACGACCCCGTGACGCTTACCCTGGCCTACACCAACGACCCGCCCACCAAGGCGCTCATCGACGGCTTCACCAAGAAGCACCCCAACGTCACCGTCAAGCCCCAGATGACGCCGTTCAACGACTACATCAAGTCCATCAAGCTCGCGATGTCGTCCGACTCGGCGCCGGACATCGCCCAGTACAACCCGGGCGCGATGAACTCCCTGGTCCCGGCCGGTCTCATCCTCGACCTGAGCCCGTGGTCCAAGGCGTACGGCTGGACCACCAAGTTCCCGCCGGCCAGCCTCGAGGTCCTCAGCTCCGACAAGTCGGCCAAGCAGTTCGGGACCGGCAGCCTGTACGCCGTGCCCGGCGGGCTCTCGGTGCTCGGCGTCTTCTACAACAAGAAGATCGTGAAAGAGGTGCCGAAGACGCTGGCCGACTTCGAGGCCGCGATGCAGAAGGCCAAGGACGCCGGCCAGACCCCGCTGAGCAACGGCGCGCTCCAGGTCGGCGGGTTCCACCTGTGGAACGCGCTGCTCAACGTGACCGGCGACGTCAACGACTACCGCTCGTGGGTGTACGGCAAGCCGGGCGCGACGATCGGCAACCCGGCCGCGCTGAAGGCCACCCAGACGCTGGCCGACTGGGCGAAGAAGGGATACATCTCCGCCGGGGCGAGCGCCACGGCCGACGCCGACGCGCTGGCGAGCTTCGCCAAGGGCGACAGCGCGTTCCTCATCACCGGCAACTGGGCGGCCTCCACCCTGGAGACCGAGATGAAGGACGACGTGGGCTTCTTCCTCATGCCCACACCGTCGGGCGAGCCCGCGAAGGTCGCCTCGGGAGCCAGCGTCGCGTACGCCATCTCGTCGAAGTCGAAGAACCCGAACGTCGCCGCGGCCTTCCTCGACTACCTCAGCTCGCCGGAGGCGGCGAAGGTCGAGTTCGACGGCGGGTTCATGCCGGTCGACACCAAGGCCGAGCTGGGCGCCACGGGGCTGCGCGGCGACATCGCGGGCGTCTTCGCGCCGGTGGCGCAGGGCAACGGGATCGTCCCGTTCCCCGACTTCGCCTCCCCCGGCATGATCGACAAGCTGACTCCCGGCATCCAGGGCCTGATCAGCAACAAGATGACCCCCGACGCCTTCCTGAAGTCCCTGCAGGAGTCGTGGGACGCCCATCATGGCTCGTGAGCTGAGCCCGGCCGTCTCCCCGCCGCGGGCCGCCCCG